>NZ_JAXIVS010000009.1:0-300000 GCF_034259325.1 Hyalangium ruber | reverse complement strand
TCCACGGGCAGGACCGCGGGCCTGCGAGAACTGAGAACCACTCGAACCACCACTCCCTCCTGCGGTCAGGTGTGGTGGCGCAACCCACATCAAATAGGGCACAGGCTGCGACGAGAAGGATGAGTCGCATACATGCTGCCCTGGTGCCTGGAGTGCGAGTGGCTGCCCTGCCCCTTGGATTCGGGAGAGCCCTGGCCAGTGTGCTGCCCATCGCCCATCACAACGCGGAGTGACCGATAGCATCACACCCAGCCACAGTTCACCCCTGCGCCGCAGGGGAGTGCTCTGCTGAGTCTTGCGGCAGAGCAGACGGGGCACCAAGCGGGGCTGCCGTGGTGTCTCCGCTCCTCCGCCTCAGCCCCAGGCGCGGAGGCTCACATACGGCGGCCGGGACGATGACCAGGGTGAGCACCGTCAGGGAAACGAGCCCGCCTACCATGGGCGCGGCAATGCGCCGCATCACGTCGCCGAAGCAGCCGTGGCGTCGTCGCGCCCTGAGCCTACGGCGAAGTCGAACCTCGAGGCGGGGAAGTAGGAACCTTGCTCCCATTATCGGGCGTAGGTTTTCCAAGTTGCGCCAAGATTCCTGAGCTCTGAGAAAGACTCAGGTTCTCAAGCGCGAGCCTACAGGCAGACGTGCTTTTACGGCCAGGGCACTGCCGCACGGCGGCCATGGAGTAGTTCCCGCCTTGAAGCGCAGAAGGCCGCCCCCTCCAGGACTCCTGGGAAGGGCGGCCTTGGTTTGAAGCTAAGGCTCGCGTGGGACTAGGCCACGCCGCCGCCCTTGTACGTCCAGTGCCAGAACTCGCCGCGCACGTCGTTCTGGAAGCCGTACTTGGAGGCGTTGTTCTTCAGCCAGTTATACGCCTTGGTGTTGTAGCCACCGACGTTCCCGATATCCATGGAGATGCCGTTCTGGTGGTTCGAGTAGCCCGGCTTGGCGGCCAGGTTGCCCGTGCCGTTGAGGTACTTCTGGTACAGCACCTTCTGCTCTTCCATCGAGCGGAAGCCGCTGTTGGCCGTCAGGTTGACGCCCGCGCGGCTGGCGGCCGCCTGCATCGCCTTGAAGTTCTTCGCCGCGTCGGCGCGCAGGTACTTGCCATTACCCACCGGCACCACGGTGATGGTGGAAGGCCGGCCCTGGACATACGCCGTCACCTGCTTGCCGCCCGCCGGCGTGCCCGGGTTGGACACCGCGCCGCCCTTGAGCGCCGCCCACGTCTTCGGCCCGACGATGCCGTCGGCGACCAGACCCTTGGATGACTGGAACTTCTTCACCGCCGCCTCGGTCTTGGGGCCAAAGTCCCCGTCCGCCGCGATGTTGTAGCCCTTGTTACGAAGCAGGTTCTGCAGTTGCGTCACGGCGGCGCCCTTAGCGCCCTCGCGGAGCGTGGGCTCGCCGCTGCGAGCGGCAAGGGCGGTGGGCTGAGCGGCGCGGGTCGCGCTAACGGTGGTCATGAAGTCCTCGGAAATTGAAAATCAAGAAACGATGTCCCTATTGTCGGTGCGAGTCCGCCAAAGTTGTGTGGTGGCCACCGCTACGATGCCACCTGCCTCCCGTGCCCAGTTCCGCCTTGAGCCCCGGGGGATGCTCGCGATCTTCCTGCTCGCATTGCTGAGTTGCAGGACCGAGGCTCCCCCGAGCTACATCCGAATCACCGGGGCTGCTCCAGCCCTGAGCGATGTGCCTACCTCGCAGGCCCTGCTCGTCGTGTTCTGGGCCTCCTGGTGCCCTCCCTGCCGCGAGGAGACGCCCCAACTGCTCGCGCTGGCTGAGGATCCCCCCTCCGGACTGAAGGTCGCCGTCTTCAGCCACGATCAGGACATGGCCGCCATCGAGAGCTTTCTTCGAGGGCCGCCCTCCCCTGCCCTGCACCTGCGTCTGGATGAGGGGGAGGCAGCCGCCCGGGCTTTCGGCGTGGACAAGCTCCCCTCAAGCTTCCTGGTGGTGAACGGACGCCTGGTCGCTCGCTTCACCGGTCCACGGACCTGGAAATCTGCGGGCATGCGGCGGCTGCTGGAGAAGTTGATGAGTGAGCCTGCCGGCACGCCCTCCACCCCCGCCAATTGACTCCCTCCCCTGTCCTGATTAAGACCCCTGGCTGATGCAGTTCTTCTTGCGCCTCATCACCTTGCTCCTGCTGCTGACGACCGGGGGCGTCTTCCAGACGCTCGCCTTCGCCAGCGCTGGAGAGGTGGAGTGCGCGGGGGAAGAGGCGGACGAGTGCGGCGATTGCACCTGGAGCTGCGCGCTGTGCATGTGCTGCCCTCTTCGCGCGGCGCCCGCCAGCCGGACCGTGCAGGCGCCACGGAGCGAGCCCGAGCTGCCACCGGTCCCGTCCGGTATCGATGAGCCCGTGCTGTGCCGGGTCGGCTCGGACATCTTCCAGCCCCCGAGAGCCTGACACCTCCCGCTCACGGGAGACGTGTGCCCAGCGCCCTTCCCAAGGGCTGTTGACGCGCACACGGGCCTCCTCACGTCCCTGACCCGAGCCTTCCCCGTGCATCCCGCACGGGGATTTCACCGCCGTCGCAGCCTCTTCGGAGGTGCGCGGCTGGAGTCCCATCCATGCATTCGCTGCGTACCCTGTCCGTGGTGCTGTCCCTGATCTGCGTTCCCGTCCTCCCTGCGCTCGCCGGGGAGGCGAAGCCCGCCGAGGCGCCCAAGGCGGCTGAGGCCGAGAAGCCCAAGTGCGAGCACGGCGTGCAGAAGACCCTGTGCACGCGCTGCAACCCGAAGCTCGCCTCCGTCTACAAGGCGAAGGGCGACTGGTGCGCGGAGCACGAGCGGCCCGAGAGCCAGTGTGCCTTCTGCCACCCGGATCTGAAGAAGAAGGGAGTGAAGGAGTAATGGGCGCCCGCATCGGACCGGTGGCGCTCGCGCTCCTGCTTCTGGCGGGGGGCGCGGGCTGCTCGAAGGAGAAGGCAGAAGCCAAGGCTGCGGCGCCACCGGCCGGTGCGGGCAAGACCGCGGAGGCCGCTGGGCCGCAGGCGCTCAAGCTGTGCGAGCACGGCGTGCCCGCGGACCTGTGCACCCGGTGCACCCCGGAGCTCATCGACGTCTTCAAGGCCGAGGGAGACTGGTGCGAGGAGCACGCTCTGCCCCTCTCGCACTGCAAGGTGCACAACCCCCACCTCACCTTCACCGCTCAGCCCCCCCTCCCGGCCGACTGGTGCAAGGAGCACAACCTTCCCGAGTCCAAGTGCACCAAGTGCCACCCGAACCTCATCGCCAAGTTCGTCGAGGCGGGCGACTACTGCCGCGAGCACGGCTTCCCCGAGTCCGCCTGCCCCTTCTGCCACCCGGAGCTTGTCCGCGCGGTGGGCCTGGTGCCTCCAGCCGAGCAGCCCTTCACCACCAAGGTGCGCCTGGCCTCGGCCGAGACGGTGAAGGAGGCCGGCATCCAGACGCAGCCGGTACGGGCGCAGCGCTTTGGCCGCACGCTGGACGTCGTCGGACGGCTGGACTTCAACCAGAACCGCCTGGCGCACCTGTCCTCGCGTGGGGACGCCCTGGTGCTCGAAGTGAAGGTGGACGTGGGCGATGCGGTGAAGGCGGGCCAACCCCTGCTGGTGTTCGCGTCCGGCAGCGTGGGCGCGGACCAGGCGCAGCTGTCGGCCGCGCGGGCCCGGGTGGCCACGGCGCGCGCCACACTCGAGCGTGAGCAGAGCCTCACGCAGAAGGGCATCAGCGCCCAGAAGGACGTGGATGAGGCCAGGGCCCAGCTCGCCCAGGCCGAGGCCGAGTACGAGGCCGCCCGCTCCAGCCTGGGAGCCGCGGGCGCCGCGGCCGACGGGACAGGGGGGCGCTACACCCTCACCGCGCCATTCGCTGGCACCGTCGTCGCGCGCGATGCGGTCGCCGGTCTCAACGTCGGCGCGGGCCACGTCGTCCTCCAGGTGGCGGACCTCTCCACCCTCTGGGCTCAGCTGGATGTTCCCGAAGCCGACGCGGGCCAGGTCCTCGCGGGGCAGAAGGTGACGCTGAGCCTCGAAGGTGTCGGAGGACAGAAGCTGGAGGCTACCCTCACCCGGGTGGGCGCCGCCGTGGACCCGGCCACGCGCACGGTGCCAGCGCGCGTGGAGCTTCCCAACCCGGGCGGCCGTCTCAAGGCGGGCACCTTCGTCCGCGCTCAGATCCAGGTGGCCGCCGAGCACGAGGCGCTCCTCGTCCCGAGAGATTCCATCCAGCGCGCGGAGGGCCGCACGCTCGTCTTCGTGAGGAAGGAAGAGGGCCAGTACCACCCCACCGTCGTGGAGCTGGGCGCGGCCCAGGACGATCAGGTGGAGGTGGTGAAGGGCCTGTCCCCCGGGGACGAGCTCGTCACCACCGGAGCCTTCCTCCTCAAGACGGAGATCCTCAAGGACTCCATCGGGGCGGGGTGCTGCGAGGAAGGCGGGGGCGAGTAGCCCATGCTGACCCAAACCATCGACTGGTCGCTGAAGCACCGCTGGGTGGTGCTCGCCGGCACGCTGGCCCTCGTCGTCTCGGGCCTGCTGGCGTTCCGGGAGCTGCCGCTGGACGCCTTCCCGGACACCACCCCCACCCAGGTGCAGGTCAACGCGTTTGCCCCAGCCCTGACGCCCACCGAGGTGGAGCGCCAGCTGACGGTGCCCCTGGAGCAGGCGCTCGCGGGGCTGCCGCACCTGGAGGATCTGCGCTCCATCTCCAAGTTCGGCCTGTCCCAGGTGACGCTGCAGTTCAGCGACGGCACGGACCTGTGGTTTGCCCGGCAGCAGGTGGCCGAGCGGCTCGGCCGGGTCGAGGTGCCCGCGGGGCTGGAGCGCCCCACGCTGGGGCCGGTGGCCACGGGCCTGGGCGAGGTCTTCCACTACCTGGTCAAGTCCAAGGCGATGAGCCTCGAGGAGCTGCGCTCGCTGCATGACTGGACCATCGCGCCGCAGCTGCGCAGCGTGCCCGGCGTTGCCGAGGTGAACACCTGGGGCGGCGGCGAGAAGCAGTGGCACGTGGTGGTGGACCCCCGGCGCCTGCAGAAGTTCGACCTGTCGCTGGGCGATCTCTACGAGGCGCTGGAGAAGAACAACGCCAACGTGGGTGGCGGCGTGGTGGAGCGCGGCGGGGGCGCGAGCCTGGTGCTCGGGGTGGGGATTCTCGAAGGTGGCAAGGACATCGAGGAGGTGGTGATCGCCGCGCGCAAGGGCGTGCCCGTGCGGGTGCGGGACGTGGCGCACGTGGAGGTGGGCCGGGAGATCCGCCGGGGCGCCACCACGGCGGATGGCGAGGGCGAGGCGGTGCTGGGCCTTGGCTTCATGCTGATGGGGGAGAACTCCGACACGGTGACACGGGCCCTGGCCGCGCGGCTCGCGGAGGTGAAGAGGAACCTGCCCAGAGATGTCCAGGTGGACATCGTCTACGAGCGCACGGAGCTGGTGGACCACGTGCTGCGCACGGTGGAGAAGAACCTCTTCGAGGGGGCACTGCTGGTCATCGCCGTGCTCTTCGTCTTCCTGGGCAACTGGCGCGCCGGCCTCATCGTGGCGGCCGCCATCCCCCTCTCGCTGCTCTTCGCCTTCAACGCGATGCTGAGCTTTGGCATCGCCGGCACGCTGATGAGCCTGGGGGCCATCGACTTCGGGCTCGTCGTGGACTCGTCCGTCATCCTCGTGGAGAACGCCGAGCGGCGGCTGGCCGAGGCCCGGGGCGAGCGCAGCATCCTGGAGGTGGTGCGTGATGCAGCGGTGGAGGTGCGCAAGCCCACCCTCTTCGGCGAGCTCATCATCATGGTGGTGTACCTGCCCATCCTCACCCTCACCGGCGTCGAGGGAAAGCTCTTCCGCCCCATGGCGCTCACCGTCATCTTCGCGCTGCTGGGCAGCGCCCTCGTGTCCATGACGCTGATGCCAGTGCTCGCCTCCTTCGCCCTGCGCAAAGGCGTGAAGGGACACCACGAGCCGCGCCTCGTCGGGTTTCTCAAGCGCCTCTACCGCCCAGTGCTCGCCTGGAGCCTCACCCACACCAAGGCGGTGCTCGTCGCAGCGGCCCTCCTGGTGCTCGGGGCGGGCGCCGCCGCGACGCAGCTGGGCAGCGAGTTCGTCCCCCGCCTCTCGGAGGGCACCGTCGTCATCAACACCGTGCGCCTGGCCGAGGTGTCACTCACTGAGTCAGTGCGCTACGGCAGCCAGCTCGAGCGGGTGCTGAAGCAGAAGTTCCCGGACGAGGTGCGGCGCGTGTGGACGCGCACTGGCACGGCGGAGGTGGCAACGGACCCGATGGGCATCGAGCTGTCGGACGTCTTCATCACCCTCCAGCCGCGCGAGCAGTGGAAGCGCGCCAGCACCCAGGAGGAGCTGGTCAACGAGATGAAGGCGGAGCTGGCGGACATGCCCGGCATGCGCATGGCCTTCCTCCAGCCCATCGAGATGCGCGTGAACGAGATGATCGCCGGCGTGCGCAGCGACGTGGGCATCAAGCTCTTCGGCGACGACCTGGACCTGCTCAAGGCGAAGGCGCGCGAGCTCGAGGGGCACGTGCGCGCCATCCCGGGGGCCGCGGACGTAACGGTGGAGCAGGTGACGGGCCAGCCCGTGCTGGAGGTGACGGTGGACCGGGCGGCCATCGCCCGCTACGGCATCCCGGCGCACGAGGTGCTGGACGTGGTGGAGGCGGTGGGCAACCGCAAGACGGGCGAGGTGCGCGAGGGGGAGCGCCGCTTTGATCTCGCCGTGCGCCTGTCGGACGAGTTCCGGGATGACCCGGCCCGGCTCGCCACGGTGCTGGTGACCGCCCCCGGTGGCGAGCGCGTGCCCCTGGGACGCCTGGCCACCATCCGCGAGGTGAGCGGCCCCACCACCATCCAACGCGAGTGGGGCAAGCGCCGCATCGTCGTGCAAGCGAACGTGCGGGGCCGCGACCTGGGCGGCTTCGTGGGCGAGGTGCGCCGCACGCTGGAGGACAAGGTGGAGCTGCCCCCGGGCTACTTCCTGCGCTTCGGCGGACAGTTCGAGAACCTGGAGCGGGCGCAGGCGCGGCTGCTCATCGTGGTGCCCATCGCCCTGGCCCTCATCTTCGGCCTGCTCTACGTCACCTACCGGCGAGTGCTGGACTCGTTGCGCATCTTCGCGGGCGTTCCCTTCGCGATGGTGGGCGGCGTGCTGGCGCTGCTGGTGCGCGGGCTGCCCTTCTCGATCTCGGCGGCCGTGGGTTTCATCGCCCTCTCGGGCGTCTCGGTGCTGGGAGACATGGTGCTGGTGAGCCGCGTGCGGCAGCTGCTCAACCGCGGCATGGAGCTGCATGACGCCATCCGCGAGGCGGCCCTCTCGCGCCTGCGGCCGGTGCTGATGACGTCCGCGGTGGCGGCCATCGGTTTCTTGCCCATGGCCCTCAACACCGGCGTCGGTGCAGAGGTGCAGCGGCCGCTGGCCACCGTCGTCATCGGCGGCATCCTCTCCTCTACCCTTCTGACGCTTGTCGTCCTGCCCGTCCTCTACATCGTCTTCGGGGCAGGCAAGGACGCTCAGCGGCCCGAGGGACTTCACCCGGTGTCAGCAGATGAGGACATTGGTATGGATGACAAGGAGGCGAGCCATGCAGCGGGTTAACCAAGCGTTGAGCGCCCGTGCTCCCTGGGCTTTCGGGTGCTCGCCATGAGTGCCCACTGCTGTGAGGACAAGAGCGAGGAGCTCGCCCAGCTGAGGCGCACGCAAGGCCGCGTGGTGAAGGTGGTGCTCGCGATCAACGCCGCCATGTTCCTCATCGAGTTCACCGCTGGCGTCCTGGGGCGTTCCACCGCCCTGCTCGCCGACTCGCTCGACATGCTGGGCGATACCGCGGTGTACGCCTTCAGCCTCTTCGTCCTGGAGCGCAGCGCCCGGTGGAAGGCCGGAGCCGCCGTCACCAAGGGCGTCATCATGGCGGCCTTTGGCCTCGGGGTGACGGCGCAGGTGCTGGTGAAGACTCTCTCGGGCACGGTGCCTGCCGCCGAGACGATGGGAGCCATCGGCGCCCTCGCATTGGGCGCCAACCTCACCTGCCTGGTGCTGCTGCTTCGCTACCGCAACGCGGACCTCAACATGCGCTCCACTTGGCTGTGCTCGCGCAACGATGTCATCGCCAACGTGGGCGTGCTGGTGGCCGCGGCGGCCGTGGCGCTCACTGGCTCGAAGTGGCCGGACATCGTCGTGGGCGGCATCATCGCGGCCCTCTTCCTCTCTTCCGCATGGGGGGTGCTGAGGGAAGCGCTCACGGCGCTGAGGAACACCCGGGGCTCAGACCGCCCCGGCGAGACGGCCCACCAGGGCAGTCACGTTTGAACAGGGCGGCCCGGACGGCTACGTGTGCACATGAGGTGCTCTGATGAGTGGCAAGCAGGTGGAACTGTACGTCGAGAACCTCGACTGTGAGAACGATGCGGCCAAGTTGAAGCGCGGCCTGACGGGTACTCCTGGCGTCCTGGACGTCACCGTCTACCCCAAAGCCGCCAAGGTGATCCTCACCCTGGACGAGGGCAGGACCTCGCCGGACGCCGTTCAGGAACGGTTGGAGGGGCTGGGCTTTCCGGTACGGCGCCAACGCGGCAAGGCAGGCACGGTAAGCCCGTGGAAGAACCCCAAGGTGCTCACGTCGCTCGCCTCGGGTGCCCTGCTGCTGGCCGGCTGGCTGGTGGCACGCGCGGGGTTCCCCCCTGCCGTGACCTGGGGTCTCTACCTCGCCTCGCTTGCCTCAGGCGCCTACTACTTCGGCCGGGAGGCGCTGGAGGAGCTCATGCTCGAGCGCGAGGTGGGGATCGAGCTGCTCATGCTGGTGGCTGCCGTGGTGGCCACCCTCATGGGCGAGCCCATGGAGGGGGCCATGCTTGCCTTCCTCTACTCCATCTCCGAGGCCATGGAGGGCTACACCGAGCAGAAGACGCGCGGCGCCATCGCGGCACTCATGGAACTCGCTCCCAAGGTGGCGCTGGTGCGCCGGGACGGCAGGGACGTGGAGGTGCCGGTGGAGGAGGTGCGTGTGGGGGACACCTTCCTCGTGCGGCCTGGGGAGGCAGTGCCCACGGACGGGGTGGTGCTGTCGGGCACCTCCAGCGTCAATCAGGCCCCCGTCACGGGAGAGAGCGTCCCGGTAGACAAGGGTGAAGGCACCACCGTGTTCGCTGGCAGCATCAACGGCGAGGGCTCGTTGGAGGTGAAGGCCACCACCACCTACGCCAACAACACCCTGGCTCGCATCATTCACCTGGTGGAGGAGGCGCAGGAGAAGAAGGGCGAGAGCCAGCGCTTCATCGAGCGCTTCGGCCGGCGCTATAGCCCGCTGGTCCTGCTGGCCGGCCTCCTCCTGGCCGTCATTCCTCCCCTGCTCTTTCATGGCGACTGGGGAACCTGGCTTGCCCGCGCTGTCGTCTTCGTGGTGGCAGCGGCCCCCTGTGCCCTCGTCATCTCGGTGCCCATCACCCTGGTGGCGACGCTGGGCACAGCGGCCCGGCGTGGCGTGCTCATCAAAGGGGGCACCTACGTCGAACAGCTCGCCACCGTGAAGGTGGTGGCGCTGGACAAGACAGGGACGCTCACGCGCGGGCGCCCCGATGTAACAGACGTGCGCCTGTTTTCCGCCTGGGCAGCCGGGCCCGGAAACACGGAGGCGAAGCTGTTGTCGGCCGCAGCGGGGCTGGAGCGCTACAGCCAGCATCCGCTGGCGCTGGCCATCGTCCGCCATGCGCAACAGGCGGGCGTGCAGGTAGCGGAGGTGCAGGGCTTCCAGTCCCTCACGGGCGCCGGCGCCACCGGGCGCTACGAGGGCACGCCCCTGTACGTTGGCAGCCCCGCCCTCTTCCAGGAAAAGCTGGGCGTCCGCCTCGACGCGCTCGAGCAGGAGTTGGCGCGCCTCCAGGCCGAGGGCAAGACGGTGGTGGTGCTGGGCGACGAGAAGTCCCCCTGGGGGCTGGTAGCCATCCGCGACACCCTCCGGCCCAATGCACGTGCCGCCATTGCAGCCCTTCACGCGGCGGGAGTGCGCAAGGTGGTGATGCTGACCGGCGACAACGAGCGCACCGCCCAGGCCCTGGCGCGTGAGGTGGGCATTGATGAGGTGCACTCGGACCTCAAGCCCGAGGACAAGGCGGCCCAGGTGCGCGAGCTCACCCGCACCCACGGGAACGTGGCCATGGTAGGCGACGGCGTCAACGACGCGCCGGCCCTGGCAGAGGCCACCATCGGTGTGGCCATGGGCGCGGCGGGCACGGACGTCGCGCTGGAGACGGCGGACGTGGCCCTCATGGGCGACAACCTGGAGCGGCTCGCCTATGCGCTGAAGCTCGCTCAGCGTAACCACGCCGTGGTGCGCCAGAATCTGGCCCTCTCCGCCCTCGTCATCATCGTGATGGTGGCTGGGGCGCTCAGCGGTGCCTTCACCCTCCCCGTCGTGGTCGTAGCTCACGAGCTCAGCGAGTTCGTCGTCATCGGCAGCGGCCTGCGCATGCTGCGCGCCTGAAGGCCAGGACTTGAGACAGGCTTCTCGCCGCCAAGGAGCACACGGCCACATGAACCCCAGATTGCGCGCGCACTTTGAGCGGGAACTTCCCCAGTCCTTGGAGGGAGAAGCGCGCGGCGAACAGGACGCTGCGTGGCGGTTCCTCGAGCGGGCACACATCCTCAGCCAGGCCCACGCGTGGCCACACGTGCGGGTGCACTGTGCCATGTTCACCTTCGCGTGGCGCAGGCGGGACTGGCGCGAATGGCTGGGGCAGTTTCCCCGGCTCCTCCTGGCGGGGCCAGGCTCTCTTCTTGGACGCGCCCCTCAGGGAAACACTGGCGGCACGAGCGTGGGCATCTTCACGCTCATGCCGATTCCTGAGGACCTTCAGACCCTGTTACGCGAGGGAGAGGGACCTTCGAGGGCTTAGCCCTTGAACGTCCAGTGCCAGTACTCGCCGGCCACGTCGTTCTTGAAGCCGTAGTTGGCGGCGTTGTTCTTCAGCCAGTTGTACGCCTTGGTGTTGTAGCCACCCACGCCGCCGACATCCATGGAGATGCCGTTCTGGTGATTGGAGTAGCCCGGCTTGGCGGCCAGGTTGCCCGTGCCGTTGAGGTACTTCTGGTAGAGCGCCCGCTGCTGATCCATGGTGCGGAAGCCGCTGGTGGCCGACAGATTGACGCCCGCGCGGCTGGCCGCCGCCTGCATCGCCTTGAAATTACGCGCCGCGTCAGCCTGGAGGTACTGGCCATTGCCCACCGACTGCACGGTGATGTTGCGCGGCTGGCCCGCCACGTAAGCCTGCACCTGCTTGCCGCCGCCCGAGGCGGGGGGCTGGGAGACCCCGCCCGCGCCACCCGTACCGCCCGTGCCACCCGTACCGCGCAGCGCCCCCCACGTCTGCGGGCCCACGATTCCGTCCACCGCCAGGCCCTTGGCCTGCTGGAACTTCTTGACGGCTGCCTCCGTCTTGGGCCCGAAGACTCCGTCCGCCGCGATGTTGTAACCCTTGTTGCGCAGCAGGTTCTGGAGCTGAGTCACGGAGGCGCCCCTGGCCCCCTCGCGCAGAGTGGGAAGGCTGGCCTGGGCACCGCGGGTGGCGGCGGTGGCGCGGGCGGCGTTGACGGTGGTCATGGGGTTCCTCGATTCTCGAAAATTGTGAACGTTATTCCTGATTATCGGCGGCAGGGGCGTGAGGTTGCGTCCTGCGCCCCCTTGCCGGCATGAGTTCTTGTACGATTGATCCCTCTGCCGTCCGCGAGCCGGCTCTGGCCGCCTCCTCTCCTCTGGCAGCAAGGATCGTTTGATGATGAAGAGACTCTTTGGCCTCCTGGGAGCGTGGCTGGCGCTCATTGGGATCGTGCAAGCCTGCGGGCCCGACATGCAGCCGCTGCCCCCGCCACGCGCGGACGGTGGCACCTGGGTGGTCTGCGGAGAGCAGGACGCGGGTGCCTGTGCTCCTGGGGAGCACTGCTTGTACGTAGAGCGCTACGAGCGCTCCGTGTGCGCACGCCCCTGTGACGCCACGCTGGGGTGCGGAGAGACGGAGGTGGAGTGCTGTGGGGGTGGCGAGGACGGCGGGGTGGGTGGGTACTGCCTGCCGCGCGATGTGTGCGAGCAAGGGGATGCCGGGGTTGCGGATGCGGGCTCCGACGTCGGGCCGGGCCCAGACGGTGGAACCGAGCCCAATGGTTCCCCTGATGCGGGGAGCGACGCGGGCCCGGAGGGAACGGACGCGGGCACCGCCAGGGATGGAGGCCCCCAGACGGATGCCGGCACGGGGAGCGATGCGGGGACTTCGGTGGACGCCGGCACACGAATGGATGCGGGCACGCCGATGGACGCAGGGCTCCCGGCGGATGCAGGGTTCCCAGTAGACGCCGGTACGGATGCAGGCACGGGCCCGGATGCGGGCACTGACGGTGGCCTCCCGAGTGATGCGGGTACCGACGGAGGCTTCCCAGGAGATGGCGGACCGGATGCCGGCATGCCAGATGCGGGCCTGGTGCGCATCCGCATCATGGCGTCCAACCTGTCCAGCGGAAACAATCAGTCATATGACCCGGGCCATGGCACCCGGCTGATGCAGGGCGTGCGACCTGATGTCGTGCTCATCCAAGAGTTCAACTACGGCGACAATACGCCCACGACAATCAGCAACTACGTGACGAGCTCCTTCGGCGTGCCCTTCCGGTACTACCGGGAGGCAGGCGCCCAGATCCCGAACGGAATCATCAGCCGCTGGCCCATCATCGCCTCGGGCGAGTGGGACGATCCTCAAGTCAGCAACCGGGACTTCGCCTGGGCGCGCATCGATATCCCCGGGCCGAAGGATCTGTGGGCGGTGAGCGTGCACCTGCTCACGGCCAACGCCACCGTGCGCAACTCCGAGGCCAGCAGCCTGGTGCAGTTCATCAACAACAACGTGCCCCCGGGGGACTACCTCGTCATCGGCGGCGACTTCAACACCGACAACCGCGGCGAGCCCTGCCTCTCCACCCTCTCCCAGGTGGTGTCGCCCGGCGCTCCGTACCCGGCGGACCGCAACGGCAACAGCAACACCAACTTCAATCGCAACAAGCCCTACGACGACGTGCTGGTGGATGGCGACCTGCGCAGCCTGCAGCGGCCCACGCTCATCGGCTCGAGCGCCTTCCCCAACGGGTTGGTGCTCGACAGCCGCGTCTACACGCCGCTGTCGGAGATTGCCCCGGCCCAGGCGGGCGACAGCGCCGCCACCAACATGCAGCACATGGGCGTCATCAAGGACTTCCTCGTCCCCACCAACTAGGGGGTGGGAGGACTGACGGGGCGGCCCTCGGAAAAAGCGCGAGCCCGGCAACCACGGGCCCGCCCCGCCGATAATGAAGTCACATGGGCCCGCTCGGCCCCATAACATTCCAGGAAAAATGTCATGGCCATCAATCGTGTTTCCTCTCCCGCAGCACCGCGCGCTACAGCCACGGCTTCCACAGTGTCAGCTCCGCCGGCGGGCCTGAAGAAGGGCGCCGAGGGCCCCCAGGTCAAGCAGTTGCAGGACGCGCTGGTGCAGATCGGCTACATGACCCGGGCCCAGGTGAACACGGGCTACGGCACCTTCGGTCCCAAGACGGAGGCGGCGGTGAAGAAGTTCCAGGCCGACAAGGGCCTGCCCACCACCGGTTACTACGGGACCATGACCAACGCGGCCCTGAAGAAGGCGCTGGGCCAGGGTACCTCCAAGCCCCCAGTCGAGGGCCCGTCGACCCCGCCCTCCAAGCCGGGCACCTTCACCAAGCCGCCGGTCATCAGCGCGCCCTCGCCCAACTACAATGAGCGCGGCGGCAAGGACATCGACAGCATCGTGCTGCACCACACCGCCTCCAACAACGGCGCGGGCGACCTGTCCTGGATGCGCAACCCCAAGAGCCAGGTGTCGGCGCACTACATGGTGGACCGCGACGGGAAGATCTACCAGTTGGTCAATGACCAGAAGCGCGCCTGGCACGCGGGCCAGGGTGAGCTCAATGGCGTGCCCACCGACGTGAACGGCCGCTCCATCGGCATCGAGATCGTCAACGACGGCAGCGGCAAGACGCCCTTCACCGAGGCGCAGATGAAGTCGCTCACCCAGCTGACCGGCTACCTCAAGCAGCAGTACAATGTGCCGATGAAGAACATCGTCGGGCACGCGGACGTGGCCGTGCCCCGCGGGCGCAAGAATGACCCGGCGCCCAACTTCGACTGGAACCGGCTGCGCAAGGGCATCTCCTGAGCCACGCCTGACATCCCCCGGCCCCTGAACGCCCTGTCAGCCAGGCGGCGTTCGGGGGCCTTTTGTTGTTTGAAGCAGGCCAATACCGGTCCCCTTGAGCCACCTCACCCGATACAAATTGCGGTGTGGCGTCGCGTGAGTTATGTCCTCCCCGTGCCGCGTCTGCTGCTCCTCATCGTGCTCATCAACGGTCTCGCCCCCTCCTTGGGAGAGGCGGTGGAGTTGGTGGTGCACTACGCGGCGTCCGGCCATCTGGCGCACTTCGAGCCAGGCGAGGCCGACCTCGGTGGCGCTGAGCCCGAGCATGGCTGTGGCCCAACGGCACACCACTGCGGCTGCTGCTTAAGCCAGCCCCTTCTGCTTCCAGTGGCTGCCCGGTCGGCCATCAGTCATCGGGAGTTCTCCGAGCCCCCTCCAGACATCGCGGCCAGAGTGGCGGCTGGAGTGCACGAGAACCTGTTCCGGCCCCCGATACGCGGGTAGGGCTGGCGTCTCGTAGCCTCGGCTCCACCCACGCCGCAGGCCCTGCCTGTCCGTAGGGCCCGTGTGCGAGCGAGGCCACCTGGCCGGGCATCCTGAGCCATGCGGTTCCACGTGAGCGGCTGACCGCATCTCCGCGGCGCCCCGCTTACGCTGGCGTGGTTCAAGGTCTGCGCGAAGCGCCAGCACATCCAAGGCCCCGAGCCGGAGTCATCTCCCATGGCCCGTCCGCGTCACGCGTCACGGGTCCAGAGAGTCCCCTTGTCCTGTCCCCACTGTTCCGGGCGGAGCCTTCATTCCGAAGGCCCGCTCCTGGTCTCTTCGACTATGCAAACATTCCACCGTCTCCCAACCCGCCTTCGTCCCTGGTGGCTGCTGCTGTTCCTCTCAGCCCCGGCACTGGCCGAGAAGCCGCTCACCCTCGAGCGAGCCGTCTCCCTCGCCCTGGAGCGCAGCCCAACCCTCGTCACCTCGGAGACAGAGGCGGCGCTCGCCCGAGCCCAGGCCCAGGGGGCCTCGCTCCTCTTCCAGTCCAACCCGGAGCTCGAGGTGGCGGCCGGGCCCCGTGTGCGTGAGGGGGGCAACAGTCTGGATCTGGGGCTGGGCGTCAGCCAGCAGTTCGAGATTTTCGGCCAGCGAGGCGCCCGCCGCGCGGTAGCCGAGGCCCTCGTGGTGGGCAGCGAGGCGCGGCTGCAGGCCCGCCGGATCGAGCTTGCCGCCGAGGTGCGCGAGGCGTTCGGCCGAGCGCTGGCGACCGAGCAGGACGTGCAGATCACCGAAGAGGCCAGGAGGCTCGCCGAGGAGGCGCTCAGGGCGGCCGAGCAGCGGCTGGAAGCGGGTGCCACCAGCCGCATCGAAGTGAATGCCGCGCGGGTGGAGTTGGGGCGAGCCCGGCGCGAGTACGCGGCGGTCACCCAACGGCGTGCCGTGGCGCTGGGCGCGCTGCGCCTGCTCATCGGGCTGGAGGCAGCGGAGGAGCTGACGCTGGAGGGCAGCCTGAGCGCGGACGCGAGCCCCCCCGTCGAGGTTGAAGCGCTGGCGGAGCAAGCCCTGGCTGGGCGCGCGGATGTGCGCGCCGCACGGGCCGAGCTGGAGGCGGCGCAGGCGGAGCGGGCGCTCGCCGCTCGCGAGGCGCTGCCCAGCCCGCGCCTGGGGGTGGCCTACAGCCGTGAGGAGGGTGCCCAGATCATCCAAGGCACCCTGGGCATTGCCCTGCCACTGTTCCAACGCAACCAGGCCGCCCGGGGCATCAGCGCCGTGAGAGTGGCGCAGGCGGAGCGCTCACTCCAGGCGCTGGAGCGTGCGGTCCGCCTGGAGGTGAGGCTCTCCGCCGAGCGGCTGCGCGGGGCCCAGGTGGCTGTCGCGGCCGGCTCCGGAGACGTGCTGGCGGCGCAGGAGGAGAACCTCGCGCTGATCAACGAAGCCTACCGCGCGGGGAAGGTGGACTTCTTCGAGCTGCTCATCATCCGGCGGGAGTCCCTCGATGCGCGCCGCGCCTCCATCGAGGCGCTCGAGGAACTCAACGCCGCGCAGGCACAACTCAAGCGTGTGGTCGGGAGCATTCAATGAAGATTCGAGCGCTGCTGTTGTCGGGAGTCGCAGTGAGCCTGCTGCTCGGGTGTCCTAAGAAAGAGGAGCACGCCGAGGGTGATGGCCACGAGCACGCCCAGGAAAAGAAGCCCCAGGCCGGCACCGGAACCGAGGGCAAGAAGGAGGGGGAGGAGCACGAGGGTGAACACGGTGAGGAGGGCCATGGTGAGGAGGGTGGCCATGAAGAGGTGATTCAGCTCACGCCCGAGGCGCTGCGCTCCGCGGAGCTGAAGACGGAGGAGGCCCGGCGCAAGCCGCTGGTGATGGGGCTGTCCGTCCCGGCGCGCGTCGCCTTCACCCAGGATGGGGTGGCACAGGTCGCGGCGCGGGTGCCGGGCCGGCTCGCCAGCATCGAGGTGCAGCTGGGCCAGCGCGTCAAGAAGGACCAAGTGCTCGGCTACCTGGAGAGCCCGGAGCTGGGGCAGGCCCGCGCGGACTACCTCTCCGCTGCCACCAAGGCGGGCGTGGCCGAGGAGAACTTCCGCCGTGAGAAGGAGCTGCTCGCCAAGGGCATCTCCAGTGAGCGGGAGATGCGCGAGGCCGAGAGTGCCTTCGTCACGGCTCAGGCCGAGCGCAATGCCGCCGACGGCCGGCTCCACGCGCTGGGCCTCGCCGACGCGGAGATCACCGCGCTGCGCAACAACGAGCACTACAGCAGCCGCTTCCCCGCGCGCAGCCCGCTGGAGGGCACCGTGGTCGAGGTGCTCGGCACCGTGGGGCAGGCCGTGGAGGGCACCACGCACCTGTTCACCGTGGGCGACCTGTCCCGGCTGTGGGTGCTGCTGGACGTCTCCGAGACCCAGCTGGCGGCAGTCAAGCAGGGGCAGCCGGTGAGCATCACCGTCCCGGCGCTGCCTGAGCGGCGCTTCGAGGGAAAGGTGGAGTATGTGGGGGCCGTCGTCTCCGAGAGGACGCGCACCATCCCGGTGCGCGTCGCGGTGCCCAACCAGGACGGGACCCTCAAGCCAGGCATGTTCGCCACCGCGGAGGTGGCCACCACCACCGCCACCACGGCAAGCGACGCCGGTGAGGTCCCCTCGGGGCGCGTGGTCGTGCCGCGCGAGGCGGTCCAGAAGGTGGGCGCGGAGAGCGTCGTCTTCGTCCCGGCGGGCGAAGGCCGCTTCAAGCCGGTGGAGGTGAAGCTGGGCGAGAGCTCGGCCCGGGAGGTGGAGCTGCTCTCCGGCATCGAACCAGGCACCCAGATCGTCACGCAAGGGGCCTTCATCCTCAAGTCCGAGCTCTCCAAGGAGAGCATGGGCGAAGGCCACTCTCACTAAGGCGCGGCCCCATGTTCGACAAGCTCATCCAATTCTCCATCAAGAATCGCTTCTTCGTCTTCATCCTCACGGCGGTCCTCATCGGCTTCGGCCTCAACGCGCTGCGCAACCTGCCCATCGACGCGGTGCCGGATGTCACCAACGTGCAGGTGCAGATCCTCACTTCCTCGCCGGGCCTGGGGCCGGTGGAGGTAGAGAAGTTCATCACCGTGCCCGTCGAGACGGCGATGAGCGGCATGCCGGACACCGAGGAGATCCGCTCCATCTCCAAGTTCGGCCTGTCCGTCGTCACGGTCGTATTCCACGACAACGTAGACATCTACTTCGCCCGCCAGCTTGTCGGCGAGCGGCTGGCCTCCGCCAAGGAGAGCATCCCGGAGGGCTACGGCAGCCCCGAGATGGGCCCTGTCTCGTCGGGTCTGGGCGAGATCTACCAGTTCGAGGTGATGGGCCAGGGCAAGAGCGCCATGGAGCTGCGCAGCATCCTCGAGTGGCAGATCACCCCGCGCCTGCGCTCCGTGCCAGGCGTGGTGGAGATCAACGCCTTCGGTGGCGAGCTGAAGACCTACGAGGTGCAGCTCGATCCAGCCCGCCTCACCGCCTACGGCCTCTCGCTCGAAGAGGTGTTCCACGCCCTCGAGGAGAACAACGCGAACGCTGGTGGCGCCTACATCGCACGGGGTGCCGAGCAGGTGCTCATCCGCGGCGAGGGCCTGGTGGAGACGCTGGAGGACATCGGCAACATCGTCCTCTCCGCCTCGCCCCAGGGCGTGCCGGTGCTCATCCGCGACGTCGCCGAGATGAAGTTCGCGCCGATGGTGCGCCAGGGCGCCGTCACCCGCGACGGGCGCGGAGAGGCCGTCACCGGCATCGTGATGATGCGCATCGGAGAGAACTCGCGCGAGGTGGTCAACCGCGTCAAGGCCGCGGTGGAGGAGATCCGCCCGACCCTGCCTCCCGGCGTCACCATCGACACCTTCTATGACCGCACGGCCCTGGTCCGGCAGACGATCCAGACGGTGGCCAAGAACCTCGTCGAGGGAGGGCTGCTCGTCATCGTGGTGCTCTTCCTCATGCTGCGCAACCTGCGCGCGGGCCTAATCGTGGCCACCGCCATCCCGCTGTGCATGCTGTGCGCCTTCATCGGCATGCGTGAGCTGGGCATCTCCGGCAACCTGATGTCGCTGGGGGCCATTGACTTCGGCCTCATCGTGGACGGGGCGCTGATCATCGTGGAGAACGCGGTGCGGCACATGGCCGAGCGCACGCACGAACTGCGGCGCCCCCTCACTGCCGAGGAGCGCGACGAGGTGGTGTACCGCTCGGCGGTCGAGATCCGCGGTGCAGCCTCCTTCGGCCTGCTGATCATCGGCGCCGTGTACCTGCCCATCCTCACCCTCACCGGCATCGAGGGGAAGATGTTCAAGCCGATGGCGATCACCGTCATCTGCGCCCTGGCCGGGGCCTTCGTCCTCTCGCTCACCCTCATCCCGGCGCTCGCTTCGCTCTTCCTCTCGCGAAAGGGGACAGAGAAGGAGAGCTTCATCATCCAGGGGGCGCGGCGCGTCTATGAGCCCGCGCTCGCCTGGTGCCTGCGCCGGCGAAAGACGGTGGTGGGCATCGCCCTCACGGTGCTCGTCCTCAGCCTGGCCACTGTGCCGTTGCTGGGCGCGGAGTTCGTGCCGAAGCTCGACGAGGGCGCCATCGCGCTCCAAGCCTGGCGCGTGCCCTCCGTCTCGCTGGAGGAGTCCGTGCGGCAGACGGGCCTCATCGAGCGGGTGCTCAAGCGCTTCCCCGAGGTCACCACCGTCATCTCCCGCACGGGGCGCGCGGAGATCGCCACCGATCCGATGGGCGTGGAGATCAGCGACATCTTCGTGATGCTCAAGCCCCACGAAGAGTGGACAACGGCGGACAGCCGCGAGGGGCTCGTCGCCCGCTTCGACGAGGCCCTGGGCAAGGAGGTACCCGGCACCCTCTTCAGCTACTCGCAGCCTATCGAGCTGCGCGTGAGCGAGCTGATCGCCGGGGTGCGCTCGGACGTGGCGCTCAAGCTTTACGGTGACGACCTGGAGGTCTTGAAGCAGACGGGCGACAAACTGGCCGCTGCGCTGTCAAAGGTGCCGGGGGCCGCCGACGTCAAGGCCGAGCAGGTGGCGGGGCTGCCCGTGGCACGCATCCAGATTGATCGGCGGGCTATCGCCCGCTACGGCATCAACGCCCGCCAGGTGTTGGACACCATCGAGACCCTGGGCGGCAAGGAGGTAGGCACGGTGTTGGAGGGCCAGCGGCGCTTTACCCTCCAGGTGCGCTTTGCGCCGAGCGCGCGGGCCAACGTGGAGCAGTTGGAGAACCTCAAGGTGGCCAGCGCTTCCGGGCAGCTCATCCCCCTCTCGCAGCTGGCCCGGGTGGTGGTGGAGGAGGGCCCCGCGCAGGTGAGCCGGGAGAACATCCAGCGGCGGCTCACCATCGAAGCCAACGTGCGCGGCAGGGATCTGCAGGGCTTCGTCACCGAGGCGCAGGAGATCATCGCGCGCGAGGTGAAGCTGCCGCCGGGCTACTGGACGGACTGGGGGGGGCAGTTCGAGAACCTCCAGTCCGCCACGCGCAGGCTCGCCATCGTGGTGCCGCTCACCCTCTTCATCATCTTCGTGCTGCTCTACACCACGTTCAACGCGGTGCGGCCGGCCCTGCTGATGTACCTCAACATCCCCTTCGCGGTGACGGGGGGCCTACTGGCGCTACTGGTGCGCGGCATGCCGCTGTCCATCTCCGCGGCGGTGGGCTTCATCGCTCTGTTCGGCGTGGCGGTGCTCAATGGGCTGGTGCTGGTGTCCTATATCCGCAAGCTGCGCCAGGACGGCCTGCCTCCTGCCCAGGCGGCCCATGACGCCGCCCATGTACGCTTGCGCCCCGTGCTCACCACCGCGCTGGTCGCCTCGCTGGGCTTTATCCCGATGGCGTTCTCCACTGGGGCGGGGGCCGAGGTGCAGAAGCCCCTGGCCACCGTCGTCATCGGCGGGCTGATCACCTCGACGCTGCTCACCCTGCTGGTGCTGCCCACCGTCTACACCTGGTTCGACCGGGGGAGCCCGGCGCCAGCACCGGCCCCCCCAGAAGAATCCCCAACCCCGGCGGGCCCACGCCCCGCCCACGAAGGAGGTGCGTCATGAAAGAGATCAAGGCCATCATCCAGCCCTTCAAGGTCAGCGCCGTGACCGATGCACTGGAGGCCATCCCAGGCGTGGGAGGTATCACCGTCATGGACGTGCGCGGCTTCGGCCATCAGCGCGGCCGCAACGGGATGGAGGTCCACGCGCATGGGTCGGTCAATTACCTGCCCAAGGTGATGTTGCTGCTCGTCGTTCCAGACGCGGTGGTGGCGCCGGTCCTCGCGGCCATCCAGCAGCACAGTCACACCGGTAACGTGGGCGATGGCAAGGTGTTCGTCTCCCCGGTTGAACAGGCCGTCCGGCTGCGCACCGGCGAGAGCGGCGAGAAGGCACTGTGAGCCAGCGCGCACGCGTCGAGCTGTCCCTGCTCCTGCCTGAAGCTCCCGACGCCCGGGATGCGTGTGTAAGCCGCCTGGAGGCGCTGCTGCTCCGGGAGAAGGGCATCACCCGCACCCACCTTCCCGAGGAGGCAGCCACTCGGGCCCTCTGTATCCACTATGATCCGGGGCTCGTCACCCTGGCGCAGGTCGAGCGGCTGGCCATCACGGCCGGCGCGACTGTCAGCCGCCAGTTCGGCCACATCCTCCTCGCCTTACGAGCGGTGGACAGTGAGGATGCCGCGCCCCGTATTGAGAGGGCGCTGTCCAGTCTGGCGGGAGTGCTCGCGGTCGAGGTGAACCTCGCCGCGCAGTTCGCTCGGATCGAGTTCAACCGGAACCAGACGAGCAGAGAATCGCTCGAAGCAGCGCTGCGCGAGCTGGGCTATGCCTCAGCGCCCGCTCCCGCCGCTGCAGGAGCCCCCGAGGAGGCGCGCGGCGGCTGGTATGCCCGTAACACGGAGCTTGCCTGGAGCCTTATGGGCGGGCTGTTGCTCGCCGTGGCCTGGGCTGGCCAGCGCTGGCTGGAGCTGCCCCGCGGGGTGGCCCTGCCTCTCTATGCCGCCTCCTATGCGTTGGGCGGATGGGATCTGGTCCGGCATTGGGTGGGGGCCGTGCGCAAGGGCCGCCTCTCGTTCGACATCGATCTGCTGATGCTGCTGGCCGCCATTGGCGCGGCGGCGCTGGGCGACTGGGCCGAGGGAGCCTTCCTGCTCTTCCTGTTCTCACTGGCGCACGCGCTCGAGCACTACGCCCTGGGGCGGGCCCGCAACGCCATCCGAGCGCTCTCCTCGCTGACCCCGGCAACGGCCCGGGTGCTGCGGGGAAGCACCTCCTCAGAGGTGCCCGTGGAGGCGGTGGCGGCCGGCGAGGTGGTGCTGGTCCGCCCAGCCGAGCGCATCCCCGTGGACGGGCTGGTGCAATCGGGCCGCTCCACCGTGAACCAAGCGCCCATCACCGGCGAGTCCGTGCCCGTGGAGAAGGTCGTGGGCAGCGAGGTGTTCGCGGGGACGGTCAACGGCGAGGGGGCGCTGGAGGTGAAGACGACCCGCGCCGTGGGAGATCGCACGCTGGACCGGGTGGTGAAGCTCGTCGAGGAGGCGCAGACGCAGAAGGCCCCCACTCAGCGCTTCACGGATCGCTTCGAGCGCATCTTCGTCCCGGCGGTTCTCGTGGCGGACGTGGCGCTCATCCTCGTGCCACCGCTGATCGGCGCCTGGAATTGGAGTACGAGCTTCTACCGGGGCATGGCCTTGCTGGTGGCGGCCTCCCCGTGCGCACTCGCCCTGGGCACTCCCGCCGCGGTCCTCGCGGGCATCGCTCAGGCGGCGCGCCGGGGGGTGCTCATCAAGGGCGGAGCACACCTGGAGAACCTGGGCCGCCTGCGCGCGCTCGCCTTCGACAAGACGGGGACGCTGACGGAGGGCCGCCCAGAGGTGACGGACCTGGCTGCCGCTGAGGGTGTGACCGAAGCCGGGCTGCTGCGCGTGGCCGCCGCCGTGGAGCGCCTCTCTCAGCACCCGCTCGCCACCGCCGTGGTGCGCAGCGCCGAGGCCCGGAACATGGAGCTGCCCGCTGCGGGTGAGCTCATGAGCCTCACCGCGCGAGGCGTGCGCTCCTCGGTCGAGGGACGAATGGTGGAGATTGGCAACCTGCGCTTGTGGGAGGAGGCCGGCGTCCCGGTGCCCGCCGCCATTCGAGGGCAGGTGGAGCGCCTTCAGGCGCTGAGCCGCAGCGTGATGGTGGTACGCCACGGCGAGGTGTGGCTGGGCAGCATCGGGATGGCGGATCGCCTGCGCCCAGGAGCGCCAGAGGTGCTGAAGCGGCTTAGAGCCGTGGGGCTTCAGCGGCTGGTGATGCTCACAGGCGACAACCGGGGCGTGGCCGAGCAGGTGGGCGCGGAGGCAGGGGTGGACGAAGTGCGCGCGGAGCTGCTGCCCGAGGACAAGGTGACGGTGATGAAGCAGCTGCTCGCCGCCCATGGCCAGGTGGCGATGGTGGGTGACGGGGTGAACGATGCGCCCGCGCTCGCCCATGCCACCGTCGGCATCGCCATGGGCGCGGCGGGTACCGCCGTGGCGCTCGAGACGGCGGATGTCGCGCTGATGGCGGACGACCTCGGCACCCTCCCCTTCGCGGTGGGGCTCTCGCGCCAGGCCAGCGCCATCATCCGCCAGAACCTCTTGCTCTCTCTGGCCGTGATCGTCCTGCTGGTGCTCGCGTCCACGACCGGCTTCTTCGGCATCGGGGCCGCCGTGCTGGTGCACGAGGGCAGCTCGCTGGTAGTCATCGCCAACGCGCTGCGGCTGCTGACCTATGAGGAAGGCACGGCGGGGCGCGCCTCACCTCCGGCGGCGCGAGCAGAAGCCGAGAAGCGCAGCGAGTAGACCAGAGAGGGCACCGAGCATCACCGAGGAGCCTGTCGTGTTGCACCCGCCCGTCCCGCCACCTGAAAGTGGCTCCTCCGGGAGCGCGGGAGCCGGGTGTTCGGCACCCGGCACGGAA
Source organism: Hyalangium ruber (assembly GCF_034259325.1). NCBI lineage: Bacteria > Pseudomonadati > Myxococcota > Myxococcia > Myxococcales > Archangiaceae > Hyalangium > Hyalangium rubrum. The sequence goes on along the minus strand of NZ_JAXIVS010000009.1, from coordinate 276,421 downwards.
GCCTCAGGCGAGGGGGGTGGAGTTCCAGGCTTCCCCTCCGCCGGGTTACTGGGGCCTTCGCCCACCTCTCCAGCGGCGTCCACAACCACCGCAAGACGCCGGGTCACCACCTGGCTGCCCCGTCGTGCCTCCACTTCCACTTCATGGGTCCCCGGCTGCTCGAAGCGCTCGCGAACCTGCGCCCCGGAGAGGACCCTGCCGTCGCTCAGCCTCCACGACACCTGCGCATCGGAAGGATTCGCCGCGGCCCCCAGGAGCACCTCCAGCGGAGCCACTCCGCGCGAAGGCTCCGCCGCCACAGTCAGCTCCAGGGGCACCTCGGGCGGCACTGGCTTTGAGAGGGCGAAGCTATCCACCACCTTGCCCGAGGGCGTCACCATTCGGGCACTCAGCCGCTCTGCCTGGACGCTCACCTCCAGGAAGCCGTTGTTCTCGGCGTCCCGAGTGACGCTCCAGGAAGGCTGCGCCCGGGTGAAGGGGCGCAGGTTCGCTCCGCCACTCCCCACCACGACGTAGGTGATGCCCGCCGCGCTTTCCAATGGAGCTTCGGCATCTCCCAGCATGGGCCGAGTGCGCTCGTAATCGTGCTCGTGTCCAGCGAAGACGAGATCGACCCCGCCGGACTCGAGGACAGGAGCGAGTTGCTGACGCAGCGGCATGTAGGATCCGTACTCTCCCGTCGACCAGAGCGGGTGGTGGAGGTAGACGACCTTCCATTGCGCGCGGCTGGCGGCCAGATCCTGCTTGAGCCACGCGAGCTGCTCACTGGCGATGCACCGGTCCGCCGAGGCGCTACCGCGCAGGCAGTTGGAGTCCAGGGCCACGAAGTGCACGTTCCCCCAATCAAAGGAGTAGTAGCGCTCGGTGCCCCGGGGGTTGTTCGCTGGAAGGTAGAGGTTGTTCAGGTAGGGCTGGCCCTGGTTCGTTACGTACTCGTGGTTGCCCATGCTGGGGAAGATGGGAACCTCGGCCAGCAGCGCCGCCATGGGCCGCAGGAAGTTCGACTCGAACTCGGCGTCAGTGCCGGACTCGTAGATGTTGTCCCCAACGGTGACGATGAGCTCGGGGCGCGCTGTCTGAAGCGTCCTCACCACGGCTCTCTGAGCCGAGCCGCCCGTGCCGAAGTCCCCAAGGACGGCGAAGCGGACCTCGCGCGCCTGAGGCTCCGTGGCAGTGCGGAACCGCCGAAGCGGACCCACAGAGGCGCCACATCCCTCAATGGCATAGCTGTATTCCGTCCCTGGCTGAAGGCCGGCGAGCTGTACGGCGTGCTGGCGGCCAGTCAAGCCCGCGGTCACGGTGAGCGACAGGTCGCCGCCTGCTCCATAGCGCACCTGCGCCGAGCATGCGGTGTCGAGACGGAAGGCGACGAGGGCGCTTGTTGACGTGACGGACTGGAGATACGGGCCACGACTGAGAGTCGCCGCGCTGGCACTTCCCGCAGCCAGTGCCAGCCACGCTCCGAAGAATGCGGCGCTCCGGTAGGCAAGGTCACGTCGTTCATTCATGCTCGGGTCCCCCGGAAGTCAGACCAGAAACCTGCTTTCGGAACTTCCGATTCCAACCCGAGGCAACCCGCCTCCCTGCCAGCCTGCCCTGCGATGCCCCCTATGAACTCCGCTCGCCTCGCGTCCGTGGTACTCGCGCTCGTGACGGCTCTTCCCGTCCACGCCGGGCTCCTGAGCCTCTGTGAACCCGCTCAGGAACAAGCCTTCGAGAATGCGCTCCGCACCGCCATCTTCACCGAATACAGGGACAACTACTTCATCACGGGCTTGCCCCAGGCGGGCGACCACCCGCGCAACTTCGTCCGGTTCCAGCTCAGCGTGAAGTACAACCTCGTCCCCACCACGTCCCGCTGCACCCTCTACTTCGCTTACACCCAGAAGTCCCTCTGGAACCTCTGGAACTTCAGCGGCTCCTCCCCCTTCGAGGACTCCAACTACAACCCGGCGTTCTTCTTCGCGTGGACGAACCAGGACTTTGGGACCTACCACTCGGTGCCGTCCGCCGGTTTCAACCTGCTGTACATCCACACCGGCTACGAACACGAATCCAATGGCCGGGACAAGGAGGCCTCCCGAGGCTGGGAGCGCCTGTCCTCCACCGCGCGCTTCGGGTGGTACCTGAAGGGTGAGTGGCACCTGCTGGTTCAACCCAGGCTCTGGGTGCCCTGGGTATCAGGCAGGGAGACAGAGGGCGGTGGCAACCCCGACCTCATCGACTACTACGGCTATGGCAGCCTCTCCCTCGAGCTCGGCAAGGATCAGCACCCGGACGGCTACGCCCACGCGGTGGGGACTCCGGCCTGGCGGGACTTCATGGTGGGAGTGATGGGGCGAGCCGGGCGGAGGTTTGATCGGGGCTACGCGGAGCTCTGGGCGCGCTACCGCCTGCCCTTCGAGACGGTAAGCTGGTCGCTGTACGCGCAGTTCGTCACGGGCTACGGAGAGACGCTCCTCAGGTACAACCAGAAGGTGACGGCCTTTCGCGTGGGCATCGCGCTCGACGACCGGTTCTCCTGGAACGCCGCCATCCGCTGAGCGCGGCGCCCGCACGTGAAGGGGGCGCCCGTCACAACCCCAGGAACGCCAGCAGCGCCCCCAGGTCCTCGTCCGACAGGGCCTCGCGGCTGTAGAGCGGCATGTTGCCGCCCACGTGGAAGAACTGCCCGTGCCGCACCTTCTCGATGACGACGAGCGGCTTCGGGATGCCGGGGAAGAGCTGATCGTAGTCGTTCACCACCTCGGGCAGCACGGAGGCTGCCTCGGTGAGGCGGCCCTTGCCGGTGTGCGGCTCGCCATGGCACGTCTGACAGGCCAAGCGGTACACCTCGGCGCCGCGTCCGGCATCCGCGCGCGGCACCTCGACGATGTCCTTCACCACGGTGAACGGTAGCGCCGGGGCCTCGGGGCCCGGGCTGATGCTCACCAGGTACTCGTAGAGCGCGCGGGACTTCGGCTCCTCGGGCTCCAGCGGCGACACCCCGCGCATGAAGCTGACGTAGCAGAAGTTCACCGCGTCGAGCAGGCGCGTCTCGTTGCCTCCCCACCAGCCGAGGCGGGAGGCCACGTTGTGCAGCGAGTAGCCCGCGTTGATGCGCCCACCCTCGGGCACCGGGGTGCTCGCGTGGCAGGTGGAGCACGAGAAGCGGTTGAACTGGCTCTCTGACAGCCGCGCCTCCTGGAACAGCTCCTCGCCGAAGTCCACCGCGGAGGCAGAGCCCCCGCAGCCCGCAAGCACCAGCCCCGCCGCCAGCAGGCCCCACCTCATGGGCTCCCCCGCATGAGCGTCACCGAGTCCGGGAAGATGCCCACTTGCACCGTCTTCAGCACCGTTCCCTCTGTCAGATCCACCACATGCAACGTGCCAGGGCCCACGTGGTCGCCCTCGCAGACGACAAGCCCATGGCGCTCATCCCGCGTCAGCTCCACCTCGTGGATGTTGAGGCACCCGGCGGAGGCCAGCGCAATCTCCCGCTGCACGGTGGAGGTGGCCGCGTCGATGACGGCGAGCGCCTCCGCGCTCTGGTACGGCATGTAGAGGGTGCGGCCATCCGCGGTGAAGGTGCCGAACATCGGCGAGCCTTCGAGGAACACGGTGCGGCTGGGATTCATCGTGAGCGTCACCGGGTCCAGGTACTGCACCGCGCGGCTCTTGAGCGAGCTGACCCACACCGCGCCCGTGGTGGGCGACAGGGTGAGCGCGTAGGGCTCGTGCCGGGGAGAGAGGGCCGTGCCAGCGACGGCGGCCACCTTCACCCGCCTCACCGAGGGGGGCTCGGCCTGCAGGTCCACCACGGCCACCTCGTCGGACCAGCAGGCGGTGTACGCACGGCGCCCGTCCGGCGACAGGCGCACCGCATGAGGCGCGGGGCACACCGGCACCATGGCCTTGGGAGTCATCGTCTCCGCGTCGATGATGGCCATACGCGAGTCCATCTCGCGCTCGGTGCCGCCGCGCCGGGCGACGTCGACGATCTTCAGCAGATCGAAGTGCGTCTGGTACAGCGTGCGCCCATCCGGGCTGAGGATGAGATCGCCCGGGTTGCGGTCCACGCGCGCCGAGCCGACGCGCTGGTGGGTGCGCGCGTCCATCTTGAGGCTGTAGCCGTTGACCGTGCCCGTGCCGTGCGCGCCGTGGGGCCCTGAGCCACCGCCCGGCACATAGTTGGAGATGCCCACGTAATAGAAGGCGCTGTCGGGCGAGACCGCCATGTGGTGCGGGCCCTCCAGCTCCACCGGGCTGAGCCCCACGGGGATTCGCGCCCGCTCGCCCCAGTTCGCCTCGCCCATCGAGTCCAGGTCCAACACGCTGAGGGTGTCATCCAGGCTGTTGGTGATGAAGACGCGCCCAGCGGGACCGGGCGGCGGCAGTCGTTCCGGCGTCTGCCACGGCTGCTGGGTACCGTACTCCAGCTCCGGCACCTCCAGCGGCCCGCTGGAACCATCCTCCTGGCAGGCCCCGAGCGCGAGCGGCGCGAGTGCGGCCAGCAACAATGAGGCGCGCGTCATGGCTTGGCCCCCTCCCGGCGAAACGTGCGCGTCGCGACCATCCGGTAGGGCCCCTCCTTGAGGCGGTTGTCCTGCATGTAGGCGCTCGTCACCCGGAGCGAGAGATCCTGGCCGCCCCCTTCGCCCATCAGCCTCCAGGAGGCTTCGTCCACCTGCCACGACAGCTCCGTGGTGAGCACCTGGAGGGGGCACTGACGGTTGGCCACCCCTACCTCCACCAGGTAGATGTCCCCGGTGTAGGGCGGCAGGTGCGCCTCGGCGGTGGGCACCAGCAGCTCGCCGAGCCACGCCAGCACACCACGCGAGACACGGGGGCGTGCCTGAGCGTACCGGCTCTGCGTGTCTCGCTCCAGTGAGGCGCGCAGCGGCGAGGTCCACGAGAACAGGGGGGGCGGCGCATCGGCGGCGAACGCCTCCCACTCGGCCGGTGACGTCACCGTCACGGCTTTAGAGGAGTCCATCTCCTTCTTCAGAGCGTCCGTCATCGTCATCCACGTCTCGTCCGAGGCGGAGCCGCCATAGAGGGGCTCGCCGCACTGGGACTCTTCGTCTTTGCCGCAGGCGGTGGCCAGCAGCAGCACCGAGGAAGCACAGACACTCCAGAGGATGCGTTGTCTCGTCATCATGGTCACGGTCTCCGGGCCTGGAGCCGCCGCGAGTGGCGGGTCAACCCAAGGGCGAGGATAAGCAGGGCGGAGGGTGCCAGGCCAGCGGCGGCGCTGCAGCCATCCTTCACGGCAAGCGGGGGCTCGGAGGGGTCTTCATCCGCCGGGGGGGGCTGGCCCTCGACAGGGGGGGTGTCCGCCCCGAGCGTCGCCGCGAGCTGCGGCCAGAGCGAGGGGCAGGACTGCTGAACGGGGGTGGCCGCCGGGCAGCTATGGGCGCCCTGAATACCTTTGAAACTGAGGAGCGGCTCCCAGGTGGTGCCCTCGTCCCGGCTCCGCGCCAAGCCCCACTGGTGAACCCAGGGTGAACCGCAGCCATAGAGCAGGTCTCCCGCGCGCCGCGCGCAGGCGTTGCCTTCGGGCAGGGGCAGCGCGCTGAAGGCTTCTCCCTCCCGGCCCCGGAAGAGGTTGGCGGGGGTGGAGGCCCAGACGGTCCGGCCGTCCGCGGAAGCCTCGGCGCCGATGAATATCTCTAACGGCACCTCGAGCACCGGCGCCAGGGTCGCTCCACCATCGGTGCTCTTGAGCAGGTAGCTTCCCCCAGAGGCGGAGACGGTGACCCAGAGGATGTCTGGCGAAGCCTCGCTCACCACCCTCAAGACGAAGTCATAGGGGCTCACGGCCTGGGGCAGCACCAGCGGCAGCTGGGTCCAGGTCTGGCCGCCGTCGTCACTCCGGGACAGAAACAGCCCCCTCGAGTCCTGGCCGGACACGTAGAGCCGGCGCGGGTCGGACGGGGCGATGCGGATGGCCGTGTAGCGGGTGTCTGGGATCGGCGCCAGCGAAGTCAGCCACGTCTCTCCCCCGTCCTCCGAGCGGTAGATGCCGTTGGCCGAGGAGTACTTCCCGGTGGCCACGTGGATGAGGCGCTCGTTGGCCGGGTCCACGGCGAGGCTGGTGGCCCAGGTATCCTTGAAGAAAGGGTGGGTGGTCCACGAGCAGCCGCCGTCGCGCGAGCGGACCACCGCGCTGCCCGTGGCGGCGATGATCTCTCCCCCGCTCAGCCAGTGGTAGCGCTCCGGTCGCCAGGCACCCACGCCCATGCCCTCGGGGCAGATCCACCGCCAGCTCTGCCCCTTGTCCCGCGAGATGAGCGCTCCGAAGGTCGCGCCCACCAGCAGATCGTTCTCATTGCCCCGGCGCACGGTGACATTCTGTGTCTCGGGCAGGCCGTTGTGGGCCAGCGCCGGGAGAGCTTGAAGTGCCAGCAGTGCCAGCAGCAACCTTCCACCCGAGGCAGAGGGGGTTCTCATCGTCGTGGGCTCCAGGGGCAGGGGAGCCCGCATAGTACAGCCCGAAGAGGGCTTCTCATACTGTCACGCTGGCGAGGGGCTGGGCCAACGCCCCTACAAGCCCTCACTGGAGAGCCGCTCCTGGCTCACGGCGTGACGGCGCGCAGCAGCGCGTTGCCCGCGTCGGCCACGTAGAGTGTGCCATCGGGGCCTACCGCGAGGCCGGTGGGGAGGACGAAGTCCGCGTCCTCTCCCCTCCCATCGGCGGCGCCATAGCGGCCAGTGCCCGCCAGCGTGCTCACCTGGCGAGCTCTGCCAGCGGAGTCGAAGGTGACGCGCCGGATGCGGTAGTTGCCAGGGTCCGCCACCGCCAGCGAGCCATCCTTCAACACCGCGAGGCCCAGGTACGGCAGCAGCTGGGCGGACTCGGGCGCGCCGTCCGCGAAGCCGGGGGTGGCGCCAGCCACGACGGAGACGGTGCCTTGGCGCAGCGAGACGACGCGAGCCATGCCCGTCTCCACCACATACAGGGCGCCGTCCGCCGCCGCCGCCACCGCCGAGGGCCGATAGAGCCCCTTGTGCGCCGGGAGCGTTGTCACCGGGTGGCCAGGGGTGGAGAGCTCGATGCGGCGGATGAGGCCGTTGCCCATGTCCGCCACCAGCAGTGCGCCATCCAGTGCCAGGGCCAGCCCGGCGGGCTGGTTGAAGCGTGCCTGAGCGGCGGGGCCGTCGACCGCGCCCGGCTTGTACACAGCGCCAGCAAACACCGAGGCAGTACCGTCTGGCGTGATGCGGCGGATACAGGCGTGCTCCGTATCCGCCACGTACACATTGCCAGCCGCATCCGCGGCGATGCCCATCGGCCCGTTGAGGCCAGAGGCGAGCGTCTCCATGGCGCCGTCCGGGTGCACGCGCCGCACCTTATTGGCGAGCGCATCCGCCACCGCCCACCCTCCCTGGGGCAGGACCGCCACGGCGAGCGGGGCGGAGAGCTGTGCCCACCCGGCCGGCCCATCCCTGTCACCTCGCTGGCCCGGCACGCCCGCTACGGTCAGCACGGCCTTCGCGAACGGGCCACGCGGCGCGGGCGAGGCCAGGGCGGAGAACCCCACCAGGCTCTCAGGCACCGGGCGGCCCAGGGCCCGGTACAGCACGTTGGCCACCAGGCGCGCGGCCCGCGCATCCGCCAGCTGCTCGTTCGCCAGCACGCGCACGAAGTCCACTCCCCCCGAAGAAAAAACCCAGGCGCCGCTCGGCTTCTGGTGAAGCACCATGTGCGCCAGACCGAAGCCGCCCTGGAGCGACAGCCCGGGCGACTCGGCCAGCACCTCGAGCCCCTCGGGTGAGTGGCCGTTGTCCACCACCTGGTCCATCTCGTAGCCGTTGGCCTGCCACAAGGTGTCGCCTGCCTTCAGGCCCGTGCCGGCGAAGGCCCAGTGCTCGGTGCGGGTGATGACCAGGGGAAAGGCGAACTGGTGCCAGCGGCTGGAGAACTGCACACCGAAGAGCGCGTTCTCCGGGCGGGGCGTGGGCAGATCACGGAACTTCACCGTCAGCTCCGGGCTCAGCGGGCCCACCGGATCGCGCTTGGGGGCATCGCCCTTGTAACAGGTGATGACGCGGCGCTCGCGCCCGTCCTCCGAGGGCTCGTAGCGCACCTGCCAGTAGGCGTTGTTGGCGCCCAGGTTGATGAGCGACACACCCGAGGCCACCGCGCGCTCGGCACGATCCCTCAGGGTGCGCGTCCAGTACTCGTCATGCCCAGAGATGATGAGCACCTTCGCCCCGCCCAGGGACTCCCCCGAGCGGTCCAGTTCCTCGTCGGTGACGTAGGCCACATCCAGCCCTTGCGCCTCCAGCCAGGTGACGAGGCTCAAGTCATCAGTGAGCAGGTGCCCCGCGCCCTGTCCGCGGGCGTAGGGCCTGTCGTAGGACACCTGGAAGGCGCGGCGCACCCCAACCCGGCGCATGACGCCGTGATTGTCGTCGTACAGGCTCATGCCGCCCCAGGTGTTATATGCCTGCCAGTTGGCCGTGGGGATGATGGCCACCACCTCGGAGCGCGGCCGCGCTTCCCGGACGAAGAAGGGCACGTAGCGCTGGTAGCCATCCTCGCGCGTCAGCTTCACCACGTAGACGCCGCGCACCCAGTCCGCGCCCGTCTGGACCTCGAGGGTGGGCCTCCACTCGCAGGCGACAAGCCCCGTGGGCAGCCTCGGAGGGCACGACGCCTGGCGGAGGCCCTGCACAGGTCCCCCTCGTGCCACCTCTCGCCCCGCCGCCCCCGCGTAGTAGCCGAGCCGGTACACCACCCAGGAGAACTTGCGCGCCTCGGACACGGAGACCGCTACGGGGACGCGCTCGCCCTGCGTCACCATGTCCACCAGGGCATATCCTTCGATCTGGCCCGCGTTGGCCGGCCGGGTGAGTCGCCATGCCTCCGTGCCCAGCCGCGCGTTCTCCTGGTGTATGGCGTTCGCTTCATGCGGCGGAGTAGCAGGGCCGGGGGCCTCTAAAGCTGGCGAGCCCGCATCTGCTGGCGGCCGGTCCTCACCACTGCTCATACTCGGCACTTCCTGGAGCGGCGGGCTGGGTGTCACGCGCTCGCCGGACTCATGGACGGGAGGCGTACCCCCCGCTCCTTCCTGGCACCCATCCACCAGCCCAAGCCCCAGGAGGCACGCAAGCATTCCGGCCAACACGACGAGCCGCCGTTGATTCATTCCCGCCTCCGCCATGTCGCGTCAGCGCGGACAGTAAGCACGCTCCACTGAAGCGGAACCGGAAGGCCCTGTCAGAGCCCACTACTCGACACCCAACCCTGCGGCCAACGGCCCCAAGGCGTTGTCTCACGCACGAGATTCGAGGAGGTGAAGTGATCGATCAGGGCGTTGCGCAGCGTCTGGTACAACCAGGCCACCGCTGACTCCTGGCTGCGCAGCGTCCCGGCCTTTCCGACATTGCCGGGGGGTGGTGCATGTTGCGGAGGCGGCCCACCCGTGAGACGCAGTGGCTCATGTTCGTCCTACTGCGGGCCGTGGGCCTCTTCGTTCTGACGGCAGTGGCGGACGTGATGGGCAGCTACCTGCCTTACCTCTGGCTACGCCAGGGCAAGTCGCCGCTACTCCTCGTGCCAGCAGCCGCGAGCCTTGCCGCCTTTGCATGGCTGCTGACGCTCCACCCCACGGGGGCCTCGCGCACCTATGCAGCCTACGGAGGCGTTTACATCACGGTAGCGCTGGTATGGCTGTGGGCTGTGGAGGGTGAGCGGCCCAGCGCTTGGGACATTGCAGGGGCCTTAGTGGCTCTGGCCGGTATGGCAATCATCGTGCTGGCGCCTCGCAGGTAATCAACTCAGCGCCTGTGGCTGCTCTACCTGCTGGACTACAACATGAGCGTCGCGGTGTGGGTGGGGCTCATCGCGCTGGCGGGCATCGACGCGGAGACGGGGTGGTGATGGTGCTCTACCTCACCCTGGCCCATGGCAAGGCGAAGGAGGCGGGACAGCTTCGCTCGATGGAGGAGCTGACCGAGGCCATCGTCGAGGGCGCGGCCAAGCGCATCCGGCCCAAGCTGATGACCGTCATGACAGACATGATTGGCCTGCTGCCCGTGCTGTGGGCCACGGGCACGGGCTCGGACGTGATGAAGCGCATCGCCGCGCCGTTGGTGGGCGGCCTTGTCACATCCTTCCTGCTGGAGCTCACCGCTTACCCAGCCATCTTCGCGCTCTGGAAGGGGCGGGACCTGCCTCACGTCGAGCCAGCCCAGAACGTCCCTGATTGACGCCCGGTTGCTGGCGGGGGTCGGGTACATGTCCGAACGTGAGGGTTGATCAGAATTCAGAAGAAGGCTGGTCGGTGCTCGTGGAGAGGGGCAGCAGGAAGTAGACGCACAAAAGCCTGCGCCGGGTGAGCAGGCGGCTGACGTTGTAGGCCAGCAGCTTCAGGAGAATCTCGGCGGACACCGTCTGAGGCTTGCGCGAGGAGACACGGCGGAAGCCCATGCCATCTTCCAGGGAGGAGAAGACCGGCTCCACAGTGGCCATGCGCTGGTGGTAGCGCGCTGGAGCGTCCTGCTGGCTCATGCGCTGACGCATCTGAGCGCCCAGCTTCTCGTAGTCCCAGTTGACCACCAGGCTGCGGCGCTTGGAGGGCGTGCACGCGCTGTGCTTGGGACAGGTGGCGCAGCCATCGCCTCGGTACAGCAAGGCGCCTTGCTGGTGGCGCTTGGGCCCGAGCATGCGCTTGCCCACCGGACACAGCACCTGCTCGGGGGAGAGCAGTTGGAAGGCGTCTCGGCCGAAGTAGTTCTTGCCCCGAAGGGGACCGCTCTCGGCCTTCTGCTTGATGAGCAAATCCACCCACCCGGTGTTGGCTGCGGCAAAGGCCAGGTCTGCTTGGCTCCAGTAGCCCGCATCGGCTGCCGCCTGGAGGCGGACCACCGAAGGCAGCCCGGCCTGGCGCAGCACCTGACGCGCTTGCAGCACAGCCTCCTCCAAGAGGCTCGTGTCGTTGGGCGCCGCGTTGATGAGCACGCCCACCACCAGGCGACTCTGCGCGCCGCTGGCTGTCACGGTGAGACGGTGGCCGGGCAGGTACACCTCACCCGGAAACTGCATGAGGGCTGCGGCTTTGCTGGTAAGCACTACGGAGGCCGCCTGCGCCTGGGTGCACAACTCCACCGCCTGGGTGTGCTTGTCCACCTTCTGCTGGTGCTTGGCTCGCTCCTGCTCGGAGAGCACAGAGGTGTCCACTTCGGCTAACTGCTCCAACCTGCGCGTGGAGCGGTTGAGCACACGCACTTGCTGCATTGAGGCGTGCGCCCTCAGGCGCGCCGAGTCCACGGCTAACCCTTGGGCATCCACCAGTCCCTCTTCCAACGCCCACTGCACCGTTGCTTCCAACGCCGAGCGAAACAACGCTGCATGACTCATCCGGAAGCGGTTGAGCACCGGCCGACTGATGACATGCCCACCTGCTAGCAACCTCAAGGCCGCATCGGTCACCAGCGCGTGCGCAAGCTTCGTCGCATGGTGCAGTCCAATCAGGCTGGCGTACACCCACAGACTCAGCAATCGCCGCGGCGGATAGCCTCTTTGCCCCAGAGCCGAGTACTGAGCTTCCACCTGCGACACCTCCACCCGCTCCATCAGCTTGAGCACCTGCCGGGCCAGATGCTCTTCGGGTACCAACACCTCGGCCGCAGCCAGCCCCTGCGCGTCATTCGCTTTGAAGCGCGCGGTGGGGTCTCGCGGCACGCGTCGCCGCTTCCTCGGCTGCTCGGCAGGGCTGGGACAGGTTGACTCGGGCATGGTTGGATGCCCTACTACTTACCCACTGGGTTACATATTCCGACCAACCCTCACGTTCGGACATTGCCGGGGCATGCAGGGGTGTACCCGTACCAACCACTGCGCGGTGAAACACCGAAGAGCTCTCGTGCGGCTTGCTCAGGGTTGGCCGAGGGCCTCACCGGCCGGGCCTGCGCTACCAGAGCCTGAATGGACTCTTCCCTCCCCAGTTCCACCGGATCTGCTCCTTCCGTTCGAGGAAGGTGGACGAGGGTCTCGCCCTGGCCGGTTTCGAGGCGGACCATCCGCGTGGTTCCGCACGCAGTGGCCAGTGCCGAGAGCAAGAGTGCAACGGTCAGCCGTGCGGCCATGGGACGCCCTCCAGCGCGGGAGAGCATAGGCTACGAGTGGTCACCGCGCTCCAGGCGCCCTCCTTGAGACGCGCGAAGCGCAACCGGTGCCCCTGGGGCTTCCCCTCCAGAGGCTCCTGTGGCTCGAGCCACGTCAGCAGCAGTTCATCCGGCCCGGAGAGCCCGAGGTTCGGAGCCATGGCGCCGGGCCCTGCGGGCGGGTCGACTCGTTTCACTGCCTGCTGTACCGGCTCTGGCGTGGCCTGGCTCCCCAAGACCATCAGAAGAGCCCATGCACTGATTGATGCGAACATGGCCCAGGAACATAGCAACCGGCGTGCGGGGCACGCGCTGGTTGCGGGGTTGCGCCTCAGCGTCACAGTGTAACCCCATCGATCACGCCCTGTGGCTGAAGACCTCCGGTCCTCGTCTTCCAACCCTCCTCTTTTCAGGCACTTCCGCGCCTGCGGCAGTTGGCAAGCTCCTTGATAGGCGCAACTTGGCCTCTTGCAGGAGATGCCTTGGGGACGTGTCCGGAACTGGCAGAAAGCTCCTCGTTGCATTCGCGCTCCTGGTCCTGGCGTTTGGGGCCGCGTCCTACGCAGCCCTGCGGGGGCTCACGGAGATCCACCAGGCCCTGCACCAAGTGAAGCGGCAGGAGACAGGGGTACGCACCGCCCTCGCGCTCTCCAGCGCGGTGCGTGATCTGTACGCTCACCAGGCGCACAGCATCATCCTGGGCAACGAGAGCCATCTGCCGCTCTACGAGGAAGCACACCGGCGAGTGCTCGCACTGCTGGGGGAAGTACAAGAGCAGACTGCTGGCGAGAAGGCGCGCACTCATCTGGATGTGATGCGCCGAGCCTCGGGAGAGTTGGACCTGCTCTTCCGCGAAGCCATCCTACCTGCCCTCCTGGGCGGTGACCGTGCCACGGTGCTCCGCGAGCACGGCCGCGCGCTTGAGCTGGTAAACCTCATCCAGCACCACGCTGACGCCCTCGCCGAGGAGTACGAACGCACCATCGGCGGGTTCGAAGAGCACGCAGGCGCTGTCCAGCACGCCAGCATCCTCTGGACCCTTGTCCTGTTCATCGCAGCGGCCCTGTTCGCCCTCGCCTTCGGTGTCTACATCGGCCGCTCCGTGGCGTTACCGGTGGCACGGCTCGAAGCTGGCGCGTCAAGGCTTGCCGCTGGGGACCTCTCCACCCGCATCGAGGTGGACCGGGAGGACGAGTTCGGGCGGCTGGCCCGCCAGTTCAATCGGATGACCGAGGCGCTTCAAGAGCACCAGCAGCGTCTGGTCCAGAGCGAGCGGCTGGCGAGTATTGGCCGACTGGCGGCGGGCGTGGCACACGAAATCAACAACCCCCTGGGCGTCATCCTCGGCTACGTGCGGCTGCTCCAGCGCAAGGCGGAGGGAGCGCTGGCCGAGGATCTGCGCATCATCGAAGAGGAGACGCTGCGCTCCCGGGACATCGTGGAGGGGCTGCTTGACCTCTCCAGACCGCAGCAGGTCTCAGGAGAATCCGTGGACCTGCGCCAGATGGCCGAGGAGATCTTCTCCCGCCTGCGCGAGTCCGCCCAGGCTTCCGGACCAGCGCTCCTACTGGAGGGACAGGGGCACGTCGCCGGGAATCCGCGCCGGCTGCATCAGGTGCTGACCAACCTGGTGAAGAACGCGGTGGAGGCCGCGGGCGCCAGGGGCCGGGTGATTGTCGCCATCCACGCGCTCGACCAAGCGCTGGCGCTGACGGTTCGTGACAGCGGGCCTGGCCTTCCCCCCGAGGCACGCGAGCGGCTCTTCGAGCCCTTCTTCACCACCAAGCCACATGGCACGGGGCTGGGGCTGGCTGTCTCCCAAGCCATCGCTCAGGCCCACGGCGGCAGCATCCAGGCGCGCACCCACCCCGAGGGCGGCGCCGAGTTCACCCTCCTTCTTCCTCGGAGCACGTAGATGGATAAGCCGAGCATTCTCGTCGCTGACGACAAGGAGAACATGCTCAAGCTGATCGCCCGCATTCTCGGCGACGCTTACCGCGTGACGACCGCCGAGGATGGCAGCCGTGCGCTCTCCCTCATCCAGGCCCAGCGCTTCGATGTGGTGTTGACGGACATTCGCATGCCGGGGGCGGACGGCTTCGAGGTCCTCAAGGCCGTCAAGCAGCACGCGCCCAACACCGAGGTCATCCTCATGACTGCCCACGCCTCCATCCCCAAGGCAGTGGAGGCTATCAAGGAGGGAGCCTACGACTACCTCTCCAAGCCCTTCGATCCGGACGAGGTGGGGCTCGTGGTGGCCCGGGCGCTCGAGCGTAAGCGGCTCAAGGAGCAGGCGGACTCGCTGCGGCGCGAGCTGGATAGCATCTTCAGCTTCCAGAACATCATCGGCAAAAGTCCCCCCATGCGTGCGCTCTACGGCCTGCTCGGGCGGGCAGCGGAGCTGGACATCACCGTGCTTGTCACCGGGGAGACGGGGACGGGCAAGGAGTTGGTGGCGCGGGCCATCCACTACCAGGGCCCTCGGAAGGAGGGGTCCTTCATCCCGGTGAACTGCGGGGCGCTGCCCGCCGAGCTCATCGAGAGCGAGCTCTTCGGCCATGTGCGAGGAGCCTTCACCGGCGCGGTGGAGACGAAGGCAGGGCTCTTCGAGGAGGCCGATGGCGGCACGCTCTTCCTCGACGAGATCGGCGAGCTGCCCCTCGCGGTCCAGGTGAAGCTCAACCGCGCGCTTCAAGAGAAGGAAGTGCGCCGGGTGGGGGATACGGCCTCTCGCCGCATCGATGTGCGCCTCGTGGCCGCGACCCATCGGGACCTCAAAGCCGAGGCGGGCGCGGGCCGATTCAGGGAGGACCTCTTCTACCGCCTCAACATCTTCCCGGTGCACCTGCCTCCCCTGCGGGAGCGGCGCGAGGACATCCCCCTGCTCGCCATGCACTTCTTGGAGAAGGCGGCGAAGACCTACCGGCAGCAGGTGGAGGGCTTCGAGCCCGATGCGCTGCGAGCGCTCACCGGCTACTCCTGGCCGGGCAATGTCCGCGAGTTGGAGAACGCCATCGAGCGCGCGGCGGCGATCTGTAGCGGTACGAAGATCAGCCTCGCGGATCTGCCCTCGGAGGTCTCGGGTGGGCAGCAGGGAACGCTGCCCGCCGATGTGATGGTGAAGATGCCGTTCCGCGAGGCGGTGGATCTCGCACGGGATCGCGCCTCCCGCGACTACCTGGTGGCGCTGCTGCGGGAGTTCGGGGGCAACGTGACGCGAGCCGCGGAGCGCGCCGGCATGGAGCGCGAGAGCCTCCACCGCCTGCTCAAGCGCTACGGCCTGAAGTCCGATGACTTCAAGGAGCCCACCTGACGCCTCGGACACATCACGGTGTGACCTTGGGGATCACACTTCCTGGCCTGCTCCAGCCTGAAACAAGCCCCAATTTCAACAGGTTGAAAATGGCACACCTGATGCAATTCCTGGCTGACATGCAGCGCCGATCCACATCTCGGGTGTCTCTCTCCCTGGTTGCCACGATGCTCATGCTGTCGGGCGCCACTGCGGCGCAGGCACCGGTGCCGCTCACCCGGGCCGAGGTCATCGCGCAGGCTCGGGAGCGTAACCTGGAGCTGAGGGCCGCCCGCGAGCGCCTGGGACTCCAAGAAGCCGAGCTGGCGCAGGCCCGCCAGCTGCTGCCAAGCAATCCAGAGATCGAGGCCGAAGTGGGCAGCGACCGGCCCTTCAACAACGAGGGCGAGCGGCGCCTCGGTATCGGCCTCGCTCAGGAGTTCGAGATTGCCGGGCAGCGAGGGCTGCGCAAGGCGCAGGCGTCCGCTCAACTCAGGGAGGCCCAGGCCCGCTGGGCCGCTCTGGAGGCGCAGGTGGCGCGGGATGCCTCCGGCGCCTTCCTCCGGCTGTGGCGGGCCGAGCGTCTCCGGGCCTTGGCGCGCGAGTCGCTGGAGCTCAACCTCACGCTGGAGAAGGCCGCCGAGTCCCGCTTCCAGGCAGGCGACATCTCCGAGTTGGAGCGCAATGTGGTGGCGGTAGATGTCGCCCGCTCCCGGCGAGAGCTGTCCTCCGCCGAGACGGAGCTCGTCCAGGCGCAGTTGGACCTCGCACGGCTGTTAGGCCGACCTGACGGTATGCGCCTGACGGTAGCGGACCTGTCCCTGCCCACTCCCACGCTGGCGCCGCTGGAGAACCTCCAGTCTCTCGCCAGAGAGCGGCGGGCAGACCTGGCCGCTGCCCGCTACTCGCAGGAGGCGGCCGAGGCGCGGCTCCACCTGCACTACCGCGAGCGGATCCCCAACCCCACGCTCCGCCTGGGCTATGAGCGCGAGCGCTTCGACCCTCTGGATGCTTCGCCTGGTGGAGGCGGAGAGGTCTCCTCACTGCTCATGGGCAGCATCTCGATTCCGCTGCCGCTGTGGAACCGCCAGCAGGGCCCTATCCGGGCAGCTCAGGCAGAAAAGGCAGCGGCAACCATCGAGCGTGAGGCGACCGAGCGCCTGGTGGATACCGAGGTAGCGGCGGCGTTCGCGGCGGTGGAGCGCAGCCGGGAGGCGCTCGAAGCGGTCACCGCGGCCCTGCCCAAGGTGGAGCGAAACCTGGAACTCATCCGCAAGAGCTTCGAGGCCGGCCAAGTAGACCTTCTCGAACTGCTCAACACCCGGGATCGCTCCCAGCAGGCGCGGCAGGAGTACGTGGAAGCGCGCGTGGAGTACGTGCGCGCGCTGGATGAGCTGATGCGGGCAACCGGACAGCTCCCAATGGAGGCACGTCAGTGATGCGATGGATGGCTGCGGTTCTCACTCTTGGACTGGTCCTGCCAGGGCTCGCCTGGGCTCACGGCGGAGAAGATCACGGCGATGCGCCTCCCCCACCCGCCGCGACCACTGGACAGGGCCAGTCGGTGGGAGCCACCGGAGAGGCTTTCGAGGTCCTCATGAAGGGAGCCATGGCGGCGCCTGGCGCTGAGGCGCCCTTCCGGGTGTTCGTGGCTGATCCACGCACCAATGCTCCCATCGAGGGAGCAGCGGTCGAGCTCAGCTTCCTGGGCGCTAGTGAGGTGAAGTCGAACGCGACTCCGACCGAGCACGCCGGCATCTACACGGCCACCGTGACCTTCCCCGGAGAGGGCGACTGGGAGGTAATGGCCTCCGTGAACCGCGGGCAGGAGGCAGAGGTCCTCGCGCTCGGCGCACTCAAGGTCGGCGTGGCCGCAACGGATCAGGCCGAGCCGCACTCTCATGGCTTTCCCTGGCGCACAGTCCTGCTCGCGGCACTGGGGCTAGCCGTGCTCGCGGTGGCCGCACTGTGGGGGGGCCGTCGCCTCACCCGCTCGCGCCGCCGCTCCACCGAGGTGTCCGATGCGTAAGCTCCTTCTCTCTGCGCTCATCCTGCTGGCGCCGGTGGCTGCCTTCGCTCATGGCGGAGAGGACCATGGTGAGGGGCCCAAGCAGGCCGCGTCCGCTGCCCCCGCCGGTGTCATCCTGCTCCCCAAGGAGTCCCAGTTTCTGCTCGGGGTACGCACCGAGCCGGTGAGCCGCCGCAAGCTCGAAATGCGCACGACCGTTCCCGGGAAGGTCATCCCCCGGACCGACCGGCACGCGCAGATCTTCGCCCCCGTCGCGGGCCGGGTGCTCTCGCAGGGCAGCCAGATCCCCCTCGTTGGGACGCGCGTGAAGAAGGGACAGGTGCTCGCCGTGCTCCAGCAGAGCCTCTCGGCCTCCGAGGCCAGCGGGCTTGCCACGGGGCGCATCCAGGCCGAGGCGGCGGTGGGACAGGCCCAGGCCGCGCTCGAGCAGGCCCGGCGCGACCTCGACCGGGTGAAGTCCCTCGCCGGCGTGGTGGCCCAGAAGGAAGTTCAGCAGGCGGAGTTCGCGGTGCAGGTGGCCGAGCAGGAGCACACCCGCGCTGTCCGCGAGCGGGAGCTGTACGCGGGCGCGGGCCAGGGTGGCACCGGCGGCAAGCTCTCCCAATTCCCCCTGGTATCCCCTCTCGACGGGGTGCTGGTCGAGGCGAACGCGACCCTGGGCGAGCAGGTGGAGCCGTCCAAGGTGCTCTTCACCGTGCTCGACCCGCAGGTCGTCTGGGTGGAGGCCAACGTCTTCCCCGATGACATTCCACGGATCGAAGAGGCCCGGGAGGCGCTGGTGAAGGTGGAGGGCTACGCGGACCGCTGGTTCCCCGCGAAGCTCTTCAACCTCGGCCAGGTGGTGGAGGAGTCCACCCGGACGGTGAAGGTCATCTTCGAGGTCCAGAACGACGACGGACGCCTGAGGCCGGGCACGTTCGCCGAGGTGGCCATCGGCTCCGGGGGCGAGCAGGAGAGCCTCGCCGTCCCCGACGCGGCTGTCGTGGAGGTGGAGGGGCGCAAGCGGGTCTATGTCCATGTGGGCCCCGAGGAGTTCGTTGCCCGGGACGTGGCGCTGGGCGCACGGGATGGCGAGTACCACGTGGTCCGCCAGGGGTTGAAAGAGGGCGAGCGCGTCGTCACACGCGGCACGTACCAGCTGCGGTCCGCCGCTGGAGGGCAGTAGGCCCATGTTCGATTGGATCATCCAGTTCAGCCTGCGCAACCGCATCTTCGTCCTCGCGTCGGCGGCGGCGCTCCTCGTCTGGGGGACCTGGGTCGTCCTCCAGATGCCGGTGGACGTCTTCCCGGACCTCAACCGCCCGACCGTCACGGTGATGACGGAGGCGGGAGGGCTGTCTCCCGAGGAGGTGGAGACGCTCGTCACGCTGCCCATCGAGACGGCGATGAACGGCGCCCCGGGCGTCAAGCGCGTGCGCTCGACGTCGGGCGTGGGCCTCTCGGTGGTGTACGTCGAGTTCGACTGGGGCACTGACATCTACCTGGACCGGCAGCTCGTCGCCGAGCGCCTCCAGGTGGCCGAGGAGCGGCTGCCACGCGACGTGTCGCCCACGCTCACCCCCATCTCCTCCATCATGGGCGAGATCCTCCTGCTCGGCATCCAGAGCGAAGGGGGAAAGACCTCCCCGCTCGAGGTCCGCTCCCTGGCCGACTGGGTCATCCGCCAGCGTCTGCTCACCCTGCCAGGCATCGCTCAGGTCACGGTCATGGGTGGCGGGGTGAAGCAGTACCAGGTGCTCGTCGATCCACGGAAGCTCCTGGCCTACAACCTCACCCTGCAAGAGGTGGAGGAGGCCGCGGGCCTCGCCCAGAGCAACACCACGGGCGGCTTCCTCGAGCGCAAGAGCCAGGAGTACCTCGTGCGCAACCTGGCCCGCACTTCCTCGGTGGAGGAGCTGGCCGACACGGTGGTGGCCTTCCGCGAGGGCGTGCCCATCCGCCTGCGGCAGGTGGCCGAGGTGAAGCTCGGAGCCCAGGTGAAGCGAGGAGACGGCGGAATGAACGGTGCGCCCGCTGTCATCATGGCCATCCAGAAGCAGCCGGGGGCCAGCACCATTGAGCTGACGAAGCAGGTGGAGTCCTCACTCGAAGAGCTGCGCCGCACCCTGCCCGCGGACGTGAAGGTCCAGACGCTCTTCAAGCAGGCTGTCTTCATCGAGAAGGCCATCGACAACGTGGTGGAGGCGCTGCGTGACGGCGCCATCCTGGTCGTCATCGTCCTGTTCCTCTTCCTGCTCAACTTCCGCACCACGGCCATCACCCTTACCGCCATCCCGCTGTCCTTCATCATCACGGGCCTGGTGCTCAAAGCGTTCGACATCTCGGTGAACACGATGACGCTGGGCGGCCTCGCGGTGGCCATCGGCGAGTTGGTGGACGATGCCATCGTCGATGTGGAGAACGTCTTCCGGCGCCTCAAGGAGAACCGGCACAAGCCAGACCCGGAGCCGGTCCTCACGGTCATCTACAAGGCGTCCAGCGAGGTGCGCAACTCCATCGTCTTCGCCACCATCCTCGTGGTGCTCGTCTTCATCCCCCTGTTCGCCATGGGCGGCATCGAGGGGCGGCTCTTCATTCCGCTCGGCCTGGCGTACATCATCTCCATCATCGCCTCGCTCTTCGTGTCCCTCACGGTGACACCCGCGCTCTGCTCATACCTGCTGCCGAAGATGAAGCACATGGAAGACGAGAAAGACGGCTTCTTGGTGCGCTTCCTCAAGCAGCAGGACAGGCGGCTGCTCCACGTCACACTCGCCCACCCGTACAAGGTGATGATCATCGCGGGGGTGTTGGTGGTAGCAGCGCTGGCGGCCGTGCCCTTCTTCGGCCGCGAGTTCATGCCGCCCTTCAACGAGGGCACGGCGACGATCAACCTCCTGGCCAAGCCCGGCACCTCGCTAGAGGAGTCCAATCGCATCGGGACGCTGGCCGAGCAACTCATCAAGGCCGTGCCCGAAGTGGCCTCGGTGGGCCGGCGCACCGGCCGGGCCGAGCAGGATGAGCACGCGGAGGGCGTGCACTACACGGAGATCGATGTTGACTTCAAAGCCGGTGGCCGTGAGCGCGAGGTGGTGCTGGAAGACCTCCGCCACCGGCTCGACCAGCTGCCAGGGGTCGCCACCAATATCGGCCAGCCCATCTCACACCGGCTGGATCACCTGCTGTCCGGTATCCGCGCGCAGATCGCCGTGAAGCTCTTCGGCAGCGACATGGACACCCTGCGCCAGAAGGCGGAGGAGGTCCGCCAAGTGATGGCCGGGGTGCCGGGCGTCGTTGACCTCCAGGTGGAGCAGCAGACCCTCATTCCCCAACTGAAGATCCGCCTCAAGCGCGAGGAGGCCGCACGCTACGGCGTCAGGCCGGGGGCTATGGCGGAGCTGTTGGAGACAGCCTTCAACGGCAAGGTGGTGTCCCAGGTGGTGGAGGGCCAGCGCACCTTCGACGTGCTCGTGCGCTACGACGAGAGGACGCGCGCGGACGTGGACGCATTCCGGCGCACGCTGGTGGACACGCCCTCCGGGGCGAAGGTGCCGCTGTCGGCCATCGCTGAAGTCGAGGAGGGAAGAGGCCCCAACGTCATCAACCACGACAACATCCAGCGCCGCATCGTGGTGATGGCTAACACGTCCGGGCGTGATCTCGGCGGCGTGGTGGGTGATATCCGGCAGCGTGTCGCGGACCAGGTGCAGTTGCCCACGGGCTACTTCGTCTCCTACGAGGGACAGTTCGAGAGCCAGCAGGCAGCCACGCGGCTGATCGGCCTGCTCTCTCTGTTCTCCCTGGCGGGGATGTTCCTCGTCCTCTACGCGCACTTCCGCTCGGTGACACTGGTGCTCCAGGTGATGCTCAACATCCCGCTGGCTCTGGTCGGCAGCGTGGCGGCGGTGCTTCTCACCACCCAAACGCTCTCGGTGGCGACGCTGGTGGGCTTCATCACCCTGTGCGGCATCGCCAGCCGCAACACCATCATGATGATCTCCCACTACATGCACCTGGTGCAGGTAGAGGGGGAACACTTCGACGAGAAGATGATCGTGCGCGGCTCCCTGGAGCGGCTGGTGCCGGTGCTCATGACGGCGCTCACCGCGGGGCTGGCGCTCATCCCCCTCGTGCTCGCGGCTGGGGATCCGGGCAAGGAGATCCTGCACCCGGTGGCCACAGTCATCCTCGGTGGCCTCATCAGCTCCACGCTGCTCGACATGGCGGTGACGCCGGCCGTGTTCTTCAAGTTCGGTCGGCCGGCGCTGGAGAAGTTCCTCGCCGCCCGCGCCGAGCGGCAGAAGAAGCTGGCCAGCGAATCCCCCGAGGGCACCTCATTCGACACAGGAACCGCTGCCCAGCACTAACCCTCACTTCCCAAGGAAGGGACGACCCTCATGGAGACCCTCAAGCGAATCCTGGCAGCAGTGCTTCCCTTAGCGGTCGTGGCCCTATGGGGGTGTGGTGGAGACTCTTCGAGCGTCCCCATCAAGGCAGTGGATCGGGATGCCGTCTTCGTCGTCAACGGCGCCAGCAGCATGATCAGCGTCCTCGACGCCGCCAGCCTGGAGAGCCTGGGGACCATCCGCCTGGAGGACTCCCCTTTTCCGCACCACATCAGCCTGAGCCCTGACCGGGACTCCCTCGTGGTGGCCATCCCCGGCGCGGACCTGAGCGAAGGCCATGGAGGCGGCCATGCAGGGCATGGCGTAAAGGGAAAACTCCTGCTGCTGGATGCACGAACCGGGGCCACGCGAGCAGCCCGGCAGTTCGATGCGATGAACCACAATGGCGCCTTCTCGCCAGACGGCACCGAGGTGTGGACGGCCCAGATGACCATGCCCGGCTCGGTTGTCGTGGTGGACGCGAAGACGCTCGCGCCCCGGCAGACCATTGACGTCGGGGACATGCCCGCTGAGGTGACGTTCTCGCCAGATGGCAAGTACGCCTTCGTCGCCAACGGTGCCTCCGACAACGTGACCGTCATCGATGCGGCCACGAAAACGGTGGTGAAGACGGTACCGGTGGGGGCGAACCCCGTGGGTGCCTGGCCCGGCAACGACGGGCTGATGTACGTCGACAACGAGGACGGCAAGAGCCTCACCGTCATCGACGCCAGCACCCACGCTGTCGTCCATACCTATGCCCTGGGCTTCACCCCGGCCATGGCCGCGACAGCTCCCACTGGGGAACTCTGGGTCACGGACACGGAGAACGGCCGCCTCATCTTCTTCGCGGCGGGGACCACGACAAGCCTGCAAGAGCTCACCACCGGCGAAGGAGCTCACGCGATCACCTTCTCGCCGGATGGCGTGACGGCCTTCGTCACCAACCAAGCCGCGGGCACGGTCAGCGTGGTGGATGTCGCCTCACGCTCTGTACGCAAGACCCTCACCGTCGGAGACAAGCCCAACGGCCTCGTCTTCCGCAAGAACTGACTCCATTCGCTCTACTCAAGGAAACGCACCATGAAGAACCTGTTGAATGTCCTGCTCGCGCTTGGCGTGGTCTCCCTGGGAGCCGCACGGGCCGCACACGCGCATGAAGGCTCTCACGCCACTCCAGGCACCAAGCCAACACCCCAGGCAACTCCCTCCCCTGCCCCAAGCGGCGCCCACGGCTCGCACAGCGGGGGGCAAGCTCAAGGAGCTGGAAACAAGGACCATCCTCATGACGCGCCGCATGGAGGCGCCGTGCAGAGCACCAGCAAGGGGCATCTGGAACTCGTCGCTAGACGGGATGGCACCTTCAAGCTGTACGTGCTCGACGAGAAGCTGGCGACGCTGTCCGTGGCGGGTGCGAGCGCGACGCTGAAGCTCACCGTCCCTGGCTACGCGGATGTGAAGCTCTCCCCTGTGGTAGACCACCTCGAGGGCAAAGGGGCTGCCTTCCAGGCCGAGCACCCGACCGCCGTGGTGAGCGTCACGACCGGGGGCACTACGCAGACGGCTCGATTCGCGCTGCACCTCGAGGGAAGTGGGCAAGGAGCAGACCACGGCGGCATGGCGCACTCCCACGGCGGGGCGGAGACCGGGACCCGGCCCAGCTTCCGCGCTGAGCTCAAGACCACTCCCTCCAGCGTCAAGGCTGGCCAGCCAGTGACTCTCACCTTCTCCGTCAAGGATGCGAAGGGCACCCTCGTCCGCGAGCTACCGCAGGTGCATGAGAAGCCGATGCACCTGCTCGCCATCTCCCGCGACCTGGCCGAGTTCGCCCACCTGCACCCGCAGCCCCAGCCGGACGGCACTTACCAGGTGCGGCACACCTTCCCCAGCGGCGGCGCCTACAAGCTCTACGCGGACTACACCCCGAGCGGCTCGCCGCAGGTGGTGGACCAGATCGATCTCACCGTGGAAGGCCCCCCCCGCCCAGCGGCCCGGCTCAAGGAGGATGCTACCCCCGTCAAGACGGTGGAGGGGGTGCGCGTGACGATGAGCACCGCTCAACCGCTGCGCGCGGGCTCGGAGGCCCTGCTGCGCTTCGCCGTGGCGGATGCGAAGACGGGTAAGCCTGTGACGGACTTGCAGCCCTACCTCGGAGCGCTCGCGCACTTCGTCATCCTCAGCGAGGACACTAAGGACTTCCTCCACGCCCACCCACTCGAGGCACAGGAGCCCAGCGGCGGCACCATGGCCGGCCACGCGCACAAGCAGGGAGCGCCCGGCGGGAAGAGTCCCTCGGAGGTGAGCGCGCACACGTCGTTCCCACGCGCCGGCCTCTACAAGGTGTGGACCCAGCTGCAGCGCGGCGGGCGGGTCATCACCGTCCCGTTTGTCGTGCGCGTGGCTGAAGCGGCAGGCCCAGCGCCCAAGCACACTGGACACGGTGCGCAGGGCGCGATGACTCCCGCTCCCGCGAACGCCATCCTGGTGAAGGTGAGCGCCGCCGGCTTCGAGCCCTCTCGCGTCCCGGCCCGCCCGGGCCAACCCGTCACCCTCGCCTTCCAGCGCACGGACGCCAAGAACTGCGGGGACAAGGTGGTCTTCCCCGCTTTGGGTATCGAGCGAGAGCTGCCCGTGGGGCAGACGGTTACGGTCACGCTGGATCCGCCGAAGACCGGAGAACTCACTTTCACCTGCGGCATGGCCATGTACCGCGGCGCAATCGTCGTCCAGTGAGGAACTGTCCATGACACGCACGTGGGTTGCGATGCTGTCGATGGCCGCGCTGTCGCTGGCGGCCTGCGAGAAGTCCAAGACGCCAGAGACTCCAGGGTCGAGCGGCACCAGCGCGGAGAAAGGCGGCCGCACCCCGGCCGCCCAAGGCCACGCGGCGCAGGATCACGCCCATGAGGCTCCGCATGGAGGGCTCGTGCAGAGCACCAGCCAGGGGCACCTTGAGCTCGTCGCGAGCAAGGACGGCACCTTCAAGCTGTACGTGCTCGATGAACAGCTCGCGGTACGCTCTATCACCGGCGCCAGTGGCACGCTCAAGTTGACTGTGCCTGGCTACGCGGACGTGAAGCTCGCCCCCGTTGGAGACCACCTGGAGGGCAAGGGCGCGGCATTCCAAGCCGAGCACGCCACCGCCGTGGTGAGCGTCACCACCGGCGGAGCCACCCAGACGGCGCGCTTCGCCCTGCACCTCGAAGCGGGAGGACACGGCGACGGACACCCTCATGCCCCGGGCACACCAGCGCATTCGCATGGGGCTCCGGGCTCGGTGCTAGGCACCCTGTCGACGAAGCCCTGCCCTGCTGGTGGTGGCCCACTCGCCGCCGCCTGTGTGAACGGGCAGGTGTTCCTCTTCACGACGGAGGGCGAGGCGGTTCCCCGCGCCCTCATCCCGGCCAATGGCGTTTCGCTGGCGAAGCTAGTGCCCCACGTGGGTCGCAAGGTGTCGCTGTCGGGCAAGCCCCTGGAGGGCGAGCCGGCCCGCATGGAAGTGACGGCGGTGACCCCCGAGCACGACCACACCCCGCTCCAGGGCGGCATGGTGGTGATGATCGGAGACCTCCACCTGGAGGTGCTGGCACGCAAGGAAGGGGAAGTGCGCGTGTACCTCACCGACGCCTTCCGCCGCCCAGTGCCACTGACGGGCAGGAAGGGCCAGGTGGAGATTGTGTCAGGGGCCTCCCCCGCGAAGACGGCGCAGTTGGTGCCCTCTGCTGGCGGGGACTTCCTCTCGGCCAGGTTCGACCCCTTCGGCACCTCCCAGCTCGAAGCCACCGTCCGGCTTCCGGTACCCGAGGATCCCGACTACTTCATCACGCTCCTCCTCGATCCGGGGGGCACCCCGCCCTCCACGACCGTTGAGACGGGTGGCGTGCAGTCGGTGAAGGTGGAGGTCCAGGGCGGCTACTCCCCTGACCGCATCGTCCTCAAGAAGGGGGTCCCCGCCCGGCTCACCTTCCTGCGCAAGGACACCAGCGAGTGCTCGCGCGAGCTGCGCATCCCCGAGTTCGGCATCGAGCAGGAGCTGACCCCGCTGAAGGAGACAGTGGTGCTGCTCACCCCCACGAAGACCGGCACCTTCGCCTTCAGCTGCGGCATGGACATGATGCGCGGGACCCTCGTCGTACAGGACTGAGCCTCTTCCCAGCATCCGAGTCACACAAACAACCCCTGCTACCGCGGCCCCGTGGGCTACACCACCTCCATCTGTGCCCTGCCCAGGGGCTGCGGCAACCCCACATGCAGTTCTGATCGATGAGGGAGCGTACCGGGTCCCAAGCGGGAGTGGGTGTGTTGTTCGGCAGCACCTCGTGTCTACTGCACACTCTCATTGCAGCCTGAGCGTGCTATCCGGAAGGTGCAGCCCGCTCCCTGACCACGCCAGAGGTTCACGCAGGTGAAGCGCATTCCCAGAGATCCACTCCGCTTCGATACCTTCGCCCTGTTCGCGCACCATTTGCAGCAGGCCAAGCTTCCACTGAACCACCGGGCGGCGCTCCGTCGCTTCATCGACAACATTAAGGCGTCTACCAAAGCCTCCCTGGCGAGCCCGACCTTCCTCCACGGCCAGCGCACCGAGGCACTCTTCGAGATGGTGGTTGCCACACTCGGTCAGGTGAAGCTGCTCAAGCGCGAGGATGAGGGGGACGTCTTTCACAAGCTCCCTCATGCCATACGTCCCCCTGATTTCCGGCTGCTCCTTGCCGACGACACCCAGGCGCTAGCGGAGGTCAAGAACTACCATCAGAAGGGGGGCTTCGAGCCGCAGACATTCAAGTCGGATTATGTGATGGAACTCACGGCATATGCTCACGCAATGAGGTGCGAGCTGTTCTTCGCCACCTACTGGGCGCGCTGGAGCACCTGGACTCTGGTGCGCGAGCACCATCTCGCGCACACCGGTGGACAGCGCAGCCTTACGTTCAAAAAGGCAATAGCCGTCAACGAAATGGCTCTCGTTGGTGACCTGAGCGTAGCATCCAGAGCCCCACTACGCTTTCGGGTGGAGACCAAGCCCATCTCTGGAGCCCAGCTCACTCGCAAGGGTCGACCTGCACGCCGCCAGAAACAACTCCTGGAGATTCAGTCGGTCGGGATCTATTCGGATCATGGACGGATTACCGACCCCACTGAATTGCGCATCGCGGCCTTCCTCATGTTTTACGGGAGATGGCAAGAAGGGGAGCAACGCGTGGAGACGGATGAACACGGGGGAATTGTCGCCGTGGAGATCCCCGTTGAACCTGATCCTGAGAGCTCGCAGCAGGAGAAACAAGGCTTCGACGTCGTCGGAACGTTGAGCGGAATGCTCTCTCGGCTTTACCACCACAAGACGATGAGGAAGGGACGGATTGCCGGCGTGCGCACGGATTTCGAGCCTGGCGAGTACACAAACCTCATCCCACCAGATTTCGACTACTCGCGCAGCGTGCTTCCTCTATGGGTCTTCCAGATGCAGCCCAACGCGAACTTCACGGAGTGATCCTCCTTCGAATACTGGCTCTCGAGAGGCCGCAGTAGGCGCGAGGACCAGAGCGGGCTTGCGATGGGCTCTTGGACATTGCCCTGCGCTCCGGCGAGTACGGGACAGAGCCCCTGCCCTTGAATACGTGACGCTCTACGTCACAGATGGCACCCCCGCAGGCAGTGAACACCCTCGTAGCTCAGCGGTATGCCCTGCGCCTCGAAGGGGAGGAGCAGCCGACCATGCCGCTACATGGGAGGCTTATGACACCGTCAAAGCTGGGTAGGGTGCTCGCGCTCGCCGTTGTCACGCTCGCCGTGGCCTGCGGAGACGACAAGGGGTTGAACATGGGCGACGAGATGGCGCCCGAGCGGCTAGTCATGGACGGGAGCTATTCGGATGAGCGCTTCATCGACATGATGGCGGCGCACCATCAGATGGCCACCGAGATGGCGGAGGTTGAACAGCAGAAAGGCACCCGCTCGGAGCTCAAAACGCTCGCCGCGAAGATGATCGAGGACCAGCGCAAGGAGATCGACGAACTCAAGGCCCTCAAGCAGTCCCACTTCGGTACCTCCGAAGTGCCAACGATGATGAATCACGCCGACATGGAGAACGCCGGCATGCTGATGCCCGCCGAGATGGCCCAGCAGCCGGACGTCGACAAAGCCTTCATCGACTCGATGCTCCCCCATCATGCAGGGGCGATTCAGATGGCCACGGTTGCTCTCCAGCGCAGCGATATCGAGCAGATCCGCTCCATGTCCCGAGCCATCATCGACGCGCAGTCGGAAGAAATCGGCAGGATGATCGAGTGGCGCAAAAGCTGGTACGGCAGCCAGCCGTAGCTGGCCAGGATTCACTTGAGGCTGAAGGGGCGCGCCTCCTCTGCAGTCTTGCTCCACGTCATCACGGTGTAACCCAAACCATCACTAGCCGGGCCTACCGAATGAGCGGAATCGAGGGAGCTGACCTTGCTCTTTCAAGCGCTTCCAAGCAGGCCATGCCTTGGCAAGCGCTTTGCTTCTTCGAGAGTTCAGTCCACCGAAGGTGCGCCTTGCAGCACCACGCTCCGGAGTGCCATCCATGAAGAAGACCTTGATTCGTCTCTTCACGCTCACCGTCCTGGCTTGCGTAGGCAGCGCTGGGGCCCAGGAGGACCATGCCCACGGCTCCCCTCACGGCGGCCAGGTGAAGACCGCCGGCAAGGGCCACGTCGAGGCGCTCCTCGAGGCCGACAAGCTCGTTGTCTACGTCCTCGACGAGAAGGAGCGGACCGTGGCTCCTCCCAAGGAGGCCAAGGCCGTGCTGCTGGTCGGTAAGGGGAAGCAGGAGCTCCAACTGTCTGCGCGCGGCAATGCGCTGGAAGCCTCTCTGCCGGACGACGTCCGCAAGCAGCTCACCGCGGCCCAGGGCAAGGCCACCGCCATCGTTACTGTCTCGGTCGGCGGCACCACCCAGAGCGCCCGCTTCACCTTCACGGGAGCGCAGGCCCCCGCTAAGCACGACGAGCACCACGGCTAGGGAAACCACGGCTCCGGGCATCAGCATTGACGCCAGCAGCCCCGCCCCCCACCCATCTGAGCCAGGACGGACTTACCACCGGAGGACTCCATGCATCGTATTGCTGTACGTGTCGCCGCACTCGGCGTTGCCATCCTGGCGCTCGTTGCATCACCCGCTCAGGCCCAGGATGCGCAAGAGGAAGCGAAGATCAAGAAATGGCTTGAGGGCTACGTCGCCGCGCTCAACGCGAAGGATCTCAAGGCGCTCGGAAGCTTCTACGATGAGCAGGCCACCATTTACGAGGGCGGCAGCATCGACAACGGCTGGGCCTCATACCGCGATCATCACCTCGGTCCCGAGCTGAAGGAATTTCAGAACCTGCAGTTCGCTCTGGTCGACGTGACGCCCCATGTGCCCGAAAAGGGTGCCAAGGTGGCATGGGTCACGGCGACCTACACACTGAAGGCGAAGATGAAGGACCGCGACATCGACAGCGCGGGCTTGGAGACGATGGTGCTCGTCAAGGACAAGGACGGGAGCTGGAAGATCCGCCACTCCCACACCTCGTCGCGTCGCCGCCCGGCGCCGCAAGCCCCGACCCAGGCCAAACCGTAGCCATAGAAGACAGCAGCTGTTCGGGAACAGGCCCCATGACGTTCTTCAGCCGCACGGACCGACAGGGCAGGCGGGTAGGCAGGCGCAGGCTGCGGACATCACCGCAGCCACTGATTCTCTGGGGGCTGTAAGACCCAATGAGGTGCTGCGTCACCCTGGATGAAAGGAATCGCCATGACGACTCACCACCATCCCGAGTCCCACACCGGACACCACCCGCCCCATCTATCGGAAGGCAAGGTGAAGGATCCTGTCTGCGGGATGCTGGTCGATCCGCATACGGCGAAGGGCGGCAGCCACGTCCACGAGGGGCACACCTACTTCTTCTGCAACCCCAAGTGCCGCGAGAAGTTCCAAGCGGAGCCGCAGAAGTACCTCTCACCTGCCCCGGCGGCAGCGCCAGCAACTCGAGCCCCTACGGGGGCGATGTACATCTGCCCGATGGACCCAGAGGTGCGCCAGGACCACCCAGGCGCCTGCCCTAAGTGCGGCATGGCCCTGGAGCCGGAGCAGCCGGTCGTCCAGACGCGCACCGAGTATGTCTGCCCGATGCACCCGGAGATCGTGCGGTCTGAGCCAGGCTCCTGCCCCATCTGCGGCATGGCCCTGGAGCCGCGGACCGTCACCCTCGAAGATGCTCCTGACCCGGAGTATGTCGACATGCGGCGACGTTTCTGGGTGAGCCTTGCTCTGTCGCTGCCCCTGCTGGTGGTGGCGATGTCGGAGATGGTGCCGGGCCAGCCCCTTCAGGGCCTGGTACCAGGAGCGGCCCTGCTCTGGGTGCAGTTCGCTCTGGCGACGCCCGTAGTGCTGTGGGGAGGCTTTCCTTTCTTCCACCGGGGCTGGGTGTCGGTGCGCAATCGGCACCTCAACATGTTCACGCTGATCGCACTCGGAACGGGCGCGGCCTACGGCTTCAGCGTCTTCGCCACCCTCTTCCCGGGCCTCCTGCCCCATGCCTTCACAGGCCATGGCGGCCAGGTCCCCGTGTACTTCGAGGCCGCTGCGGTCATCACCACGCTGGTCCTGCTTGGGCAGGTGCTGGAGCTCCGAGCCCGTCACGCCACCTCGGGCGCACTCAAGGCGCTGCTGGGGCTTGCCCCGAAGACCGCCCGGCTTCTGCACAAGGACGGGCGTGAGGAGGATGTAGCGCTCGACCGTGTGCAGGTGGGCGACCGCCTCCGGGTCCGCCCGGGCGAGAAAGTGCCGGTGGATGGCCTCGTCTTGGAGGGCGAGAGCGCCGTGGATGAGTCCATGGTGACGGGCGAGCCGATCCCCGCCGAGAAGGCGGCTGGCAGCCGGGTGACGGGCGGGACCGTCAACGGCACGGGCGGCTTCGTGATGCAGGCGGAGCGCGTGGGCCGCGACACCCTGCTGTCCCAGATCGTCCAGCGCGTCGCCGAGGCTCAGCGCAGCCGGGCTCCCATCCAGCGCCTGGCGGACACCGTCTCCGCCTGGTTTGTGCCCCTCGTCATTGGAATCGCCGCCCTGACAGCCCTCCTCTGGGGAGTGTGGGGGCCCGAGCCCAAGCTCGCTCATGCACTCGTCAACGCAGTAGCGGTCCTCATCATCGCGTGTCCGTGTGCCCTGGGGCTGGCAACGCCCATCTCCATCGTGGTGGGCATGGGCCGCGGTGCACAGGCTGGCGTCCTCATCCGGGACGCGGCGGCGCTAGAGGAGCTGGCGAAGGTGGACACCCTCGTCGTCGACAAGACAGGGACTCTCACCGAAGGCAAGCCAAGCCTGGTGACCGTGATGCCTGCTCCAGGCTTCGATGAGGCCCAACTGCTGCACGTGGCCGGAAGCATCGAGCGTGGGAGCGAGCACCCACTCGCCTCCGCCATCGTCAAGGGCGCGCAGCAGAGGGGTGCCGTCCTCACCGAGTCCAGTGGCTTCAAGTCCGTCACGGGCCAGGGGGTCACCGGGCTTGTCGGCGGAGTGCAGGTGGCGCTCGGCAACACGAAGCTGCTCGAAGGGCTCGGAATCGACACAGCAGCACTCGTGGAGAAGGCAGAGCCCCTGCGGCGTGAGGGGCAGACGGTCATGTTCGTCGCGGTGGACGGGAAAGCGGCGGGGCTCCTGGGCGTCGCGGACCCGGTCAAGGCGTCCACCCCTCAGGCCATCCAGGAGCTTCGCGCCGAGGGGCTTCGGATCGTGATGCTCACCGGGGATAGCCGCACCACGGCCGACGCGGTGGCGCGCAAGCTTGGCATCGACGAGGTGCACGCGGAAGTACGCCCCGAGGAGAAGAACGACTGGGTGAAGCGGCTCCAGGCCGAAGGCCGCGTGGTGGCCATGGCTGGGGACGGTATCAACGACGCGCCAGCACTTGCCCAAGCGCAGGTGGGCATCGCCATGGGCACGGGCACGGACATCGCCATGGAGAGCGCGGCGGTGACACTGGTAAAGGGGGACCTGCGCGGCATCGTCCGTGCCCAGCGGCTCAGCCGCGGCACCGTGCGCAACATCCGCCAGAACCTCTTCTTCGCGTTCATCTACAACGTGCTCGGTGTGCCTATCGCCGCGGGGCTCCTCTACCCCTTCTTCGGTCTGCTCCTGAGCCCCATGATCGCGAGCGCGGCAATGAGCGTCTCGTCCGTCTCGGTCATCGCCAACGCCCTGCGGCTGCGACGCGTCATGCTCTAACAGAGCGCCATCCCACTTCCCGGCCTCCTGGGGAAGTGGCAGCCAAAGACCTGCCCCTCGGCCGATTCCTATCCCGTCGATTCATCCTGGGTCGTCGCGCGCTCTCGGGCAGAGGCAGCCGCCAGCGGTTCAACTCTGAGTGCACTGATCATGAGGTACAGGTGAAGGACGCACGCCACCTTGCTCGCATCGAAGTAGTCCGCCTCGGCGAGACCGTGCGCGATGAAATGTCGCATCGACCAGCCCCCCTTCTCCACGAGCGCAATGCTCAGCTCCAGCCAAAGTGAAGGTTCGAGCTGCGGCTTCAGGTGCTCAAGCACCGCGTTTATGGAGATCTGCTCTGCCCCATCCTCCTTCACGGCGATTGTCGGCACACCCACCTTGCGGCACATGCGACGCAGCACTCGCTCCAAGGCCGGCACCAACAGGTGCAGGGCCGACAGGTTGTCGCCCGCGAGCCAGTGCCGAACACCGCGCGCCAGGAGTGGCCGGTCCGCACCCTCGAAGATGTTACTGACGAAGCAGTGCTCCAATAGATGCTGCTCGTTGAGCCCACGCCGGCGAAGGCGTCGAAGGATCTCCACGAGAAACAGCTGGGAATTCAACGACAGCCAGCGCAGCGCAGCCTGCTGGAAGCGCAGGACCGACTGCCCTTCGTCTGTCCTGGGTGCGAAGAACGTCTCCTCGGGCCCCAGTAACTTCCACGGAACGAGTGCTTGGAAAGGGGCGCTCTTCGCGAGCTTTGCATTGGCGTCAGCGATGCGGTCCGGATCCATGCGGAGCCCGGGATGAATCGCCAACAGCTTCAAGGCATCCGGGATGCTCCTCCGCTCGAACGGCCGGATGAAGTCCTCCACGACCTTCGTGCTGATTTTGAAGTCACTGGAAACCTCACCGAGCTCAGATCGAGCTCGCTCGGAGGAGCGCTCAAGGAGCGAGGACACCCTCTGTGCCTCATCCGGCTTCTGCGCCATGCGGTAGGCATGTACGGCCTCGCTGTACGCCGATTCCGCGAGCATCGCGCTGCCTGCTGCGGCAGCTTCTCTTTCATGGGAGGCGGCAAGCCGTGCCCAGTCCTCCGCGTCCAAGCCTGGCAGCCCTACCGCACGGCGCAGACGCGAACCAGCCTCCAAGAGCGCCCGCTCCAGCCAGAAATTCCCTGTGGTCTGAGCGACCTCGGCCTCGGCCTGGGAAATCTCAATGAGCGCAGCAACCTCGCACTGCTTCAGTAGCCTCTTCGGCAGTTTCACCAGGCTCTCGGCGCAGCTTGCGACCCATCCTCCCATGCCAACGGCCGCCATCCTGTTAGCGAACCGGATGGCGGTCCGGGCAAGCTCCAGTTGGACGGCGTGCTGGCCCGACTCTTTCGAGAAGCCGACCCCTGCACTGAGGACATCGACAGCCTGCGAGGCCCAGTCCGCTGTGCGGTGCTTCACCGCACGTTCCGCAGCGGCGCTGAACCACTCCAGATAGGCTTCCGAAGCCAACTTCCCGCTGTGCTTCACCTCCGCCCGTGCGGCAAGCCAAAGGAAGCGCGCGGCCAGTACACGCACGATGGCAGAGGGCGAAGCGAGCCGGCTTCGTAAGTAGGCGAGGCCCTCAGCAGTCGCGAGCTGTGGGGCGCTCTCAGGCGTAGTGACCCCGGCGGCTGATCCAAACGATGCGAAGAGCTGGCATTCGAAGGCGAGCTCCTTGGCGGCCGCTTCTCCCCCGCGCGCGAGCGCCTTCTCCATCAAGGCACGTATCGCACGGGGGCGCTCATAGAGATGGACACAGGTTGCATCGGCACGGTCGAGTTCGTCTCTCTGTGCGAGCACTGCTTCCCTCACGTCAGAACTCACCACCGGCGCTACTGCCTCTCCACCTTCACTCAAGGGGCTCTCCATGCTGTAGTCTGCCACCGAGCAACGATGCTACCAGCAGCACCAGTTCAGTCGGGTACGATGTGGCAGAGGCTCACGATCTTATTGTACGCCTTGCGCACGGCTCCCTTGTCGGCGGCAATTCCGCAGGCGAGAACCCTGATTGTGAAACGTCGACCACCACGCGCGGCTTCGGAGGACACGCACATGGCTAACTTGCCCCCCAACCCCGACTCCAACGGGGACACCGGCGTGGGGCCCGGCCGCGAATCGCCCCCCAGCACACCACGCTGGGTGTACGTGTTTGGGACCATCTTCATCGTCCTGGTCCTGCTGTTTGTCATCCTACACCTCGCCGGCGGTGGCTTCAGGAGCCACACACCGTGAGGACCATGACACCCGGCCTCCGCAAGTTCGCGCTCACCACACATGTCACTTCCTCGGTCGGCTGGCTCGGTGCGGTCGCTAGCTTCCTAGCGCTCTCCGTGGTTGGCCTGAACAGCCAGGATGCTCGGATGGTGCGTGCCGCCTATCTCACGATGGAGCTGACCGCGTGGTTCGTCATCGTCCCGTTGAGCCTCGCTTCACTGCTCACCGGGCTTGTCCAGTCATTGGGCACCACGTGGGGCTTGTTCCGGCACTACTGGGTCGTGGTGAAACTCCTGATAACCGTCCTTGCCACCCTCATCTTGCTGCTGCACATGCGTCCGATTAGCCACATGGCAGGCGTCGCAGCAGAGACGACACTGTCCAGTGCCGATCTCCGCGGGCTGAGAATCCAGCTCGTGGCCGATGCCGGTGCCGCCCTGCTGGTGTTGCTCGTGGCCACGACGCTGTCGGTTTACAAGCCGCGGGGCCTGACCCGGTACGGCTGGCGCAAGCAGCGAGAGCAGCGCCCAGTGTCTCCCTAGCGCAGCATGGGTTCCGTTCCGTCCATCGGTGAATGGTGTGAAGCTGGCCACTCTGAGTTGGTGCCTGGCGACTACCGAACGACCAGTTTGAGCACGCCCTCCGTTGGACCGCGGAGGTTCTCGGCGTCCACACGCCACTTGACCTCGTACTCCCCTGGCCTGTCTGGAGGCACGATTGTGATCGCATCCTCATCGCTGAGGGTCAGCACACGACGCGGTGCGATTCTATCGACG
This sequence comes from Hyalangium ruber, assembly GCF_034259325.1. Taxonomy (NCBI): domain Bacteria; kingdom Pseudomonadati; phylum Myxococcota; class Myxococcia; order Myxococcales; family Archangiaceae; genus Hyalangium; species Hyalangium rubrum. The sequence continues at coordinate 241,396 of NZ_JAXIVS010000009.1, read as the reverse complement.
CTAAAGCTTACCTCGCTTCCGCTGACTCTCAGGCGAGCCCAATCTGGCACAAGCCGGACGTGGATTGGGCCAGCCATCGGAAACGCAATCGCTGGGAACTTACGACCACGCAACGGGTCCATCAAAGCGAGCTTCTCCGCAATCCTGCGAGCAGCGCCGATGTTCGGTCGCGCGGGGAACTTGACGCCTTCGTGGCGTTGCGGCTGTTCGCCTGCCGCCCAGATCTCAAATTCCTGAGGAAACATCATCGTTCCAACCACGTCCTCTGCCAGTGCCCGGTCGTTCTCGAGCCTGACGCCCACCTTGACGCCGAACCGCTCGTAACGCTCCTGTGCCTTGTGCTTTCGCCAGCGCTCCTTGTTCGCTTCCTCTTGGAGCATGTTCTCCACCGCCGCGTTGTATAGGTTCGCGCGCTCAACCTCATCCGGGCTCAGGTCCCCTTTGGCGAGTTCTGCCTCAGAGAACGGCACAGCGGCCGCTCGCAGATCGAGGAGCCTTCGGGGCACTGCGTCCAACAGAACCGCGTTGGTCGCAGAGCCGTTGAAGTCCCAGAGGAGAGAGAGGGAGGGCTGCTCGTCTTGGCCATCAAGCCTTGACCATGCCGGAAAGTGCTTCGCGAGCAACCGTGGGTGCCCAGCCAGTTCCAGCGACAGATCCTCCCAGCACAGGAGGTGCACGCGGAACTGTCCTGCCTGGGCGCGCTTCTGATCCAGGAGTCGCACTTCTCGCTGTACGTTTGCATCTCGAGGGGCCGTCGTACAGACAAGTAGTTCTGCGATCTTCGGTTCGAACGCTTCGGCGTCGCTGACGCATTCTTCGACCACTGCAAAGCTCAGCGTATCGGTGTTCTTGCACTGGGCGCCGGCAAGGCCGCCATGTGGTAAGTGAGCCGCAGAGCCGTAGATATCCACGCCATACTGCTTCTGGCCGTTGCGACCGTTCCTTGTGACGTTCGGCGTTCTCCATCTCTCACGAAGCACGTCGGCCACGAGGTTCTCGAACTCATCCCAGGAGGCCGGGCGCGGAAGGTCTGTCGTAGGCGGTGAAGGCATTATGTCTGGACTCGCTCCCTTTCTCCTCCGAGAGAGGGGGCTCGACGCTACGTGGCGGCGAGGTAATCAACATCTATGTCCGGGGGCTTAGCTGCACCCAGTCCCTTTACCACGAGGCGCCGACGCCCCTACTGCGCTGTAGGCTTCTGGCTCCTGCGCTTCTCCCCTCCGAGCGCCTTGAGGAGATGCACTACGTCCACCTCGAAGCCTTCGCACAGCCTGGCGAGCGTCGTGAAAGTAAGGTTCACCTCCTCGCCCTCTACACGCTGGAAGAGGCGCGTCGTCATGCCGCAGCGGTGCGCGGCCTCCTCCTGCGTCCAGCCCTTCTCTCCACGCAGGTGCCGCACGGCCACCGCCAACCGCCTCTGCAGATCGCGGTAAGCGGCGCTCTCGTACTGCTCCGCCCGTTCGGGACGGCGTCTTCTTTCGACCCGGGGCCGCGGCATCTTGCGGCGGACCGTAGAAACGCCTACACCGAGCGCACCACGTCTCTAGCGACGTGACTTGTAAACGACGGGCGCAGTCCACGCGGGTTGGAGCGAAGCCAACAGCGATGCGGTCAACCTGTCGGCCAGGGCTGCAGCCTCCGCAGCAACCCAGCCCGGTCCAGCAGTTCGTGGACGCGAGCGGCCAGCGCGACGTGCTCCGGGTTGGCGACGGTGAATCTCTCGGGGGTGAGGATGACCAGCGTGCCCTTATCCTCCACGCGTTCGATACGCACAGGGGCCGGCAGTGGGGGCACAGGGCCACGCAGCCGAGAGAAGTACATCACCCAGCCCACCGAAGTGCCCGCAGGTATGACCTTCTCTGAAACGAGCTCGTCGTATTGATGCGAGGTGACCACTCCCCACTCCGGCTCCCAGGCGAGGGCCATGGCACGCAACACCGCAATCATGACGGAGGCGGTCAGCACCCGCTCCCCGATAGGACCCTCATCGTAGGGTTCGAGCACGCAGGAGGCCGGCAGGTGACGGGAGGAATAACCGCAGCTGCCGTCGACGCCGGACGTCTCTTCCAGGTTGTTGCCCGTCCATAAATGAAACGAGAAGCCATCTCCGATCTCATGCTCCTTTTGGGCGAACAGCTTCTGGAAGTTTGCAGCGTCTGTCGTGAACTGCCGTCTCCGTGCTTCCTCGAATGAACCTGCCTTCTCATACCAGCTGGTCCACGCCGGGTCGCAGTGGCCCAAGAGGTGGAAGAAACGTTCCGCGCGCTGTGCGCAAGCCTCCGCAGATTCGGACCGGGCGAGCCAGTAGGAACCAGCGTAGTAGGTCTCTATCATCGAGCAGCTGCTCCTCACGGAGTTGGGGAAACATGGATGACCTCGATCTCAAGGCGCGCTGCTCTAAACATCTTCCTCAGCGCGCCCGCTAGCTTCTCCTCGGCGACGATCCACCGGATGGGCATTCCATTGGCAACTTCGAACTGGCGCTTCGCTTGACCAAGCATCTTGTCCCGTCCCTCGAAGATCCTGAAAAAGTTCAGCTGCTTATCGACCCACTTCGCATAGCCGGTGCCCTTGACCTCGAGGAGCACGCCCTGGTCGAAGCCATCGAAGTCCACCTCCTTGTCACCCCATCTGACGCGGTAGGCGGAGCCCTTGGGGGCTCCCGTGACCTGGGCTTGATAGCTGCGGGAACTCTCCGACATGTACTCGTCCGCTTGGACCCATTCACCTGGACCACCAGAACTGGGCGGCCCGGCCTTCGCGACTTCCTTGCCGCCTGAGTTGCCCCGCGCCGCCATGGCCACGGCGTTGGGGGCCAGCGCGACGATGACTCCCTCTGCGTTGATAGCGACTGACTCCACCTCGGCAAGTGCAGGTGCCGTATAGCGGATGTTCAACTGCGCTTCGGCCACCACCGCAGCCTGCCTGGCGCCTGGTAGCGTGGGCATCTTCGATGCCATGCCGGCCGCTGTGTTCCCCACAGCCAGCATCGCCAACATCACGAACGCTTTCGTCCCCTTGTCCCCCATCACCTTCGCGAACTTCTCTCCCGCGGCCCTGATCTCCTCGAACGTCGTGGCTCGGTCCACCGCCGCCACCATCTCACGCCACCCGTCGATGAGCTTCCACACCAGGTCCCAGCCCAGGTAGCTCACCAGGCCCACGGTCATCAGCCCCGCGACGCCCTTCGATACGGGCTCGGGCAACAGCCACAGCATGAGGTACATCGTCATCGCGCCCGTGATGGTTGCCGCTACGGCCTCGGGGTTCACCATCTGCCCGAAGGCTTCCTTCATCTCCCCCAACACCGCCCCCCGGGAGATGGCCATCGCCAAGGCGTACTTCCCTTCGCCGTCCAGCACGGGGCTGTTCACCAGCAGGCGCAGGCAATCCCTGGAAGATGGTCCCCAGGCCCGCCCACACCACAGCAGGTACTGGCGGTTCAACTCCGCGTCGGCAGCGGAAATCTCCACCTTCAGCTCGCTCTCAGCCCCCAGAGGGAAGAGCCGTCGGCTCTTCCGCTCGTAGCGGTACCAGCCGCTACGCTCAGGCACTCCGAACAGTTGGCGGGCGAACTCCAGAGGCCGCTCAGGGATTGGCACCGTGTGCACGTGTTTTGCCACGGCCTCATTGAATTCGTCGTCGTTCACCTCCACCGGATCCACGTCTCCGCGCGCAACGTGGACGATGGGCTCGCCCTGACCTGTGTCCAGGCGGACGACCTTCGTTGTGGTACTGCACCCAACGAGAACCGCGAACAGCAGCACAACCGCCCAGCCTGGCATGTGGAGCCTCCCGGCCCTGCCCCCGCGCCGGGAGCTCGACTCGAGATTACAAGGGCGCCACTACCTGCCCGTCAATCTCGGGGCTCGCGGATGCCTAAAGCGGTGGGAACGTCACCCCTTCGAGGATTGCGGTGCGCGTGCCTCCCGCATCCCAGAGCTTGAGAGTAAAGGTTCCCTTGGCCTCATCCGGCTTGGCATCTGCCTCCACCATGACGTAATGCTCCCCCTTCTCTCCAGGGGTAATGGGCGCCTGCTGCCACACCTCCAGCACAGGCAGCTCACGTCCGCCAATGCCAACGAGCGCAGCCCCAACTGCCTCCCAGTCCTTGCCACCCACCGGTATCGTCAACGCCAGTTGCACTTCCACAGCCACCCGTTCGTTTGCCCGATAGCTCGTGGCTCGCAACGGCTTCAGCGCGCTGCCAGGGCGCTCGATGACGCCGCTGGTAATGGAGCGAACGGCGACGCCCTTCTCGTCCATTAGCCCCGCACTGCGCAGGCCCTTGAGCCCGACCGGGCTCCCCTGTACGGCCCGGAGCCGCTCGTTTTCCTCGTGGCACTGCTTAGCTTCCTCTTCCTTTGCCTTGAGAACTTGCTGGTAGGACTCCACCGTGCGCTTGTGGCGAAACACCTCCACCTGACGCAGGGCGCGCGCAGGATGAACCACGAGCATGAAGGTGGTGCCCCCAGGGGCGGCGTCGTCATCAAAGCGCACTGTCATGTTCAAGCGCCGCCCCGGCAGCAGGTGCTCCGAAGGCAGGAGAGTGACGACACGCCCGGCCTGCACCAGCAGCACATCCCGTTCCTCCACCTCCAGGCGCACCGCCCCGGGGGGAAGCGGAGCATCAAAGATCCAAGTCGTAACAATCCCCGGGCTGATGCACAGCGTATGCACCCTCCTCTCCGGCTCTGTTGGCAGCTCGATGCGCTCTTGGACTGCTTGGCAGTCGGGGAGTGGCAGCAGCGAGGCCGCGTCAGGCACTCCAGCAAGCAGGGCAAACGTGAGGGCAACAGGCGCTGAAGCAAGCACGGGCACGCATCTCCTGGTTGGCCGGCAGGCGAAGTGTCCTGTGCGGCCGCCTCTACCACGCTTCAGGGGATTCCGGAGCCCACGGCCCGCATCGCCGCGCGCTGCACAACCCTCACTCGAAGTGGCTCACTACCCGCAGCGTCATAGTGGAGAAGACCTTAGCAGTATTGGGACCGTCGTTGGGCTCCCGCTTGAGTCCACGCCCCCCTTCTTCGTCCCACAGTTCGATGCACACAGGGAAGGACTCATCCTTCGTCCGGGCCTGGGTCAGCCGACCGTAAACACGCTCCCCGAAGATCAGCTCCCCGGAGAAGATGGTTCCGCCCTTCATGGTTCCCCAGGGACCTATAAGTCTTACGTTTGTCCGGCCCTCACTTACGGTCGTGACCTGCGGCCCCTTTTCGAGGACGAGAAAGAAGGTCCCTCCATGTACGTAACCCGGAGAGATGCCACGCTCCTTCATGGCCTCGACAGCGCCGGGTGGGCACGGCTTGGGCTCTGGGGAGCGGAGCACCTCAGCACCAGGGCAGGCCAGGGCCGTACACGCGGACCCCATGACAAGAGCCTTCTTCACGGCACGGAGTTCTTTCTTCAGCTGCTGCGGAGTCCTCACGGAAGCTTCATCCTCTTCGAGCGTCGCGGCAGGTGCGACGGGCACAGGACCAGCCTCTTTGAAACCGAAGAGGCTACCGCGCTTAGCTTCGAGCGGTTTGAGAGGAGACGCCACTTTCCAACCTCCCTCCCAGGTAGGCAGAGGCGCATCAAACCGTGTGCTCTCTGGATTCAACGTGCGAGCCGCAGGCGCCGGCAGTGCTTGGGGCGTGGCCGGAGGAGGTAGCAGCACGCTGTAGCGAGAGGCGAGCGCGCTCAAGGCCACGGCGAGAGCCAGCCCCGCCGCGCGTCCCCAGCGCCCCATGGATGGAACGCGCAGCCGCAACTCCACCATGCTCGCAGGCGCGGCCCCGGGGAGCGCGGGTACGAGAACAGGCGGAGAGGGCATGGGCATGGAATCGTCAGGAGCCTCCTGGACGGGCTTGGGCGGCGGAACCAGCGCCGCAGGAAGAGCCTGATGCTGGATGGAGGCATGGGGCCCGATTTCGGCTTCGGGCAGCAGTTCCTGGTCCGCGGGAATCTGTTGCGCAGGCGGCACAGTGGCGGCAGTAGGCGCCGACTTGGGAGCATCAAGGGTGCTCACCGCTACCAAACGCGGCGGGCGCTTCCCTCGACGAGGTCTTGCCTCGGCTTCCCGCACCTCGTTCAACCAGAGGGCCTCCTCGTCCACACCTTCCTCTGGGTTGGTCGTAACGTTGTGCTCGCTGAAGAACTCGCATAGCGGCTCGTCCCAAACCGCCTCTTCCAGCGTGAGCAATTCCTCGACCGCCTTGCACGCGGCCTCCGCATCTAGCCGGACCTCGGGTTGATTCTCCAGCAACCGCAGGCACAGTTCGCTGAGTTCTCGAGGGACTCGGGAGTTGCGCACATGCGGCGCCGTGGGTGGGCGCGTGAGCAGGGCCTCCACGCCCTCAATGTCACTCTCAGCGAAGGGCAGCACGTCCGTCAGCATCCAGTAGAGGACGATGCCCAGCGCGAACATGTCGTCAGCAGGCGTGGGCCGATACCGCGCCCCCGGATCACCCTTGTTCTCGCGCCGAAATTTCCATGCCTCGGGGCTGCGGTACCCCGGCGTCCCCGGCGGCATCATCCCTCCCGTCACCCGGGACGCCTCCTCGCACCCGCTCACACCGAAGTCCACCAGCACCGCTTCACCGTCCGACTCACGAACGATGATGTTGGCTTCCTTCACATCGCGGTGGACCACCTTCGCCCGGTGGACAGCCATGAGCGCCCTTGTCACGCCCAGCAGCAGCCGTAGCACCTGGCGCGCTGACGGGTTCTCGGTGCGCGTCCACACATCCAGCCGCCGTCCCGGTACGTACTCCATCACCACGACGAGGTACCTCGGCTCATGGTCCGGCCACTGCCAGAAGCCGCGGAGCCGCGCCACGTTGGGGTGCTTCACACGCGCAAGGACAACTACCTCTCGCTCAGCCCACTCCCCCACCTCCTGAAGGGAGAGGGCCTTCAGTGCGTAGAGTTCGCCGCCACGCTCGGCACGGAACACGGTGCCGAAACCACCCGCTCCAAGCCGAGCGTCGACACGATAGGAGCCCACGTCCGTTCCGGGCGCTACCTCCGGCGCCAGGGGCTTGCGGCGCGAGCTCACGGCGCTCCTCTCTCTGCCCTGATCGTCGTGGCCCCATCGGTCATGGACTTGCCCTCCATGGTTCCGAGGACGCTACCAGAGTCAGCACCTCAGAGTTCTCCTAGCATCAGAACACCCGCCTGCACCAGCTGGCTACCTGCTGAGAGGGAGCCACGGAGCTAACTTGGCAGGTATACCTGGCTCTTAACCTGCTAGTATAACCCACTGCACCGCCGCCGCGGTATTCACGCTCACAATCGAGAGGTCGTTCCCATGTCCCTGAGAATGGCAGAAACCATCGGAAGCGCCGTTCGCGAAGCGCGCAGGCGCGCTGGGCTCACCCAGGAGCAGGTTGCGGAGGCCATTGAGCTCAATCCGCTCGCCTTCAGCCGCCTCGAGCGGGGGAAGTTGCTGCCCAGTGTCCCCACGCTCGCCCTCCTCTCGCAGGTCCTCAAAACCCCGACCGATGTACTCCTGGGCGCTTCGGGCGTAGGAGCGTAGTGTCACTCGGGCCCCCTTGAGGGCGGCATCGCGGGTACTCTGCTGCCACGGGCCGGGACCATTGTTCTCCCGGCCTGTCTACCCATGAGAGAGAAGCTGGCAGTCACCATCGCAGATGCCGCGCGCGCCGCACGCGAGCGCCTGGGACTCACGCAAGTGGAGGTCGCTGGGCTGATGGAGCTTTCGGCCATCGTCTACAACCGCCTGGAGCGTGCAAGGATGCTCCCCAGCGTCCCGACGCTCGTGCGGCTCTGTGAGACGCTCCAGGTGTCCCCAGCGGAGCTGCTCGGGTTCACCCGCCCCGCCAAGAGAGGCAAGATCAAGCCTTCCAATGTGGACCCTCCTTCGCTCCACCAGCTCATGAACCTTGCGCGAAAGCTGGATGAGACCCAGCGGCAGGCACTCATCACCATGGCCAAGACCCTGCTGCGGTAAAGAAGAAGGCCGGGGACTCGCTCTCGAGCACCCCGGCCACGTTCATCCCCAGCGCCGTTGAGGAGCTAGGCGCCGCCGTCCTCCCCGGTCATCATCTCGTGCTCGTCCAAGTAGTCGGGGTAGATGCCGGCCTCAGTAGGCTCTGCGACATCGCGCATGGCACTGGCGTCGGAGATCAGGCGCTCCACATCCTCGGCCGCTTCCTTCCGTCCGTATCCGGGAGCGAGTACCAAGAGCTGGGCGCGCAGGTCCTGGAGCATTTCAGCGACCGTCGCGTATCGCTCTGCAGGGACCCGCCTCAGTGCACGGTGCAGGATGGCCTTGAGCCCTTCCGGGAGATCCGCCACCACGCGCTCCACGTCCTCTCGGCTGTAGCGGTCCACCAGCACCATCATCTGCGCGAGAGCCACCGCAGGCTCTTCATCCGGAACCACGTCAACCGGTCGGGGCTCGACTTCCAGCAAGTCTCCCACGTCGAACAGGTGCTTGCTCGTCAACGCCTCCAAGAGCACGAGGCCCAGCGAGAAAATGTCCGAGCGGGCATCCATGGGTTCGCAGTGCAGATACTCCGGTGAGGAGTAGAGAACATCCCCCTTCACCAGCCGCCCCGGAGTCTCCTCCCGGCCAATGCGCTTCGAGAAGGCGGCACCGAAGTCCGTCAGCTTCACCGCGCCAGTCTTACGGCCCACACGGACATTCCGGGGACTCACGTCCCGGTGAATGATCCCGAGAGGCTGTCCCCCCTCCTCCTTCTCCGTCAGAGTGTGGGCATAGTGAAGCCCCTCCGCCACCTCCGCCGCCACGTAAAGGGCGAAGGAAACCGGGAGCGGCTTGCCCCGCATTGCTGCGGTGCTCAGCAGCGACTCGAGCATCGGGCCGTCCACGTACTCCATCACGACGTGCGGCATTCTCTCGATGACCTTGAAGTGATGCACCTGGGCGATGGCCGGGTGATGCAGGCGAAAGGCCAGATGCACCTCCTCCCGCATGCGCTGGCGCCGCTCGAAGCTCGCGGGGTTCCGCAGGCGCTTGACCACGACGTAGCCAGCGAGCCCATGTTGGAGGTAGCGTTCGAACAAGAGCGACTGCAACCCGCTTTTTCGCTCTTCCAGCACCCGAACGAACCTGAAGGAGACTGGCCCCGAGGTGAAGGAGTCCCGCGCGCTGATCATCCGGCCCAGCTTCTCCAGCCCCTTCATGACGGCGCTGAAGGCTCGGCCCTGCGCGGGAGTCAGTCCTTCGCTTTCGCCTTCCTCGTCATTCATGTCTACCGTGGGCTTCTCGTCTTCGGGTACTTCCTGGGGAGGCTTCCCGCCCTTGTGGCTCTTCTCGTTTCTCATTCCAGATCTCCGGCTATGACGGGGGGCGTAGAAGTGCGGTTCACTTCGTCTCCACTGTGACGACGACGCCGTTGAAGTACGCACTATTGGGCAGCAGAGGCAGGCTCGTATCCTCGCGAAAGCCACCATCCGTGGACGTGTAGAAGGCTCCCAACTTGAAGTCGCCGGCGCTGAGGTTGCCCTCCTGGACTTGGAGAGGCCCGATGCACTGAAGCTGGCTGCCGGTCAGCGTCATGACGAGATACCCATCGGGCCGGAGCACCGCGAGCTGCTCAAAGCGCCGCAGCCGTTCGTTCAGGACGAACCGCGGGACCGCCTCCCCATCGGTGATGACTTCGGAGAGCAGGTAGTTCGCCGCAACACGTGGGCCATATCGCTGCATGCCACCGTCCGCGAGCTCGAGGCCGAGCACCATGCGCAGGCGCTTCGCCTCGTCCACCGCGAGTTCCCCGTCCACGAGCAGGGCCTCGGCACGAATCCCTGCGTTCAGCAGGAGCATGCCGAAATCATCCGTTACAGCCAGGGTCGACCGCTGCTGTCCGTAGACGCCGCTCGCTCCAGGTGCGCACGCGGGCGCAGCCATGATCAAGAGAAGGGCCAAGGACCAGCGGTGGAAAGTGGTGATCGTCAGCGTCCAGTCCGTGCGCGCCAGCCGCGAACTGCGTAGGAAAACTCCCGCTCGCTTCATCTCTTCTGCCATCGTTATTAACCTCCCAGGTTAGCTAACTTGCTGAGTTAGCACGAGAGCCCAGCGATGGGGAAGTCGGTCGGCTGCGGCGAGCCAGGTGGAGGAGCAGGCTGATGGCTTCTCGAGGCCCTGCCCTGGGGCTCTGGACACCACTGCTTTGCGGCAGTGGTGGGAGACGCACTGAGCAAGTCGCACGCGAGGCACCGTCCATCACTGAACGCCCCTCCTGAATACGTGCGCACCGCGCAGTCTGGGTGCATAAGAAAAGGGCCGGGCTAGGGTAGCTCCCGAAAAGCCGTCTTCCTCGGCGGTCTGCCCGGCTTTCCTTCCGAGGAACCGCCGCGCCTGCCCTCAGGCGCACGAGGAAGGCGGAGCAGCATGGGAACAGGTCGCGCCGGAGGACGGCCTCGAGGCCGTTGGGAGCCCATTGTCAGCCGTGAAGCAGCCGAGCAGTACCTCGCTCGGAAGTTCCGCGACGAGAAAACACGGGCCGCGCTGATTGCACTGGCGCGCCGCGCGGCTCTCTACTTGAGGGCACCGCCGCGGGCGGAGCACTACAGGGTGTCCCGCAAGGTGCGGCGTCTTCGGCAGCTCCTGCAGTCGGCTTCTGTGGCCGCTCAGGAACTCAGATTTCTCGCCGTCACTACGGCACCAAGTTGGGAAGCATGGGAGAACATTCAGTTCCTCCCCCGTCTGGAGGACACCGCCAGCGCCTTAAAGGACTGGGGCCACCAGTATGGCCAGTCGAGCCCTTGGCAGACAGAACTGTCCGCCTTGGAGAACTTCGAGGACCGACGCGCCTTCTGCGTGAGGCTCTTGTCCTGGGCCAAGCGTCTGAGTCTCCCGCGGCCCAAAGCCAAGGACATGATGGCCTTGTCGGTGCTTGTGGAGCTTGAGAAGCCCACCAAGAACCAAGACGCGCGGCTCGATTCCTGGCGCCACCGGTACAACAAAGCGCTGCGCGACGTGAAAGCCTACGAGCACACGACACTGGGCAAGCCCCATCTCTAGCAGGGTGCTGAAAAAGTGGGCGGAAGGGGCTGGCGGAGCCGCCCTGGCCTGAGGTACCTCCCGCGCTGGAGCCAACGTGGGAGGTAGTCTCGATGCGAGGAGACGTGAAGAAGCAGGCGACAATGCTGTCGCTGGTGGGGCCCGAGCAGCGGGTGCCTCGAGACCATCCCATCCGACGCATCAAGCACTTGGCGGATACAGAGTTGGAGAAGCTGTCGCCGGTCTTCACGGCCATGTACGCGCCCATGGGACGGCCCTCCATCCCGCCGGAGACGCTGCTCAAGGCGTGCCTACTGATTGCGCTCTACAGCATCCGAAGCGAGCGGCAGTTCTGCGAGCGGTTGGACTACGACTTGCTGTTCCGCTTCTTCTTGGACATGGGGCTGGAGGAGAGCAGCTTTGACGCCTCCACCTTCGCCAAGAATAAGGAGCGACTGCTGGAAGCGGATGTGGCACGGCTGTTCTTCGAGGCCGTGGTGGGACGAGCTCGCCAGGAGAAGCTGATGTCCGCCGAGCACTTCACGGTGGATGGCACCCTGATTGAGGCGTGGGCCAGCCTCAAGTCCTTCAAGAAGAAGGACGGGGCGGGCGATGACGAACCGCCGGACGACCCGAGCAATCCCACCATCAACTTTCATGGAGAGAAGCGCAGTAACGCCACCCACGAGTCAAAGACGGATCCGGAGGCACGGCTGGCCAGGAAGGGTAAAGGCAAGGAGGCCAAGCTGTCCTTCGCCGGCCACGTGCTGATGGAGAACCGCCACGGACTCATCGCCGATGTAAGCCTGTCACAGGCCGATGGTTACGCCGAGCGAGAGCAGGCCCTTCGAATGGTGCGGCGGCAGAAGGCAGCGGGCCTTGCCCTTTGCACGCTGGGTGGAGACAAGGGCTACGACACGGCCGACTTCGTCCAAAGCCTTCGTGCAGAAGGAGTGACACCGCACGTAGCTCAGAACATCACCGCCCATCGTGGTAGCAACATCGATGGGCGGACCGTGCGCCATCCCGGCTACGCAGTGAGCCAGCGCATCCGCAAACGAGTGGAGGAGATATTCGGCTGGGCCAAGACGGTGGCGGGCCTGCGAAAGACTCGCTACCGAGGCCAGCGCCGTGTCGGCTTGCAGATTCATTTTGCCGCTGCAGCCTACAACCTGCTGCGCATGGCGAAGCTGATGCCGATGGCTGCATGAGCCGATGGCCGTGAAGCTGCTGCCGAGCAGCTCGGCGACAACCACAGTAGCTCCCCGCCCCGCGGAGGGGACCGGAGCAACCAGGGGAAATGAGCATCGAACGCGTTCCAGCGCCTCAACTCTTACTTTTTCAGCGGCCTGCTAGGCCGGTATCCTCCCCTGAGGTACCCCGATACCCGCCCGTTCCACCGATTTGCTCCCTACAAGGTACGTCGACGTCGTTTGACACTTGAAACGCGCATGATTACAGCTTCTTAGCAGAGGCATCGAGGCACAGACCGATCCGGTAAAAACCCTCCCTGGCGCAGCAGTGCCACGCCGCATGCTCGCCGGAGCGTTCCTCTAGTTCTCGCTGTCCGCCTGAGTACCTTGGGCCTTGGTGCGGCAGATAGGGCCGCCAGCAGGACGAGAAGCCCCCGCGCATCCGCGACCTTTCCACGGGCGAGCGGAAGAGCAGGGGACCCGATACAGCCATGCCCAGAGTACACCAATCGGCTGCGACAGGCAGTCCCCTCCTCTCACGCCTTATCGAGGCCATCCAGTCCGCCTGGACTCCTGAGCGGTACCTCAAAGTCCCGCCTGGGCGTCATCTACGTCAGGACAAGGCCGGGAACATCCTCACTCTCTGCCCCTTCCATCCGGACGAGTCTCCGAGTTTCTCGTTCAACGTGAAGAAGGGGACATTCAACTGCTTCGGCTGCGGAGAACAGGGGGGGCTGATCAAGTTCGCCCAGCTCATCACGCGCAAACCGGATCGAGTCGACGCTCTGCTCGCTCTCGCGGACGCTTGGAGCGTGCCCCTGCCCGCCGCATTACACGAGCGGGCGAAGCGTTCCCAAGTTGGAGAGCGCTCATCGAAGGCGCCCCTTCAACGCCCCTCACCCAAAGCTGCCGGTCCCATGCCAGGCGCGGGCGAACAGGCTCTCCCCGAGAAGGAAGCGGGGCGTCCATCCGCACGTGAGCGATGGGCACAATGCGCGCCACTTTCAGAAGATGCCGCCGTCCTCGCCTACGTGCGGACGCGCGGTCTCTACTCTGCGGAAGCAGAGGCCGAGGCCCGAGCCACCACCGGACGCCGTCCTGACCTGGCCGTGTGCCTGCGGAGCTTCGACGGGACGGTGCAGGACGTGCAGTTCCGCGTCATTGGGGAAGTTGCACATGACCGACGTTTCTATCGGTGCGGCTGCCTCCCCAGAGATGTGGGTCCCCTCATCTTCGGACAAGTCAGGCCCCAGGAGGAACTCGTCGCCACCGAGGGAATGACTGATTTCCTTGCTGCGCTGTCGGCTTTCGCCATTCCACCCGGGTCAGTTATTGGAATTCCCGGCGCTCAATGTGCGCGGGAGGCGGTCGAGGCCCTGGTGGCGCACGCGCCTAAGAACTTGCGCTCGGTGGTTCTCGCCTTTGACGGGGACCCAGCTGGCGAAGCTGCGGTAGCAGAAGTGACACCACTCCTCACCGAAGCAGGTTACACCGTGAAGAGGCTGCGCCCTCCCTCCCCTTATAAGGATCTGGCGGAGTGGGCGGCAGCTCTGCTGCAGGCAGGCGAAGACGCGCCCGCAGCTTGGCGGTCTGCTCTTTCCTCAGCACCGCGGCGGCGTCCCTGGCTGGTGTCTGCTCCGGACTTTGTTGCTGAGGCACCACGAACGGTACGCTTTCTCATTGATCGCGTGCTGCCCGTTGGAGCACTGGCCGTTGTCCAAGGCTCCCCGGGCGTAGGCAAGACATGGCTGACGTTGAACTTCGCGTTCCAAGTCATCTCCCAAAACAAGCGCGTCCTCCTCATCGAACAAGAAGGTAGCCCCTCTGCTCTCGCCAACCGACTCGAACTCGTCGGAGCCGTCAGCCCTCTATTGAGCGTCGCGCACGCGCAACCTATCCGGTTGGACGAGCCGGTTTGGGTCGAGCGCATCGCCCAAAAATGTCAGCAGGACGAGGTGGCGCTTCTCATCCTTGACCCTCTAGCAGATCTCCATTCAGGGGATGAGAACAGCTCGCAGGACATGGCGCGGCTCACAGGCGCACTCAAGGACATCCGCCGCGTGGCTCCAAGTTGCAGCGTCCTGCTCCTGCACCACACGGTCAAAGGCTCCTGGGGTGCAGGTGAGGGCCGGCGAGAGCATAGCCGCGGCAGCAGCGTACTTGTCGGCGCAGCAGACGTGCAGATGTCCCTCACTCAGCGAGGTACCTGCAGCGGCACAGATCGACCAGTGCGCTTCCGGTTTGAACTCGTGAAGGCGAGAGACTTCCAGGCGCCTCCACCCTTGGATTTCATACTCACGGTGCGCGGAGGTCGCTGTGAGATTGAGTGGCGGCCAGTCGACCCTGATGGCGAGGAAGGTAACCAAGCAGAGACTGAGGAGGAACTCGACGAACGCACGCTGGCTAAGATCCCCCTGGACACCAGCGAGACCACTATCACCGTGGAGGAGTTGCGTGGCCGGCTCGGCACCGGCAAAGCAAGGACACAGGAGGCAGTGGCCCGACTGGTGGCCGCAGGCAAGGTGGTGCGCGTGCCAAATAGGGGCCTGCGGCGTGCCAGCCCGCCTCACCCCGTAGAGGAGGGCAGCTAGGCCATGCCACCGCCTTCTACCTCTTCCCCTGAGTCGCTGCCTGCCTGCCTTACCGTGGAGGAAGCAGCGGGCTTGCTCAGAGTGAACCGCAAGACCTTCTATGAGGCCGTCCGCCTGGGGAAGGTGCCAGGTGTCATCCGTGTAGGTCGGACCATCCGCATCAGCCGCGAAGCCCTGCTAGGTTGGATCCGGGGTAACGGCGGTCCTGCGCTCGGAGAGTAGAGATGAGCGTCAGGCTGCGGAAGTGGAAGACGAAGGAGGCAAGAGTGCAGGAGGCGTGGTGGGTGGACGTGAAGTTCCAGCACCCTGACGGGCGCGTGGAGCGCGTGCGCAAGGCGTCTCCGGTGAACACCCGCCGAGGAGCCGAGCAGTACGAGCGGGAGCTCCGCCAAGCCCTCCTCGCAGGCACGTACAACCGAGGAACGACTGAACCCGAAATGCCCACCGTGGGGGGCTTCATTGAGCGCTTCCTCACGTACAGCTCCAACAACAACAAGGCCAGCACCCTGGCCGCCAAGCAGCAGTTGCTCGATAGCCACCTGTTGCCGACCTTCGGGAACCTGAAGCTCGACCGCGTGGGAAAAGCGGACATCGAGACGTTCAAGGCCCAGAAGCGCAAGGAGGGCCTCGCGCCCAAGACGATCAACAACGCCCTCACTGTGCTGCGCACCCTGTTCACGGTCGCTGTCGAGCAGGAGGTCCTGTCCCACGCGCTGCGGGTGAAACTTCTGAAGGTGGAGAAGCCGGACTTCGACTTCCTCACCTTCGAGGAAGCGGAGCGCATAGTCTCCGCCACGGATCCCGAGTGGCGCACCATGGTCCTGGTGGGCCTCCACACGGGCCTGCGACGAGGAGAGCTCATCGCCCTTCAGTGGGATGCGCTGGATCTCGTGGCCGGGAGGCTCCTAGTGAAGCGGAACGTCTGGCGGGGCCACTTCGGCACCCCTAAAGGAGGCCGCTCGCGCGAGGTGCCACTCAACGCGGTGGCCCTCGAGGCCCTCAAGGCGCACCGCCACCTCCGGGGAGCGTTCGTCTTCTGCGATGTCCAGGGGACGTACCTTAAAAACGATGCCTGCCGGAACGCCCTCCTCCGGGCCAGCAAGCGGGCAGGGCTTCGGCCCATCGGCTGGCACACCCTGCGGCACACGTTCGCCAGTCACCTGGTGATGCGCGGGGTGCCTCTGAAGGCCGTCCAGGAGCTGCTGGGGCATGCCTCCATCGAGATGACGATGCGGTACGCCCACCTCAGCCCGGACGTGAAGAAGGACGCTGTCCGAGCGCTCGAGGGTCACACTGGGGGCACACGGTACGGGACGGGGAGAATTTCTCAGTAAAGTCCAGCGGTTAAGAATGCACGAGCCGGGGATCGAACCCGGACGGCCCTTGCGGGCCAGCGGATTTTAAGTCCGCTGCGTCTGCCAGTTCCGCCACTCGTGCCCGAGCGCCACGCACCTTCTCTCAACTGCCGGACGGCCGCAATGCGCTCAACGGTCGATTCCGCTCCGCCCCTGTTATAAAGCGCCGCCATGCTTGAGACCGTCACCAAGGGCTTCCGTGCCGCCAAGAACCGCCTCACCGGCAAGAGCGAGCTCTCGCCAGAGCTGGTGGACGAATCGCTGAGAGACATCCGCGTCTCCCTGCTGGAGGCGGACGTCGCCTTCGATGTCGTGAAGAAGTTCGTCGCCCGCGTGCGTGAGAAGACGGTGGGCGAGGTGGTGCAGACGACCATCACGGACAAGGCGGGGCAGAAGCGCAAGGTGAGCCCTGCCGACTACTTCGTGAAGATCTGCCACGACGAGCTCGAGGCCCTGATGGGCCCGGTGGACACGAGCATCAAGCTCAAGCCCAAGGGGCAGCTGAGCGGCATCATGATGGTGGGTCTGCAGGGCTCGGGTAAGACGACGACCACGGGCAAGCTGGCCCACAAGCTGCTGGCCGAGGGGCGCAAGCCGCTGCTGGTGGCCGCGGACATCTACCGCCCTGCGGCCGTGGACCAGCTCAAGGTGCTGGGCGAGCGGCTGAAGGTACCGGTGTATTTCGAGCCGAACGTGGCGCCGCCGGAGCTGGCGGTGCGTGGGTACGCGGCGGCACGCGAGCAGAAGTGCGACGTGGTGCTCATCGACACGGCGGGCCGGCTCGCCATCGACGAGGCGCTGATGGGCGAGCTGGAGTCCATCAAGGGCAACGTACACCCGGACAACATCCTGCTGGTGTGCGACGCGATGATTGGCCAGGACGCGGTGCGCACGGCGGCGGAGTTCGACCGGCGGCTGACGCTGGACGGCTTCATCCTCACGAAGCTGGACGGTGACGCGCGTGGTGGCGCGGCGCTGTCGATCAAGGAAGTGACGGGCAAGCCCATCAAGTTCCTGGGCATGGGCGAGTCGCTGGACAAGCTCGAGGAGTTCCGTCCGGAGGGCCTTGCGGGTCGCATCCTGGGGTTCGGCGACATCGTCGGCCTGATGAAGGACTTCGAGAAGGTCGTCGACGAGAAGAAGGCCGAGGAGGACGCGCTCAAGCTGCTGTCGGGCAACTTCTCGATGAAGGACTTCGTCGAGCAGATCCGAATGGTGCGGCGGATGGGTCCGCTGAAGGACCTGTTGGAGAAGTTCCCGCTGTTTGGCGACCTGACGGAGCAGCTGAACCCGGACGAGAAGGAGCTGACGAAGATCGAGTCGATGTACGACTCGATGACGGAGAAGGAGCGCCTGCGTCCGGATCAGATCAACGCCAGCCGCATCAACCGCATCGCGAAGGGCAGCGGGCGCAAGGCGGAGGACGTGCGCGACTTGCTGCAGAAATTCGGGATGATGCAGCAGGTGATGGGCACGATCGGCCAGAACCCAGGGTTGCTGGGGCGGATCCCGGGGTTCAAGCAGCTGGGTCAGCTGTCGCAGATGAAGAACATGGACCTGTCGAGCATCATGGGGAAGGACAAGATGATGCAGCAGGCCATGGCGGGCATGGGAGGCATGCCCATGCAGATGCCGCAGATTGCCCCGGGCTACACGCCTCCGATGGGCCAGGCGGCGATGGCGAAGGCGCGACTGATGGGCTACGCGCCGCCGTCGGCCTCCGGCAAGCCTGACGACCGCGACGCCATCAAGGAGCGCCGCAAGCGCGAGAAGGCGAACAAGAAGAAGAACCGGAAGAAGAAGTAGGCTTTGCCCTCCCCAAGTGCCCAGTCCAGCCGCGTGGACTACCGTCCACGTGCGCGGACGGTGCCGCCGCGTGCCTCTAGCGTTTAAGGCGGAAGCGGTCTTTCCTGCCCCTCCGAAAAGCAAGTTGGCATCCCGGACAACCGTGGAATGCATCTTGCTCTAGAGGAGCAGCATGACCCCACTCAAACGCATCCTTCCCTTGCTCCTGACGGCCCTGCTGTCAGCCTGCATCGAACTGCCGGAAGTCGCGGAGCCCGAAGCCCCCGCAGACGCGGGCACACAGCCCGACGGAGGCGGATCGCCCGATGGCGGAAACAAGCCTGACTCTGGCGTCCCTGCCGACACGACGCCACCCACCATCACCGAGACGTCCCCCTCCCATAATTCCAGTCAGGTTCTCACGAGCACCCCGCTCCTCATCACCTTCTCCGAGCCAATGGACGTGAGCACCGTGCAAGTCAGTACGGCTCCGACTGCGGCATTCACCCCTGCGACGTGGGCACTCGGAGACACTCAGGTCACGCTCCAACCATCAACTCTGCTGATTCAAAACACGACCTACACCCTCTTCGTTGAGGGCAAAGACAAGGCCGGCAATCTGCTCTCGGGTCGTAAGGCTTTCTCCTTCAGCACCACAGGCCCAGCCCCCGACACCACGCTTCCCACGGTCCTCAGCACGACTCCAGGCAACTCAGCAATCGGCATTGCTCGGGATGCACTTATCACCGTGGTGTTCTCTGAGCCTATGAACAAGGCGTCTGCTCAGACGGCCTTTGCCATTACGTCACCAACAGGCTTCAACGCGGGAGTGTTCGACTGGAATGCAACTGCGACAGAAATGACCTTCAATCCCGACGCTGAGTTCCCACATGGAACCGAGCTCGCATGGCATGTCTCTACGGCCGCAACAGACACCTCCGGTAATCCCCTCGAAACAACCGCGACAGGTACCTTTCGCGTCATCCGCGCGAACACCGTGACAATCGATTTTGATTTGACCACGAGTGGCTCTGCGGTGAGTCCAGACTACGTGCGTTACAACCACCTATTCAATCTCGAGAGCGTGGGGGATGCCGACAACAACACCGAGCGCCGGCTTTTCTTAGGGTTCAAACTCGATACACTTCCAGACAGCTTGGACCGCATCACCGACAGCAAGCTCAAATGGTTTATCACTGGGCAGCGTGGAGACGCCTTTGGAGGCCTTGGCCATCTCGTCTTGGAACGAGTCTACATTGGCAGTCAGATCGCAACCTCGGATATGAGCTGGACGAACCCTGAATCGAGAGCCCAATACGACTCTCCAGCCCTCAATCCTGCAATCCTTATCCCAAGCAGTGCGGTGACAACGACTGGAGTCTTCGACGTCACTTCCTTCGTGGCACTTGACTGGGCGGACAGAGCCACCCGAAGCGGCAAGCGTTCACAATTCAGGCTTCGGTTCGAAGCCCCGACCGACCAGGACGCCCAACGGGATGATCTCTATTCAGACTCGGAACAAACCCCAAAGCTGGCAGAACTTGAGGTGACGTACGAGTTTCCCTGAAGTTACGCAAGTCAACTACTTGCGTTTAGGGACAACAAGTCCTCGCGCGAGGCGGCGCAGCACGCGCCGCTTCTGCCGCCGCTTATAGAGTTTATGCGCATTCTCCCCGTCCTCGTTGAGGCGGGCAGTCTCCTCATCTACGATTTGAAACTCTACCAACGCGAAGACAATTCGCCCCTTGCGTGGACGCGAATCCTCCTCAGGAGGCGGCAGGTACTCATCCATCCTGATGGGGATATCCGCCACGAAGTTGAGCGCTCGGTATGTCCCCCCCGAGAACTGATTCCCGATGCGGTCTTCTCTGTCCTCGTAGTCACGATCCAGATGAAGCTGCGCTGCGTATTGCTCGAAATGCGGGTACTCCTCCAAGACTGACTTGAACGGTACGAGCGAGTTCTCCGTCTGTCCAGGCACTACGAAGTTGAACGGGAACAGCCGCTGAATGAGAAAGTGGAGAATTGGGAGGATGTCCGCTCGAACTTTCGTGATGATGCGAAATCGCGTGCGGTCATAGACTTGGGCGGCCACCGTCTCCTTTTTCGCGATCAACTTGGTAATGAGCGAGTCGCGCGTCTTGATGGAGTGCGCAAACTCCACCACGGGCAGCCCTCGGTCCTGAATCTCTTTGGCCACCCCCAATACCTTGGCCGTCACCAGCTCCGACAGGTCAGCCTCCGAGGCGGCAAGCCGGAAGAGCAGGTCCCGCCCCTCGATGTGCTGGAGAACGTGCATCACCTTCAGCACGATGCAGGCGATGCGCCGGTACTTAGGGGGACCTTTGACGCCGGATGCGAACAGGAAGAGGTCATGGACCTCCTCTGGGTGAGCCACAGCGTCAGCAACCCGGTAGTTGAAGGTCTTCCGGAGGTACTCCACGGCATCCGCAAGGATCGTACGCGCCCAAGCTTCATCGTAAGGCCGCGAGGTATCGAGCTGGCAAAGCCGCAGGAAGTGGTCCACCTCATCTCGAGACTGGAAGTGCATCCGCCTCCAGTCAATGACCGAGCCCCCCCTGAGAATGAGCCGGAGGCGCTCCAGCTCACGGAGACCCATCTCCGCCACTGTGCGGAGCGGCAGTTCGGGTAACTTGGGAACGAGGGTTTCTACCTTCACAGGGGGCTTCTAGCCGAGCCTGCACAAGTAGGGCAATGCGCCAGAAAAGCAAAAGGCCCTCCCCTGCTTGGGGAAGGGCCCTCCATGCTCAGAGCACGTATGAGGAGCTACTTGTTGGCCACGGGCTTGCCGTTCTCGAACCTCTGCTCCTTCACAAGGTGCCCGCCCCGGTACTCGGACTCGGCCTGCTTCTGGCCATCCTCCGTGTAGGCCGTGGTCATCCCTTCGCGCTGGCCGTTGGCCCACCGCTCCTCGAGCTTGACCTTCCCGGTCGAGAAGAACTGCACGCGGCGCCCGTGGTAGTGGTGCGCCGAGTACTCGATCTCTTCGGTCTTCCGCCCGTTCTCATCAAAGAACGTCCAGAGGCCGGTCTGCATGCCATCGACATGCTGCCCCGTTGCCTTCTTCTGTCCGTTCGGATGGAAGCTCACGTACGGGCCGTGGGCGTTCCGGTCCGGATCCTTGGCGTTCGTCTTCACGCAGTACCAAGCGGTCTTCTCGGGCATGCGGCGCTGCTTCGTCCCGGCAGGGCACGACAGATTGACCTCATCACTCGCTCCAGCTGCGAGCACGACCGGAGCACTGAGTGCAAGCGTGAGGGCAACGATGCGAGAAGAAGTCTTCTTGAACATGGCTCTTCCTTTTCTGAAACCGTGAGGCGTTTCGTACGCCGCCATGAAGGACGGCGGCCGCGAAAGCAAATTCACCGCACATCCAGCGGCTGGCCCCGCAAGCCAGGTCGCTCTCGTTTCATCTGTAAAAAAGCCCTGCTCCCCAACAAGGGAGCAGGGCCTTTGATGGCATCTCAGCTTTGACTACATCCTACCGGTTGAAGGTAGTGCAGTAACCGTTGCCATTCGTGAAGTAGAAACCCAGAACCAGGGAGTTCTGGTCCGGGATGCACAAGAACGCGCTGATGGAACCGCTCTTGCCATCCGCGGAGCGCGTGTAGTTGAACAGGTTGCCCGCATTCAGGGCCACATCCTGCTTGTCGGTCCGCACGTAGAAGAAGCCGCTGAGGCCCTCCTCGGTCGCCGGCACGGTGCCCTCCTTCGCATAGAAGGAGATGCGCG
The DNA here is from genome assembly GCF_034259325.1 of Hyalangium ruber. Classification (NCBI taxonomy): domain Bacteria; kingdom Pseudomonadati; phylum Myxococcota; class Myxococcia; order Myxococcales; family Archangiaceae; genus Hyalangium; species Hyalangium rubrum. The sequence continues at coordinate 219,747 of NZ_JAXIVS010000009.1, read as the reverse complement.
GAACCACCTTCACAGGGTTCGTGGAGCCGGGGCAGCCCGTCGGGTCGGCAGCGAAGGACACCTTCGCCACATTGTAGATGATGTTGCCCGTGCCCGAGGACGGGGTGAAGTTCACCGCAGCCTTGCCCTCGAGGTTGCCGCACGTAGGCTTCGCCACATCCGCGCAACGGCCCGTGCTGCAGAACTGGCCGTAGGTGCAGGTGCTCTGGGCCTCGCCCGTGCAGGTCGCAGCCTGCTCACACTTGCCCGAGGTGATGCCGCAAACCTCACCAGAAGCGCAGGAGCCGTAGGTGCAGGTAGGACCGGTGCTGCCAGCCTTGCACTGGCCCGTCGCGGTGTCGCAGGTACGGCCGGCGCCGCAGGCGGCGTCCGAGGTGCACTTCTCGGTGCACACCTTGTCCAGCGTCGAGCAGACCAGGTCCGCCGTCTCACGGCCCGTGTTGCACAGCGTGTCAGTCGCGCACTGGCACACCTTCGTGCTGTCCGTCGTGCTCACCTCTTTACAGGTCTTCGCCGTGTCCGGACAGTCCGAACCGGAATCGCACGTCTGCACACAGACCTTCGCGGTCGGGTGGCAGATCTCGGACTCAAGGCAGTCCGCCGCACTCGTGCATGTCAGGCTGTCCCCGCCACCATCCTCGGGGCAACCAGTCATCACCAGGCTCATCGCGCTCAGCGCAGTGAGCATCCACAACGTCTTCCGAAGCTGCATGCTGGACTTCCTCCTGTGGGTGCCTCGCACACGGGGCTTCCGGCCTCACAAGCCCCCTCCGTCCTGCGAGCGGGGTCGCTTTAGTCCCCCCCTCCGGACGTGTCAACGAATGTTGACCGCACCCCGACGGACTCGTCCCCACGGGTATTCAATGCATGCAGCAGCAGACAGTGACACGGTTCAACTCGCGCTCGTGTCACCGTCTGCCTTCAGTCTCACACTCAGAAGGTAAACGGGAAATCGATGGGATCTCCCTGCTTCCGGTGCTTCGGGAAAGACCAACCCTTGATGAGCCCCGTGATGCAGGTCGCCATATAGGTCTTCTTGAACTCGTCCGTGCGGACCGACACCGCTGTCGTCTTGCCGCTCGGCTGGATGGTCCACCGCATCACCAGCTTGCCGCTGATGCCCGGATCACGCTTCTTCTGCTCGTTCACGCACTTCACGATGGCCGGCTTGTTGGCCAGCACCACCGACATGATGTCCGACTGAGCGAGCTGCTCCTGCACCTTGCCGCCGCCACCACCACCCGGCTCGGGCGGGATGTACGGAGTCGGCGTGTTGGACTGCGTGTCCGGCTTCGTCTTCGCAGGCTTCTTCCCGAACAGCTCATCGAAGTCGTCATCCAAGCCATCGTTGGCCGGCTTCGACGGAGACTTCGAGGAGGCGATGGTCGTGCCTTCATCCCTGTTCGTGCGCGGCTTGCTGGAGGAGCTGGAGCGCACCGGCTCCCGCTCCGCCACGCGCGTGGGCGGGTCCTGACGCGCGGGCTCCGGCGGCTTCGTCTCCGCCGCGGGAGGCGGAGGCGTGTTGGCAGGAGGCGTCACCACGGCCACGGCGGGCTGCGTGCCCGGCGTCGCCGCGGGAGGCGTTCCCGGCACCGTGCCCGCCACGGGCTGCGTCGTCGGGGTCGCGACCGCTCCCTGCGGGTTGGCCGCGGCCTGGGTCGGCGGCGTGCTCGGAGGCGGGGCCACGGGCGTCTCAGGCGGCTTCGCGGCCGGCACCACGGGCGGCGTCGTTGCCGCCACCTGCGGCGGGGACTCCACGGGCTGCTGAGGCGTGGACGAGCCCCTGGTCAGGAAGAACACCACGGCCCCCACCACCAACAGCCCCACCACGCCAAGGCCCGCGAACATGGCCGTCTTGTTGCCACCCGACTGAGGCACCGGCGCAGCAGGCGGCGGGTAGCCCGGATACGCGGGCTGCGGATAGCCCGCCGCGTATGCAGGCTGCGGGTAGGCCGGCGCGGGCTGCGCATAGGCCGGCGCGGGCGCGGGCTGCGCATACGCCATGGGCGCGGCCTGCGGCATCGCGGGCTCCGCGGCCATCGCCATCACAGACGCTCGCGCGGCGGGAGCAGCGGGCTCCGGAGGCGGCAGGTCGAGCAATCCTCCCGTGGCAGGCTTCTCCGCCGGCGCCGGCTTGGGCGGAGGCTTCGACAGCGCGTCGTTCTCCTCCTTCACCAGCGAGGCGAGCACGCTCGCCGCCGAAGGCTTCCAGCCCGAAGAGGTCGGCTCCGCGCCCAATGCCGGGGCGGCGGGAATCTCGGGGCGCGTGTTCTTCGCGCTCGCTCCCGCGCTGAAGGCGGACTCCACCGGGCCCGACACCGTGGGCGTCGACCCCGTTACCGGCGCGGGCGCGACGATGACCGGCTTGGCCGGACGCGGCGCGAGCACCGAGGCCAGCTCCGTCACCTCGGAGAGCGGAATCCAGTCGCTGAAGCCCGCGCGCCAGCAGAGGCTGTCAGGCCCCACCTCACCGCGGTCCCAGTGGTCCTTGATCTTCTCCACGGTGAGCGGGCCCGTCTGCTTCTCGTCGATGGCGACGAACCAGTCGTGCGAGGCGGTCGCCGCCTTGGGCTCATCCGGCTCGGACTCGGCCTCGGCCAGCTTGCGCACGGCGGCCGGCGTGGCCGACTTGCTCTCGAGGGCCTCGCCCTGCGGCTCTCCCGCGGGGATCTTCTGCGAGCCCGAGTTGAGCACCTGGTCGAAGACCGCGCCAATCTCGTCCTCTTCCATGCCCGAGAAGAAGCCACCCTCGGGTGGAGTTCCGATCGACGAAGGCATCACCGCGGCGTTGGAGCTCGCCGCTCCATTGCTCGTGGAGGCCGTGGCACCCGACTCCGAAGCCGTGCTCTCGGATGCCCCGTTGTCCTTGGACGCCGCGGCGCCCGTGGGACGGATCTGGATCATGTGCCCGCACTTCTTGCACTTGATCTTGGCACCCTTGGCGCCGACCTTGTCGTCGCTAATCATGTACTGCGCGCGGCAGCTGTCGCAGACGAAGCGCATCGTTCCCCGCAAATCTCAGAAAAGACGGAAGAAAACCTTCCAAAATCGTAGAGGTGGCACACAGGGGGGTCAAGGATGCCGCCCATGACCGCCCGGTCGCCTTTCAACGTTTGAACCCTCGCCGGAGTTCTACCCTCTTACTTTCGCACCTGCACCTCCACGTGCGTCCCTACGGCGACACGCAGATCATGCAGGTCCTCAGAGGTAGCGAATACCAGGAGATCCCGTAGTTTGTTGGGAGGGGTGATCCGGAAGGACGAGCCTGTCTCCCCGGTAACCATGCGCTTGACCGGCTCCAGCTCGCCCGCCGCGAAGAGGCCGGCGCGGGCCGCGGTGAGCTCCACGCCCTCCAGCCAGGTGCGCACATCCGTGGGTGTCGCCGTGGGCAGGTAAGCTCGCGCCACCTTGGCCAACGCCGCGCGGGCCGGCTCGCTGAGGCTCTTCTCCAGCGTCCTGCGCGCCTCGTCGAAGTGGCGCGGATCCGCCGTCGGCCGGATCTGCCCCACCACCAGGCTGAGCGCCGCCTGCAGCAACGCCTCGAGCCGATCCGGCGCCAGCCGCTGGCTGAAGGCGAGTTCCGGACGCGCCAGCGCGAGCGTGCGGCCCAGCAGGTAGTACACCTCTTTCTGCCCCTGCTCGGCGAAGAACTTGCCGCCCACGCGCACGCATGCCGGGTGCGTCTGCAGCAGCTCCGCGTTGATCATCGGCTCGGGCGCCGGCTCGTTCGTACGCCGGCTCAGCCGCTCGCGCGTGGCCATCAGGAAGGGCGAGTAGAGCTCCACTGCCTCCATGCCGAACAGGCGCGCCACATAGCGGTAGTGGTGGACGTGGTACTCCTGCGCGGAGCCCGCGTCGATGCGGTGCTTCTTCGGCACGATCTGGTACTGCTGGAAAGGCACCGCGTACAGGTGCCCCACCTGCTCGAAGAGGATGCCCATCAGCTCCGAGAGCGGGCCGCGCACCTTCGGGTGGAAGAGGTGCGAGTGCCAGAGCCTGTCCGTCAGCGGGCGCTGCGCCACTTCCTTGCGCTTGGCGTAGGGCCCCAGCTTGGTGAGGATCTCCTTCTCGTCGTCTCCCGGCGAGCCGATGAGCCCGGCCACCGACTGCGCGGATAGCCACGCTCCGTCGTAGTCCTTGCGCACCGCGAACAGGCGCACGAGCTGTCCCACCAGCTTGCGCGGATCCTTGTCGCTCTTCTTGTCCGCCAGCGCCTGAAGCGCCCGGCGGAGCGCCGCGATGGCCTCCTCCTCCTTGCCCGGCGACTGCCCGGCCACCTCGGCGAAGACCTCCTGCGCCTCCACGTCGTCCGGCAAGCCCTTGGCCACCACGCCATAGGCCGCCACGGCGCCTTCCGTGTTCTTCAGCACCTGGAGGTAGAGGTTGCCCAGCGCACGCCACAGCGCCATGCGCGCCACGTGCGTGTCCGGCGTCTTCGGGATGCGCGAGAGCATCCGCGCGTAGTTGTCCTCCAGCGCCTTCCACTGGCTGGCGTTGCCCAGCATCGCCTCCAGCGCGCCAAAGGCCTCGACGAAGCGGTGGTCCAGGTCCAGCGCCGCGTTGAACGCCTCGGCGGCCCCCTCGACGTCCTTCAGCTCGCCGCGGCGGATCTCTCCGAGCGCGAACCACACCCGCTTGGCCTTGTGCGGCTCGGCCGTCAACGCCGGCAGCTTGAGCATCCGCTGCAGCACGTCCGCGGCCTTTTGGCCCTGCCGCGTCTCGCGCAGCAGCACGTACAGCGAGTCCATCACGTCGAGCGCGTCCGGCTGCTCCTTGAGAGCGCCGCTGAACGCGTCGATGGCCATGTACGGATCCTTGAGCTTGTCCCGAGCAATCTGCCCGAGCTCCAGGTAGACGCGCGCCTTGGCCTCACCGTCCAGCACGCTGACGAGTTGCTGGCGCAGCTCGGCGGACTTCTCGTACTGGCCCGCCTTGTCCATCAGCGTCACCATCGCGCGCAGCGACGGCTCGTGGCCCGGATCGGTGGCCAGCGCCTTCTCGAAGTGGTTCTGCGCACGGTCCGCGTGGCCGAGCGCGGCCAGCACGTCGCCGAGCTGCCAGTAGACCTCCACCACCTCCAGGTCTGTGAGGCTCTCACGGTGGTGGATGAGGATGGCCTGCAGGACCTTGAAGGCGTCATCGTAGCGCTTGGCCTGCACGAGCAGGTTGCCGTAGCTCTCGAGGTTCGCCAGGTACCGGGCATCGAGGCCGTACGACTTCTCGTACGCATCGAGCGCCTTGTCGCGCTTGCCCAGCTTCTCCGACACGTAGCCGAGCCGATAGAGCTGCCGCGACAGCTCCACGGTGAGCGCGCCGTCCTTCTCCGCGATGGCCTTCTCCGCCATCTTCCGCACGACGATGTCGAGCATCCGCTCGCTCGCCATCCAGTCCTCGCGTGCGATGTAGACGTCCGCCAGAGGGCGCGCCGCCTCGAGCAGATCCGACACGTGCTTGAGGGCTTCCTCGAAGTACTGCGTCGCCGTCTCGCGGTCCTCGCGCGTGTCCGCGTGGTACTTCGCCACGTCCAACAGCGCCTGCGCCTTGGCCTGCGGATCCTCGGTCTGCTGCGCCTCCTGGAGCAGCGTCTGCTCGTAGCCGCTCCAGTCCTTGGCCTGCTCCTGAATGCCCTTGAGGGCGCGGATGCTGGGCAGGTACCCGGCATCGATCGCGAGCGCCTGCTGGTAGCAGGACTTCGCGCTGCCCGGGTCCATCAACATGTCCTCGTTGATCTTGCCCATGCGGTGGAGCAGCTCCACCGCATCCTGCGTCTGCCCGGCCAGCTGCGCCTCGCGCTGGAGCATCTCGAGCGCGAAGGGCCAGTTGCCGCTGCGCTCGTAGAGGTTACCGAGGGCGTGCAGCGCGGGCCGCGCGGACGAATCCGCGTTCAGCGCGTAGTGGAAGCTGTCCACCGCACGGTCCACCGCCTTGAGCTGCTGGTGGTAGACATGGCCGATCTCCACGTACAGCTCGGCCTGCTCCTGCGGGCTCGTCGCCAGCCCCAGCTGCCGCTCGTAGGCCACGATGAGGTCTTCCCACCGCTCCTGCGCGCGCCGCAAGCGGATGAGCGTCTTGATGGCCTGCAGGTTCGTCGCATCAATGGCCAGGATGGCCTCGATGCAGGCATCCGCGTTGGCCGGGTTCTGGTACTTGTCCTCCCAGATGCCAGCGCTGCGGAAGAGCACGCGCACGCGCTCCCGGTAGTCCGTGCTCAGCTCCAGCATCCGCTCGTACACCGCCAGCAGCTCCGCCGGCTGGTCGAGCTTCGTGTGGAGCCGCTCCAGTGACTCGAGCGACTGGCTGTTGGCCGGGTCGAACTCCAGCGCCTGCCGGTAGGCCACCACCGCGGCCTCTTCGTCCCCGATGTCCCGCTCGTAGACGCCCGCCACCTCTACCTGGATGCGCGCCCGCTCCTCGGGCGTCGCCATCAGGTCGCGCTTGCGAAGCAGCGTGGCCGCCACCTCCGCGTGCGCGTTCTGGCGGCGGTAGAGCCTCGTGAGGACGTCCAGCGTCTCCACGTCCGGCTCCAGCTCCAACGCCCTCAGCAGGGCCGAGGCGGCCTCCTGCGGATCCCCGACGCGCTCGTCGTAGATCCGGGAGATCTCCTTGAGGATGCCCTTGCGCGACTCGATGGAAGCCGCAGCCTCCAGCTGCTGCTCCAGCGCCACCACGTACTCGCGGTCGCGTCCCCGCCGCTGGAACATCCCGGCCAGGCCCTCCAGCGCCGTGGCGTTGGTCGGGTCGAACTCGAGGATCTTACGGAACGAGGCCTCGGCCGCGGGCGCGTCGTCCAACCGAATGTCGTGTACGCGCGCCAGCGTGGCGTAGAGCCGCTCAGCCAGCGGGCCCCGTGGCAGCGAGTCCGCCACCTCCTCGTACACCGCGGCCAGCTCCTCGTGCGAGCCCGTCTCGTCCGCCAGCCGCTCCACTTCTTCCCGCAGGTTGTCGTCGGCGGCGTCGATCTGCAGCGCGCGGCACATCGCCAGGAATGCCACGTCCTTCTGGCCGAGCCGCTCCTCCTGCACCCGCGCCAGCTCGCGCAGCCAGGAGAGCTTCTCCTCGTCCGTGACGAGGTGAGGCATATAGCGGTCCACCACCCCGGCGTAGGCGCGCCAGTCGTTGTGGCTCCGGTACAGCTTCGACACCCGCTCGAAGGCCGTGCGGTTCGCCGGATCCAGCTCCAGCACCTTCTCCAGCGCGCCCGCGGACTGCTCCGCCTTGGCGCCCGGGCCTTCCCACAGATCGGCCACGGCGAAGTACGTCGCCACCGCCTGCTCGCGCTCCTCGGCCGCCAGATGCACCTGCACCTTCAGCTCCAGCGCGCGCACCGCGTCGTTGTAGGCACGCAGGTTGAGGAAGAGCGCATGCACCCGGTCCAGGTCCGGCACCGTGTGCGGCTCCACTTCCAGGGCACGGCGGGCGGCGTCCAGCGCCTCCTCGCGACGGCTCATGTCCGCGAGCACCTCGGCGAGGCGCACGCGCAGCGCCTTCACTCCCTCCGAGGACTCCTGCAGCGGCACCAGCCGGCGCAGCACGCTCACCAAGTCGTCGCGCTGCCCCGTCTCCTCGTACAGCTCTCGCAGCGTGTCCAGCACGCCCCGGTGGCGCGCGTCGCGGTCCAGCGCGGCCTTCAGGTACGGCACGGCCGCCTCGGGCTGCTTCAACAGCCGGTACACCACCCGGCCCAGCCGCTCGTTGAGGCGCACCACTTCGCGCGGATCCAGCGTCTGTGCCAAGCGGTCCGCCAGCAGCGTCCGCAGCTCTTCCGGGCGGCCGGCGCGCTCGAGCAGGCCCTCCAACGCGGTGAACGCCTGCTCGTTGCGCGGGTTCTTCGCCAGGAGCTCGCGGTACAGCTCGATGGACCGGTCCAGGTCATCCAGCCCCTCGGCGGACACCTGCGCCATCTTCCCAAGCACGCGCTCGCGCTCGGCACCCGTTACACGCTCAGACTCGTGCTGGAGGATGGCGTACAGCTTGTCGGACGCACCCGCGGCCTCGTACAGCCCCTCCAGGAGCCTCGCGGACGCGAGGTGCCCGGCATCGAGCTTGAGGATCTCCTCGTAGGCCCGCGCCGCCCGGTCCATGCTGTCCAGGCGGTCCTGGCAGAGCTGACCCAGGCGGAAGAGGAAGCCCACCTTGTCCGCCGGAGCCTCTGCCCCGGTGGCCAGCGCTTCCAGAACACCGGCGAGCTCCGGCCACGCCTCCATCTCTCCATAGAGCCGGTCCAGCGCGACGAGCGCCCGCTCCTGCACCGAGGCGTGCAAGCCACGCGCACGCTCGTAGTAGGTGATGGCGCGCTCTGGCTCACGCAGGCGCGTCTCCAGCATCTGACCCAGCTTGAGGCAGACCTCCGCCGCGTCCGCCGCCTCGGCCACGCGCGGCAGCGCCTCCTCGTAGGCCACCGTCAGCTCGTCGTACGTGCTGGAGGCGTCCGTGGCGTTCTCCAGCCGGCGGCGCAGCTCGCCGTCGTTCGGGTCCTCCTTGAAGGCCCGGAAGAGCGCCAGGAAGGCCAGCTCCGCCTCTTCCTGCGTCTCGCGCAGCGTGGCCAGCTCTCCGAGGAGCGCCTTCTTCTCGAAGGCGTCCGTCGACACGCCCACGCGCGTCTCGATGAGCTGCGCCAGCTTGGCGATGTCTCCGCTCGCCCGGAAGGCGCGCAGCAACGTCTCCACCGCGAGCAGGTTCTGCGGCTCGCGCGCCACCCACGCCTCCATGCGCGCCACCGCGCCCGCATGGTTGGGCTGCAGCCCGAGCACCTCGCCAAAGAGCGTCAGCGCGCCCGGCTTGTCGAGCAGCTTCGACTCGCGCACCGTGGCCAGCCGGAACTTCAGCTCCAGCGACTCCTCCGGCGGCATCAGCGCGATGCGACGGGCCAGCACGTCCGCCAGCTCCGGCCACCGCTCCTGCTTCTGGCAGAGGCCTTCCAGGCGCGACAGCGCCGCCGTGTCATCCGGCCGCAACTCCAGCAGCCGCCGGAAGGTGGCCAGCGCCCCGAGGTTGTCCTTGAGCTGATCCTCCTGCAGCACGCCGATCTGGAAGAGCACCGCCCCGCGCCGGGCCGGCTCCTCGGCCATCGCGAGCTGGCGACGCAGCACCTCCAACAGCTCCGCGGGCTTGCCCTCGGAGGTCAGCAGCCGGCCCACGCTCTCCAGCGCCTCTTCGTCCGTGGGGCGCAACTCCAACACCTTGCGCCACCCGGCGAGGGCCTCGGTGTCCTCGCCCATCCGGGCCTGGATCCGCGCCAGCGCCCGGTACAGCTCCGCGCGCGCCGTGTCTCCCGCCTTCGGAGCGATGCCCTCCAGAACCTCCACCAGCTCCTCGGGCGTCCCCGCCGGCTCCATCAGCGAGAGGCACAGCTCGAGCGAGCGTGGGTCGTCCGGCAGATCCTGCAGCGCGCGCACCGCGTACACGAACGCCAGCTCCGCGTTCTCCATCGGGCCCGCGTAGGTCTCCGCGATGCGCCGCAGCAGCGCCACGCGCTCCTGAGGCACTGGCTCCACGGAGGCGCGCGCCTCCAACATCTGCACCTGCTTGAGGTGGTCCCCTACCCCGGCGAACACCGGCTCCAGGGCGCTGGCCGCCGCGCCACGCAACGGGCTGTCCGAGCGCGCCATCTCCTCTAGCGCGCCCACCGCTCCGGCGTGCCCCGCCCGCCGCGCCAGCACCGCCTGGTACAGCTCCAGCGCGCCGCGCGGATCATCCAGGCGGGTGAACTTCAGCCGGCCCAGGCGCACGCGCAGATCCGACGCCTCTTCCAGGGCGTTGCGCGAGTCGGCCAGCTGGATCTCCCGCTCGATGTGCTGCGCCAGCTCCGGCCAGCGCTCCGTCTCCGTGAGCACCTTGCCCAGCAGCTTCAGCGCGTTGGCGTTGTCCGGGCGCCGATCGAGCACCTCGCGGTAGGACTGCGCCGCGAGCGCCTTGTCCGACAGCGTCTCCTCGGCCAGGTGCCCCAGCTCGAAGAGCAGGTTCACCTGGGAGCTGACGTTGTTCTCGGCCGCCACCTGCCGGCGCATGATCAGCGCCAGCTCGCGGTGCGCACCCGTGCGCCGATGCACGCGGGCGATCGTCTCCAGCACTTCCTTGTTGTACGGGTCGCGCCGGCTGACCTCCTCCAACGCGCGCACCGCCAAGTCGTAGCGCTTGAGGCGACCGTCGTAGATGGCCGCCAGCCGCCGCCAGAGATCACCCGCCAGGGGCTCACGCACCTCGCGCTCGAGCTGATCCTCGTAGGAGGCCGCCACCTCCTCGAAGGAGCCGGAGTCGGCGGCGAGCCGCTCCAGCTCATCACGCACGCTGTCTTCCTGCGGGAACTCATTGAAGGCCCGCAGGCGCGCGGCGAAGGCCAGCGACGTCTGTCCCAGCGCCTCGCGCAGGACGGCGATCTCCTGGATGCGCTCCAGCCGCTGCTCCGGCACCGCGGAGGACAGCAGCACCTCCAACACCTCCACCAGCTTCCGGGTGTCGTTGATGCTCCGGTAGACGGGCTCCAGCAGGCGGGCCGCATCCAGCCGCTGCCCCTCCTCCTGCGCGAACAGACGCTCCAGGCCCGCGATGGCCTGCGGGTCTCCCGCCACCAGCTCCAGAAGCGCGCGATACGCCATCAGCGCCTCGGCCAGACTGCCTTCCTTCTCCAGGAGCTGGGCCCGACGCACCATGAAGCCACGACGCGACTCGGCATCCGGCGCCTGCTCCGCGAGCTGCGCCAGCACCTCCGCCTGCTCCTGGACGCGGCGCGCCTTGGCGAACAGCCGATCCAACGCCAGCAGGCCCTCGGACACCTTCCGGATGGCGAGCGCCGAACGGTAGGCCTCGATCGCCTTCGCGTCATCACCCGCGCTGGCGAAGGCATCACCCGCCTTGAGCAGCAGGCCGAGCCGTGCTTCTGGATCCGTCGCGAGCCGCGCCTGGGTGGCGTACACCTCCGAGAGGTTCTTGGCGTTCTGCCCCTTCTCGTACAGGCGCGACAGGGCGTCGAGCGCCTGGCGATCCTGCGGCGCCGCCTCCAGCAGGCTCTTCCAGAGGCGCGTGGCCTCCTCGGGCTGGTTGAGCTGCTCGCGCAGCTCCGCGGACCTGCGCAGCAGCGCCAGCGCGGTCGCATCGCCCTCGGGCAGCTCCGTGGCCGTCGTCTCGTAGATCTCCGCCAGCACCTCGTGCGAGCCCGTCTCGCGCGCCAGCCGCTCCAGCTCCGGCCGCAGCCCCTCCCGGTCGAGCCCCGCCGCGAAGAACTTCACCGCCGACATGAAAGCCAGCGACGGCTGCTGCATCTCCTGCTCGTACAGGCGGCGGACCTCCCCGGCGAGCACCACCTTCTCGACGGTGAGCGCGGACTCCATGCGCGCCTCGCGCAGGGCCACGCGGCGGGCATGGTCTCCCACCTGCTTGAGCACCGGATCCAGCACCTCCAGGGCCGCCCCGCTCGTCGGCAGGGCCGCCTTCACCCACTCCTCCAGTGCGGCGAGCGCGCCCGGGTGCCCCGGGTCCTCGGCCAGGATGCGCTGGTAGAGCTTGAGCGCGGCGTTCGGATCGTTCAGCTCCGTGCGCAGCAGCTCCGCCAGGCGGAAGGAGACCTCGCGCCCCTGCGGGCTCTGGCCTTCCTGGTTGCGCCGCAGCGAGAGCGCCCACGCCAGATCCGTGGTGCGCGCCAGCTCCGTGTAGAGCCGATCCAGGGTGGTGGCCGCCTCGCGCTGGAGCGGATCCTTCTCGGCGATCGTCCGCCATGCGGCGGCCGCCCGATCCTTGTTCGTCAGCCGCGTCTCGTGCAGCAGCGCCGCCTCGCGCAGGTAGGACACCTGCTCGGCGGGCTCCGTGGAGATGGAGGCCAGCCGCTCCAGCACCTCGGCCAGCTCCGCCCACTGCTCGCCCGAGCGGTGCAACCGCTGCAGCGACTTGAGGCAGTCGACGTTGGTGGGCTCCAGCGCCAGCAGCGCGCTCAGCGCCTTGATCGCGCCGGCCTTGTCATCGAGCTTCTTCTCCTGCACCTCGGCCAGATCGCGCAGCAGCGCGGCGCGGGCCGTGCCGACGTCGCCCTCCTCCGTGAGCTCCAGGAGGATCTCCGCGTAGCTGTCGAGCGCATCCGCGTCCTCGGCCGCCTGGCGCGCGGTGGCCCGCAGCGCGGCGTCCCCTGGCTGCAGGCGCAGGGCCCGGGCCAGCGAGGCGAACGCCAGCTCCGGCTGGCGCAGGTGCGCCAAGTGGACCTGGGCGGCGTGGCGAAGCGCCTGCGCCCGGGCCGCGTCGTCACGCGCTACCTCGGCGAGCACGTCCAGCGCCGAGACCAGCTTGCGGTGGTCCTTGGTGAGTTCGTACGCCGGCAGCAGCGCCCGCGCGGCCTCCTCGCGCGTGGAGCCCGAGGCGAGCATCCCCTCCAGCGCGGCGAGCGCGTCCGGATCGGACGGGCGCTGGCGCAGGATGTCCGCGTAGCTGCGCACCGCCTCCGCCTGATCTCCGCCCGGGGACTCCTTGAGCAGCTGCGCGCGCTTGAGCTTCAGGCGCGCCACCTTGTCCGCGTCCCCCGCCGTCTCCGCCAGCGCCACCATCCGCGCCAGCGTCTCGTTCAGCTCACTGGGGCGGCTGGCCTTCTCGTACAGCTCGGCGAGCCGTGGCAGGTACTTGCCCTCTTCCGCGCCGTTCGAGATCGCGGACTGGAGCGCTTCGGCGGCCTCCGCCGGGCGCCCCGTCTGGGAGTTGAGCTCCACCAGTTGGAGCAGCAGCTTCAGGCGCTCGGCGCCCTTGGCGCCCTGGATGCGCTTGCGCAGGAGCGTCTCCGCGTCCGCGACACGCCCCGCCTTCCAATAGGCCCGCAGCAGCCGCTGGAGCAGCTCGGGCGACTCCGGTGAGCGCCCGAGCGCCGCCTGCAGCGCCTCCATGGCGTCCTCGACCGCGCCCGTCTCCTCGGCCAGGGCCGCCGCGTCCGAGAAGAGCTGCACGGCAACCGCCAGCTCCTCGGTCTCCGTGCCCAACCGACGCAGCACGCGCACCAGCTCCGCCTGCGCGGAGAGGTCCCTCGCCAGCCGCAGCGCCTCGGCGCGGCTGATGTCGTCCTTCGCGTCCTCACGCAGCGCACGCACGCGGCAGTCGAACGCCGCCCGGCTGTCGGCCAGCTGCTTCTCGTGGATGCCCGCCAGCATCGAGATGAGGCGGCGCCGCGCCGCCTGGTCCGTCGTGGCATCGAGCTGCTGCTGCAGCGCGGCCACCTGGCGCTGGTGGTCTCCCGTGCGGCCATAGTGGGCCGCGAGCGCCTCGGCGATCTCCGCCGTCCGGATGCCCGCCGCCGCGAGCCGCTCGAGCCCGCCCATCACCAGGCCCGTGGAGACGTTCTCCGAGAGCAGGGTGAGGAACAGCTGCGCCGCGTCCTGCGGCCGGTTCAGCCGCTCCGCGTAGAGCTTCGCCTGCCGTGCCGTCCAGTCGCTGCGCTCCAGCTGCGTGTCCGCGAGCTTCGCCAGCTGGGCCGCCAGCGTCGCGGCCTCCTCGAATTTCGACAGCGCCACGCACAACGCCTGGAGCCGCTGCAGCGGCCCCGGCTCATCCGCCGCTAGCGTGATGAGTTGCCGGACCAGGGGCTCCACCTCTTCCGGAGGCGCGCCCGCGGCCTCCTTCCGGGTGATCTCCGCCTCCAGCCGCGCCCGCGGATCATCCGCCAGCGCCGCCGCGGCCTTGAGCGACTTCATGGCCTCCTCGGCCGCCGCATCGCCCGGCACGCGCGCCAGCACCTCCTGCCACGCCACCTCCGCGCTCACGGGATCCGCCAACGGCCCCTGGAGCAGCTGCGCGAGCTGCCGCCAGATCGCCACCGCCACCTGCTCGGGAGCCACCAGCGCCGCGCGCTTGAGCGCCATGGCCAGCGCGGGCTGCGCCTGGGCCTTCTCCGCGTGCTCCACCACCGTGCCCAGCAGCAGCGGCCGGGCCGGATCCAGCACCAGCGCTCGCGCCAGCACCTCGAAGGCCCGGCGCGGCTCCTCCAGCTCCTCGTACGTCAGGGCCAGGGCCTCGCAGAAGGCGATGCGCTCGGCGCGCGGACGCGGCGCCAACATGGCCAGGTCCAGCAGCGGATCCACCGCCTCGTACTGCTCGGCGTCCACCAGCAGCTTGGCGAGGTTGAAGGCCGCCAGCGCGTTGGCCGGATCGCTCTTGAGCGCCGCCTCCAGGTGGGTGCGCGCCGCGGTGGTGTCATTCACCTGGGCCAGGCACAGGTCCGCCAGCCGCATGCGGAGGGAGGACTGCGCCTGCCGGTCCTTCACCGTGGCCAGGTGGCGCTCCAGCACCGCGACGGCGTCCGCCGCCCTGCCCTGCTCCAACAGCATCTCCGAGGCGAGGTTCACCGCCTCCGCACGCGAGGGGTCCGCCGCGGCGGCCTTCTCGAAGGCCGCGAGCGCACCCGCCGCATCATTGAGGTGCGTCAGCCGGCCCGTGCCCACGCGCAGCCACAGGTCCACCTGCGCGTTGCGATCCTTGGCCTCACCCGCCATCGCCTCGAACTGGGTGAGCACCGGGGCGAAGTCCCCAGCGCGCTCGGCCACCCGCTCCATGAGGCTGAGGGCCTCGGGCATCCCGGGCCACAGCAGGAAGCAGCGATCCAGCGCCTCCTTCACCTTGCTCGCGGAGGTCGGGTCGTACCAGGCGAAGAGCTTGGCCACCAGGAGCGACAGCCGCGCCGCGCTCTTCCGGTCCCGCTCCTCCAAGGACATGCTGCGCAGCATCCGCACGCGGTCGCGCCACGTCTGCTCGAAGCGCTGCAGCGCCTTCTGCGCCTTCTCCACCTTGGCGCTCTGCGCGTCCAGGGTGCGCGCCACATCCAGCACCTGCTGGGCCAGCGCGTGCTCGGTGGGGTCATCCACCAGCCGCTCGGCGAAAGCCGCGTACTCGTCGGCCATCCCCTCGGGCCCCAGCGCCTCGCGCTCGCGCTCCAGCGCGTCGAAGACTGGCTGGAAGCGATCCTCGGAGAGCAGCAACTGCCGCATGCGCCGGTAGGTGGCGCGATCCGCCACGCCCTTGGCGGACTGCTGGAGGCAGAACACCGCCCTGTCCCGGCGGAACAGCTTGGTCTCGTAGAGGTCCGCCGCCTTCAGGAAGAAGGCCGCGCTCTCCTTGCCGGTGGTGGCCCCACCCAGCCGCTCCAGCACGTCGGCCAGCGCCGAGGCGTCCTGCCGGGACTCGTAGAGCGTCTTCAGCCCGCGCAGCACCGGCAGCGGCTCGGGCGCCAGGAGCAGCGCGCGACGCAGCAGCTCCTCGGCACGCGCCGGGTTGCGCAGGCGCTCATTGGCCAGTTCCGCGGCCCGGCTGAGCAACCGCGCGGCCTCGGGGGCCGCCACATCGCGTCCCCGGCTCTCGTAGAGCCGGATGAGATCCTCGACGCGGCCGGCCTTCTCCAAGGTGGCCTCGGATTCGAGGAAGGACCGTTCATCGGTCGCACGCGCGGAGGGACGCGAAGAGGAGGGATTCTGTTCCATGGAGAGCGGGCCTCGCGGGAAAGGAAGCGCAACCGCACGGAGGCGCTAGAGGGGCCGAACTCTAGCGACCGCGAGCGCCTCCGAGCAATCGCGCAAAGCTCGCCAACCGGCGAGATTTATTGACTTTCCTGCTCCCCATCCGAGGGGGCAGGCGGTGCGGCCTCGTCGGCCGCTTCCGAGTCCTTGGTTGCAGCGGGAGCCGGCGTGGGAGGAGCCTCGGGCAGGGCCTTCGCGCGCTCCAACCCCGCGGCATCGTTGAGCCGGGTGTAGAGGTCGACGGCCTTGTCCCGCTGCTGCAGCTCTTCGGCGAGCTGAGCGGCACGCGCCAGGTTGCCCTGCTGCTCATGGAGCGGGAGGGCCTTTTCCTTGCGGCCCGCCTGCTCCCAGGCCTCCGCGGCGGCGGCGGTCTCTCCGAGCAGCTCCAGCCAGCGGGCACGCCCGGCGGGCTTCTTCTCCTCGTCGGCGCGGGCCAGCTCCTTCTGCGCGAGCGCCTTGGCCTCGTCATCGAGCTTCAGCCGCTGCATGAAGTGGAAGGCCTTGGGCGGAGGCAGCGTACCGAGCACCTCCACCGCCTCGCGGCGCTGGCCCGCGGCCGCCAGGAGCGTCGCCGCGCCCAGCCGGTCTCCACGCTCCACCAGCGACTTCACCTCGAGGCCCCGAATGCGGTTGGCGCTGGCCATGTCCCGCGCGCGCTCATACGCCTTGCGCGCCAGGGTCAGCTTGTTGGCCCGCTCGTACGCCAGCGCCGCCTGGTCATACTGGCGCGCGCGCTCGTACAGCCGGGCCACGTTCTCGAAGTCGCTCTTGGAGACGTAGTGCTCCATGAGCAGCTCGTACGCGCCGGCCTTCTCCCGCGTCGGAGCGACCTGGTCCGCGGGCAGCCCCGAAAGCAGACGGCGGGCGGCGTCGTTGTCCTTGGCCTGGACAGCGGTCCGCAGCGCGCTCTTGCTGTCTCCCCCCGCCTCGAAGAGGCGCGTGGCCTCGGCGAAGGAGTTGTTGCGCTCGTGCAGCCGGGCCGCGTCACGGGTGCGCCCCATGGTCTCGAGCTGCTTGGCCTGCTCGGACCAGTCGCCGGTCAGCTCCGGCATCGGCTTGCGCTCGGGACGCTCGCCGCGCTCCGGACGCTCACCGCGCGCGGGACGCTCACCACGCTCACCGCGCTCCGGACGGTCGCGGCGCTCGCCACGCTCCGGGCGCTCGCGACGTTCACCGCGCTCGCGGCGCTCGCCACGCTCCGGACGGTCGCCGCGCTCGGGACGCTCCCTGCGCTCGCCGCCTTCCGCGCGCACGGGCTCCTCCTGCTCGGGCCCCGGCTGGCGGCCACTGGCGGTGAAGGCCACCTCGGCCCGCTCGCGGTCTCCCGCGGCGCGCCAGGCCCGTCCCACCAGGAACATCACGTCCGCATAGGCGACGAACTTCTCACGCACCGGGTCCCCAGCCGGAGCCGCGGGAGCAGCACCCTCGGCGGCCGGAGCGGCACCCTCGGCAGGAGCGGCCCCTTCGGCAGCAGCAGCGCCCTCCGCCGGAGCAGCACCCTCGGCGGCCGGAGCAGCCTCCGCCGGAGCGGCACCCTCAGCGGCCGGAGCAGCCCCCTCCTCGGCGGCCGCCGGAGCGGCAGCAGCCTCGGGCGCGGGCGGCTTCGGCTGACGCTGCACGCGCAGGAGCGTGGTGATGAGGCGGCCACGCGTATTGAGGTCCAGGTCCTCCAGCGACTTGAGGCGCATGGAGCGCAGCGAGCGCACGATGCCCTCGAGCGGCCCCTTCTCCGCCGCGAAGTCATTCTTGGAGAGCGCCTTCTCCAGGACGCTCAGCTCGGAGATGACGCGCTGGCCCGGTCCGACCGGCCCCGCATCATCCCGCCCGCGACCGCCACGGCCGCGCGGCCCATCACCGCGGCCACGTCCGCCGTCTCGGCCACCGAAGCCGCCGTCTCGGCCTCCAAAACCACCCGGTCCCTCTCGGCGAGGGCCCTGGCCGGGCCCCCCGCGCCCACCACCGCGCGGCCCACCGCTTCCATTCTCCTGAGGCACGTGTGTCTCCCGCTAGAACGCGTAACGAAGGTTCGGCGCGATCGCGAAGCCGAACGTCCCCGAGGAGACCAGGTAGCTGCCCGTCACCTCGAGGCCCACTGAGAAGTGTCGCAGCCGCGTGTAGTACTCCACTCCAGGCCCGGCGAACACCAGAATGTCAGAGTCAGGCAGGAGCAGCTTGGGAGAGAACATCGCGAAGCCGGCTCCCGCGCGGGCATAGATGAAGGTGCGCTGCACCTCCTGGTTGTCGGCGAACCCCTTCAGATTCGCGCGCAGCGTGGCCCCAGGCACCAGCGAGGAGAAGTCTCCCGAGGCCGCCCCGCCCGAGTTGCCGATGTAATCGGACCCGGCGCGGTTGACGGCCCCCATCACGAATAGACCCAGCGAGAGGCGCTCGCCCAGGTCGACGCCCACCTCCACCATCGCCATCTGCCCGGTCGAGAACGGCCGGGGGCCCTCATCCGCGGGCGGGTTGACGAGGAAGGACGGGCCGCCCTGCACGCTGAAGTACAGGCCGCGTTCGATCTCATCGAACGACTCAGCCGGTCGATCCTTCACCGGGTTGGCGGCAGGGGAGGACTCCTGGGCACGAGACAGTGCCGGCACGACGAGCACGCAGGACAGAGCAAAGGTGGCAAGAGCTTTCATGCAGACCCGGACGTTAGCGCGCCAGCGGCCACTCGCGCTCGAAAAGCGACGCGGGCGGCCCCGCTTCCGGAGCCGCCCGCCCACTACTGCAATTTTCCATTCAACCCAGAGCTACTCGCCCGACGCCTTGAAGATGAAGGGGTAGGTGACGACCACCACCCCGCCGCCCTTGGGCTTGGGGAACTGCCAGGTGCGCACGCGGCCGGCCACGCACTGCTCCAGCTCCGCGTTGCTGGCGGTGGACTGAGCCACCGACGAGGAGACGACCGCACCCTCCGCGTTGATGACGAACTTGATGGCCACCTTGCCGGACAGCTTCGGGTACTTGGTCAGCTGGCTCTCGTAGCAGAAGCGGATCTGCCCGCGGTTGCGCTGGATGACCTGGCGGATGAGCTCCTTGTCCAGCGAGCCCATGACCAGGGGCTCCGAGGAGGTGATGCCCACGTCCACGCTCTGCTTGCCGCCGAGCACGCCGGCGCCCGTGCCGTAGCTGGCGGTGCCGCCGCCACGCCCCTTGGTGCCGATGCCGCCGATGCCGATGGTGTCACCGGTGCCGCCGCCGCCGCCGCCGCTGCCCTTGATGCCCAGGCCGCCGAAGCCGCCCGAGTCACCCGCCTTGGCGCCGAACATGTTGCCCATGGCGCTCTTGAGCTCGCCGCCCAGGCCCGCGCTGCCGAAGATGGTGGAGACGCCGCCCTTGCCACCGCCGAAGATCTTCGCGGTGAGCGCGCGTGCCTCGTCCTTCTTGTCCTTCTGGCCCTGGGGCGCGGTGCGGTTGTTGGTCTTGGGCGCCTCCTTCTTGCCCATCTGACCTTCGTCGTTCTTCTGCTTGGCGGCCATCTCGCCGCTCTTCTTCTTCTCCTTCTCGGCCTTCTGCTGCTGCAGCTTCTCGAGGAACTTGTTCTTCTGCGCCTCGGGCGGCTTGACGATGAGCTTGGCCAGGCGAGCGTTGTTGGCGTTGAGCTCGTCGGCGAACTCGTCGCCTTCGCCACCGTGGTTCATCGCGCTGATGATGAACATGGTGCCCGCGAAGAACATGAGCAGGAAGATGTTGAGCGCCCGGTAGTCCACCGCGTCACCCAGCGGCACATGCACCCGCTTGGGCACCGGCTGCAGGCACGCCTCCAGGGTGATTCCACCCAGGTCCACCCAGATGAAGTCCTCGGCCTCGAGGGTGACCGAATAGCCGTCCCCATCGTTGGAGGCCTTGCCCGCCTCGATGACGGCCTCGAGATCCAGCGTCTCGCCCTTGCGGGTGAGCTCGCCCTTCATCTTCCGGGAGAAGGAGATGCTGAAGGTCTGCCCGTCGCTGCGCGCGACCTCCATGCTCTCGCGACCCAGCTTGGCGTCGCCCATGACGAAGTTCACGCCCGGAGCGCTGCCCACCTTGAACGAGCGCTTGTGGCCCGGGGCCATGAAGTGCTCGCCCACGCGCTGGTCGCCCCACATGAAGCGGAGGGAGGCCCCCAGCGGCCCGCTCGCCTTGCTGCGGCGAACGGTGCGAACGCGAGGCGCGGGCTCGGCCGCGGGCTCCTCGGCCACCGGCTCCACCAGCGCGTGCTTCTGCGTGGCGGCGAAGGAGGAGTCGATGGCCTGGGCGGGAGCAGCCACCACGGGCGCCGCGACCACCACCGGAGCAGGCTCCGGCACGACGGCCGCCTGCGCGAGCCCCGCGGCCAGCGGCGCCTCGGCGACCACCGGGGCCTTCGTCGTCACCTCCGTGCTGGACACGGCGGCGGCGAGGTTCACCGCGGCCACCGCCGCCGGGTTCTCCAGGCGAATGGTGGTGGCGCCCACGCGGATCTCGTCACCGAAGGTGACCTTGCCCTTGTTGACGCGCTTGCCGTTGACGTAGGTGCCCTCGACGCTGCCCATGTCGATGATGGACAGGGAGCCGTCGGCGCCTACCTCGATGACCGAGTGGATGCGGCTGACCTTCTCGTCGTCCAGGCACAAGTGCGCGGACGAGAGACGGCCAATCTTGATGATGTCACGCTCGAAATCCTTCGAGGTGACGAGGCTTTCGCCCTTGAAGACCTTGAGTGTCAGAGGAACGGCCATGACGGCTCCGGGTAGACTTTCTCGCGGTACAGACACCGCGTTCGGCAGAAGGTTCCCGCGAATTTTCGCGGTTACAGCTCTCCCACCGACTGCATCACCTTGTCCTCGAAATCCTCGCGGATACGGATGAGGTTCGAGTGCTTCACCTTCTTGCGCGCCTCGACGTACTCACCGTCCGGCTTGGTGAGATCGCCCTCGATGGTGTCGTCCTCGAAGTCGATGGTCGTGGTCTTCGAGTAGCGCACGTTGCCCTCGCCGCCGCCCTTGCCGCCCTCGTCCTGAGCAAAGGCCGGGGCCACCGCCAACACCATGCACACCGTCAGAAGCTTCCGCATCACTGCCTCCGCGCTTCCAGTTAATCAGGATTCGTAGGTTCGCATCATTCGAGGCGGCCCCGCCACACCCAGGCCGCCCCAGCGCTCACAGACGTACAGCTAGAAGTCGTCCTCGGGCTCGCCCGGATCCGCCGCGACTGGATTCTTCTGTCCCGAGCCGCTCTTGGCCGGCTCCGGAGACTTGGGCGCGACGTCCGCGGTGGGATCCTCGAGAGGCTCGGAGGCGTTGGCGGCCGGGTTGGGCGCGGCACCCTGCCCGCCCTGAGCCTTCTGCTGATCCTCGGCCTTCTTCATCTCGGCCTGCTGCTTGGCCTGGAGCGCCTCCATCTGCTTGGCCTGCTCCTCGGCGGACTTGGCCTCGGCCTTGGCCTGGATGACGGCCTCCGCCTCGCGCAGCAGGTTGAAGACCGGCGCATCGGCGCTCAGGGCCACCTCGTCGCCAGCCATGGAGATGTACTTCTTGTAGAGCTCCACGGCGCGCTCGGGGGCGTCCTTCGCGCGGTGCAGGATGATGGCGCGGTTGAGGTAGATGGCGGCCAGCTTCGGATCGAGCTTCTCCGCCTCGTCATACTCCTGCATGGCCTTGTCGAACTGACCCTGGCCCTTGAAGGCGACGCCGAGGTTGAGGTGCGCCGCGGCGCTCTTGCCACCGGCCTGGAGGATCTTCCGCAGGTGCTCCTCGGCGCCCGGGTAGTCCTCGGACTCGAGCGCCATCTGCGCCAGGACGATGTGCGAGGGGACGTAGTCGCCACGCGCCTCCAGGGCGGCCTTGAACTCGAGGCGCGCCCCGTCCGCGTCGCCCTCCTGCTGGAGGATGAGGCCCACGGTGTGGTGCAGCTCGGGATCATTCGCGTCGATCTTCACCGCGCGCAGGGCCACCAGCTTCGCCAGGGCGAGCTGCTTGCGGTCCAGGTAGCTGCGCATCATCACCTTGAGCGCGGTGGTGGACTGGGGCTCGCGCATGAGCGCGGCGCGGGAGAACTCCATCGCGCGGTCATGGTCGCCCGTCTGCCGGTAGATCTCCGCCAGGCGCGCGCGGCTGGCCGCGTCGTCCGGGAAGCGCTTGAGCACGTCCTGGTACAGCGTCACCGCGCCGGCGATGTCGCCCTCGTTCTGCGCCATGACGGCCAGGTTCTCGGAGGCCTGGCGCAGCGAGGGCTTCTTCTTCAGCGCGGACTTGTACCAGTTCTTGGCCTCGTCCTTCTTGCTCTGGCGCTCGGCGATGACGCCCAGGTTGTAGTCGGCCTCGGCGAGGTTCGGGTCCGCATCCATGGCGGCCTTGAACTTGCGCTCCAGCGAGGGGTAGTCGACGGCCTTGCCCTTCTTCTGGGCATCCATCGCCTTCACCGCGTCATCGAACAGCACCTTGGCGCGGTTGGAGATGGAGACCGGCTCGGGATCCTTGGCCGGCCCCTGCGCATTGGTGACGTTCGTCTTCGGCCCCGTCGGGCCAGTGGCCGTGGACGAGGTACACCCGGTGGCCACCAGGGCCACGGTCGCCATGAACAGCGCGGAATGGAGGATACGCTTACGGTTCATCATTAGAGGAAGTCCTCCGGCTCTTCGTCCTCGGCGGACGCCTTCTTGGGCCCCGTGCCTCCCTGGGTGGCAGGGCTCGAGCTCACATCGGTCGCGGTCTGCTCACGCAGCTTGCGGGTCAGGTCCGTGAGATCCTCCTGGATCGCCTCGGTCTTGGCCTGCTGCGCGGCTTCGTCCTGCACCACGGGCGCCGGCACATCCTGGATGGCGGCCAGCAGATCGCCGCCGAGGGCCAGGTCCGCGCCCTTCTTCAGGGCCACCTTCTCCTCATGCACCTCGGGGAACTGCTCCGGGGCGTACGTGGAGCGCAGCATCTTCAGGCTCTCGCGGGTGCAGTCGCTGAAGAAGTCCAGCTCCTGGCTCTTGGCGACCGCGCTGGCGAAGGCCTCGGTGGCCTTCGCCTTGAGGGGCTGGGCCTGGTTGGCGAACTCGTCGCGGATGGCCTGCTCCGTCTCGGGGTCGATACCCGGCGGCATGGGCGCGTTGGTCACCTTGTCGGCGAACTCGTGGTAGGCCAAGCCGATGCGGTGCAGCGCGCAGATGGCGGGCTCGGGCGCGCCGAAGGCCACCGTCTGGATGTACTTCTTCTGCACCACGTCCAGCGCGCGGCTCTTGTCGGCGATGGAGGCCTTGAACTTGTCGGGGCTGGCGGGCTTGCCCCACGACAGGCGCAGGCGCAGGTACTCACGCCAGTCCAGCTCGTTGTTCAGGTAGTGGGCGCGCGCCACCGGGGCCACGGCCGTCTTCTCCAGGCTCTTCTGAACGCGGCTGGGCAGCTCGTCGTAGTACTTGAAGATGCGGCCGTAGAGGCGCGCGGTGTCCTTGGGCTTGCGCAGCTTGTTCTCGAAGAGGTTGGCGATGCGGCCCTCGGCCGTCAGCACCTTGCTGGGCGAGCGGATGTTGTCGCGCTCGTAGTCCTCGAGCATCTTCATGGCCTTGCCGAAGGCGCCGCTCTTCTCGTGCAGCGTCACGATGGACAGGTAGATCTGCTCGGCGTCCTTGGTCTTCGGCCACAGCTCCAGGTAGCGCTCGCGGTTGCGCAGCGCCTGCTTGTACTGGCCCAGACCCTCGCGGTAGGTGGCCGCGTTGAAGAGGGCCACCTGCGCCTTGGCCTCCTCCCACTTCTGCGCCACGACCTTCTCCTCGGGGCCGTTGTCCTTCTTGCCCTTCTTGCTGGGCTTGGCCTTGGCCTTGGGCGCGCCCTTCTCGTTCACGCTGCGCTCGTAGCCCTTCACGTACAGCTCGTACGTGTTGGAGGCCTGCTCGAAGTCGCCGATGGCCTCCAGCGCCTCGGCGTTGGCGTAGATGGAGTCGGGCACGAAGCGGCTGCGCGGGTACTGGGAGATGAGCGCCTGACGCACCTCGATGGCCTTATCCAGCATCTTCGCTTTGAAGTAGTCCACCGAGGCGTTGTAGAGCGCCTGGTCGGCGATGGTCGTCGACGGGAAGTCCTTCACGAAGGTCAGGTAGGCCTCGGCCGCCTTGGCGAACTGCTTCTTCTCCTCGAGCTGGGCCACCAGCGCGAACGAGGACTGCTCGATGAGCTTGGAGAGGTCCTCGCGGAACTTGCCCACCGCCAGCTTGTCGTTGGCGTAGAACTTGCGGGCCCACTCGTTCACCTTCGCGTAGTCCTTCTGCAGGTTGTACGAGTCGAGCACCAGGTTGGCGGCCACCTCGCCCGCACGGTCCCCGTTGTCGAACTTGTGGTCCGGGTGGTTGAGCGCGATGTCGCTGAAGCGCGCCACCGCGTCCTCGAAGTGGTTGTAGCGGTAGTAGATGTTGGCGGCCTTGAAGGAGATCTCCACCCGCTTGTCGCCCTTGGGCAGGTACTTCAGGTAGCGCTCGCACGCATCCAGCAGGCCCTTGCGCGGCTCGGGGATGGCCAGCTTCTGCTTGGCGTCGCCGATGGCGGGCGGCTTGAGGGTGCCCTTCTCCTCGGCGGTCTTCACCACCTCGTCATAGGCGAGCACCGCGTTGTAGGCGGCGTTGGGCAGCCACTTGCCGGGCTTGCCGGGCTTGGGGTTGCCCTTCTCGTCCTTGGCATCCAGGATCTTCGCGTCCTGGAGCACCACGAGGGTGTAGTTGACCGAGGACTTCTCGTAGTTGTTCAGGTTGTCGTTGAGCAACTCCGCCCAGAAGAACCGCATGTCGTACGCCTTGGGGTTCTCGGGGAAGAGCGTGAGGTAGTCGCTGTAGATGGCGTCCGCGTAGCGGAACGTCTCCTCGTCACGCGTCTTCTTGGCCTCGTTGTGCCAGGTGACGGCGAGGTTGGACAGGGTGCGCTCGGCTAGCTCGTTGGCCTCATCCAGCAGCTTCTTGTCCTTGTCCTCCTTGATGATGCCCGAGGACTCCACTTCCTTGGTGATCTTCACCAGGCGGCGCACCTGCGACACCGTGCGCTCCTTGTTGCCCATGCGCAGCACGCAGTCGACGATCTTCGCCTGGAAGCCCGGAGACTCGGGCGACAGCGGCTTCTCCTTGATGAGGGCGTTGAAGGTGATGGCCGCCTCGCGGTCCTTACCGTCGCCGTAATAGAGGTTCGCGAGCTGCTTCATCATCGCGAAGCGGTCCTCGGGCTTGGTGGCGACCTTGCTGAAGTCGTCGCGGGCCTGCATCACGTCGCCCTCGCGGGCGTAGGTGCGCACGTAGTCGGCGCGCGCCTCGCGAACCAGGCTGTTCTTGCCGCTCTTGCCGCCGTCCTTCTCCACCGCGTTGGCGCCGGCCAGCTCGCCGTAGAGCACCACCGTCTTGAACTTGTCCTTCGCCTGGGCGTAATCGCCCATGTTGAAGTAGCACCAGCCCTGCTTGTAGAGGGCGAAGGCGTAGTTCTGGCTCTCGGTGAACTCGGCCGCCTTGGTGTAGGCCTGCAGGGCGCGCTCCAGCTCGGGGCGCTTCCCCTTCGAGTTGTTGAAGTAGTACTCGCCGAAGGCCAGGTACGCGTCCGGCACGTACTTGCTCTTGGGGTGCTTCTCCAGCAGGCGCTTGTAGGCCACCAGGGCCTTCTTGTCCTGGCCGTCCTCCATCAGGAAGTTGCCCAGGAAGAAGAGCACCTCGTCGCTGCGCTCGAACTTCGGGTACTCCTGGATGATCTTCGTGTACTGCTCGACCGCGTAGCGTCCGTACTCCTTGGACTTGGCGGTCAGCTCCGCCTTCTCCGCCTTGGCGCGCTGCTGGGCCGCGGAGTCATTGCGGTTCATCGCCTTGATGAGGTCGTCGTCCTTCCGGTTCGCCTCGAACTCGAAGAACTTCGACTCCTCCCAGTAGAGCTCGCCCAGGCGGAACAGCAGGCTGGGCTGCTCGGCCTGGTCGGCCGACAGGGCGATGATCTTCCGAAGCGACTCGATCTGCTCGCGTCGCTTGGATGCCACCTGCACCTCCACTCCCAGTCGGAACTGGTCGTACTGGAGGGCCGGGGCATCGGCTTCCTTGTCCTTCTTGCGGGAGATGTCGCCCGCGAGGGACTTGTCAATGGTGGTGGCCGACTTCTTGCCGAGGTCAGCCTCACGAGGCGTTTTCTTGCCCTGGGCGGCAGCCGTGGAGGCCACCACCAAGAGACCGATGAGGAGCGAGCGACGCATGGCTCTCCTATGCAGAAGCATCCGGTCTTGAACGCTTGCCTGTCGGGCAAGTAGCCGGGACTCTTTAGGAATTTCCATTCGAGGGGCGCCACTATGCGCAGGCTCTTTGGGGTCGGTCAACTGAACCTGCTCGGCCGCTTCTGATCCGGAGCGCCCCCCGAAAAACTTCCAGAACGGCTGTGCGGAATGCGTTGGGTAGGCTGCCATGTCGGTCCCCCAGGGTATGGGAGGGGTAGCGCTTGTCTGCCTGGCTGCTCTACCCTTCAATGCGTTCCGACTCATGAGCCTCCTGCCCGAAGGCGCCAGCTTCGAAGAGCTGGTGCAGGACTATTTTCTCGCGGTGCGCGGCGGGGGGCTGATGCTCTCCGCCCTGGACACCGAGCTTCTGACGTCTTGGGCCCGCCAAGGCGTTCCCTATGAGGTGGTGGCCCGAGGCATCACCCGCTCCGCGGAGAAGGCCCTGTGGGACGCGCGGCCCGGAGAGCCGGTGCTGCGCAGCCTGCGCGCCTGCAAGCGCCAGGTGGAGGCGGAGATCAAGAAGTACCTGGATCGGAGCGCGGGCGCGGGAGAGGCCCCCGCTGAGCGCCGCCGGAGCCGCACCTGGGAGGAGACGCGGCACGCTCGCTTGAGGGCCACACTGGAGCAGCTGGCCGAGCGACGTCCCGAGCTGTCCCCACGGGTAGGGCAACTGCTGGAGACAGTGCTCGCCTCGGTGCCTGCTGAGCCAGCGCGGTTGGACCTGCAGGAGGCCCTGACGTTCCTGGGACTGCTGCGTGCCCTGCCCTTCGCCGAGCGCTCGCGGCTGTGGCGGGAGTCTCGGGCCGAAGGCGCGGAGGGAGGGGGCATGTCCTCGCGCTCGCGGCGGCTGTCCCGGCGCTTCCGGCTGATGGCGCTCGTACGGCGCGCGCTGGAGATGAAAGAGGTCTAGGGAGATGGGAACACCTGAACGTTTGCCCAGCGGGCTGGCTGGCGGTGGGGCTGCTATGGATCGCGGCGACATGGGGATCAAGGGCAGCGGCGGTGCGTGCGGGGTGTGCGGGGGGCGGACTTACGTCATCGAGCGGCAGGGAGACCGGGCGCATGCGCGCATCTGCGCGTGCTCCGCCGAGTGCAGCGTGTGCGGTGGGCGGGGGCACCTGCTCGTCCAACGCGAGGAGACCTTCAGCAAGAAGGTCGGGACTCGGAAGTACGAGGTGCTGGCGCCCTGCGCCTGTACCCTGCGCACCAAGCGCGTGGCCCGCTACAACGAGGTGGGCATGCCCGGTGTGGTGGCCCACGCGGGCTTCGACAACTTCCGCCCCGCCAAGCCGGAGCAGGATCGAGCCCGGAGCGTGGCGATGCACTTCGCCCACCACTTCGACAAGGCGGGCCCCAACAAGGGCTTCGTCCTGAGCGGGCCGGTGGGCACGGGCAAGACGCACCTGCTGGGCGCCACGCTGGCGCACCTGGTGCTCGAGGTGGGCGTGCAGGCCCGCTACGTGGAGATCTCCCTGCTCTACGCCACCATCCGTCGCGGCTTCCAGGAGGGCCGCAGCGGTGGGGAGATCATCGGTCCCCTGTCCGAGGTGGAGGTGCTGGCCATCGACGAGCTGGGAAAGGGCCGCGGCAGCCCCTTCGAGATGGAGACGCTCGATGAGCTGATCGCCCGGCGCTACAACGCCCACCGCACCACCCTGTTCGCGACGAACTACTCGCTCGCCTACGAGCGCAAGAACGTGCGCACGGTGTCCGGCTACCACGCCACCGAGGACACCAAGCACGCGGTGCGCGAGGCGGAGCTGCTGCGCGAGCGCGTGGGCGAGCGCATCTACAGCCGGCTGTGCGAGATGTGTACCTTCGTGGAGCTGCCCAAGGACACGCCGGATCGGCGGCACGCGCGCCAGGAGATGGAGTCGCGCACCCAGCCCCCTCCGGCGGGGATGCGAGCGAGCCGCTGAGGCGCCTGACTCCCCTCGCGAGGGGAGTCATCCCTGACTCTGGGGGCCCGGAAAGCCCTGAGCAGGCTTGGTGGACAGGCTTACCGTATTACCCGGGTTTTCGGAGCCCCCCGGCTCGCGCTACGCTGGGAACCTAGACCTTAGGCCATGGCTCCCATCCGTATCCTGGTGGCGGACAATTCAGCGGTCGCCCGGAGGGAGATCTCCCAGATGCTCGGGGCAGACCCCGATCTGGACGTGGTGGCGACCGCCTCCACGGGCCGGATCACGCTCGAGCGCGTGGGGCAGCTCCATCCGGACGTGCTGGTGCTGGAGCTGGCGATCCCGGACCTGAGTGGGATGGATGTGCTCAAGGCGCTGCGCAAGCAGGCCCCTTCCCTGCCGGTGCTGGTGTTCAGCGCCCTGACGGAGAGCGCCGGCAACCTCACGCTGGACGCGCTGGCGCTGGGTGCCAGCGACTACATCACCAAGCCTTCGTCCGGGGGCACTCCTGTCCTGGAGCGGGCCCGCGAGCAGCTCATCGCGAAGATCAAGGCGCTGCACGCGCGCAGCCGGCAGGAGCCGCAGCCCGCCATCGCCCCACGTGGGATTCCCGAGCCTCCGAAGGTGCAGCCCCGGCTGCCCCGCGTGGCGGTGGTGGCGATCGGCGCTTCGACGGGCGGCCCCAACATGCTGACGGAGGTGCTCTCTGAGTTCCCGGCCGACTTCCCGGTACCCGTGCTCATCACCCAGCACATGCCGCCAGTCTTCACGAAGCTGTTCGCCGAGCGCCTGAACACGGTCTGCCGGCTCCAGGTGCGCGAGGCCACGCCCGGGGAGATGGTGCGCGCCGGGCAGATCTGGATCGCTCCCGGGGACTACCACCTGACGGTCGTCCGGGACGGGCCCATGGTGCGGCTGGCCACGCATCAGGGGCCGCCGGAGAACTCCTGCCGCCCGGCGGTGGACGTGCTCTTCCGTTCGGCCGCCACGGTCTACGGCTCGGGCGTGCTGGCCGTGGTGATGACGGGCATGGGCCAGGACGGGCTGAAGGGCTGTCAGGCCGTGAACCAGGTCAGTGGGCAGCTCATGGTCCAGGATCCAAATACCTGCATCATCGGGAGCATGCCTCGGGCGGTCATCCAGGCCGGGCTGTCTCCGCAGGTGGTCCCCCTGCACGACCTGGGCGCGGAGATCGTCCGGCGCGCCACGCGCATCCCTCCTCCCATCTAGTAAGCCCGGCCCCTCGGAGAGCAGGCAGGGAGGGCAGCGCGAGCCCACCCATGCATACCTTCCTCGCATCGCCCCCCAGCAAGGGGCTGCACGGTGGGAGATGGAGATCCAGGTTCCAACCTTGGCGTGGGTCGGGTTCGGCGCCCTCGTCCTGGTCCTGCTCGTCGTTGACCTGCTCGCCCACCGCAAGAAGCATGGTGAGTCGAAGCGCAGCGCCATCGCCTGGAGCGTCGGCTGGATCGCGCTCGGGTTGGGCTTCAGCTTCTTCGTCTGGCGTGCGTACGGCAGCCAGGCCGCGCATGAGTACCTGGGCGCCTGGCTCATCGAGAAGAGCCTGAGCCTCGACAACCTCTTCGTCTTCCTCGTCATCTTCCGCAGCCTCTCGGTCCCCGAGGACGAACAGCGGCGGGTGCTCTTCTGGGGCATCTTCGGAGCGCTGGTGTTCCGGGCCCTCTTCATCTTCGCCGGCGTGGAGGCGCTGCAGCGCTGGCATGCTGTCGTCTACGTCTTCGGCTTCATCCTGCTCTTCACCGCCTTCCGCGTCGCGCGCGAGGATCCCGCGGAGAAGCGCGACAGCAAGCTGGTGCATTGGCTCGCGCGACGGCTGCCCGTGACAACCGTGGTCGAAGGCGCGCGGTTCATCGTGCGGCGCGATGGACGCCGCGTAGCGACTCCCCTCCTGGTGGCGCTGATCGCCATCGAGCTCACCGACATCGCGTTCGCCGTGGACTCGGTGCCCGCCGCGCTCGCGGTGAGCCATGAGCCCTTCATCGTCTACACCTCGAACGTGTTCGCCATCCTCGGCCTGCGGGCCCTGTACATCGCGCTGGCGCACGTGATTACGGAGCTGCGCTATCTGCACTACGGCCTCGCCGCCGTGCTGGCGTTCGCGGGATTGAAGATGATCGTTCCCGATCATTGGATCCACGTGCCGCCGCTCGTCTCGGTGGCGGTCATCGTCGGATGTATCGGCACCGCGGTCATCGCGAGCCTCCAGGCGCGGGCCCGGCAACGCCGCCGACAGCCCGCTCCGCCCAAAGGCCCCGGCTCTTCCACCGTGGACCCGCGCGAGGCCCACGTCTGAGCGTCGCCGCCCGCCGAGGCTCCCGGTGATGGCTCGGTCGCCTTCCGTTGCGCCCGGCCCCGGCAAGGTGAAGGTTTGGGGTATGAATGCGCGCATGACGCACGGTTTCCGAGGTGGTGCGGTGCTGGCCCTGGGCCTGCTGGGGGCCTGCGCCACCGGACAGCGCGAGGTGCGCGACGAGGGCCTCGCCCGCATCGAGGAGTCCATGCGGCCAGAGGCCCACCCCGATGTCATTCCCGAGGGCATCTCTTTGGGGCTCGACGCTCCCCCGCTCGCTCTCCCGGAGCCCGAGGTGGCGCAACGGGCGTGGGTGGACTCCTCGGAGACGGCGTTCCCGGCGCCGGGCTCGGGGTACTGGGTGGCGCCCTGGGTCTTCCCCGCGCCCGTCTTCGGGCCGAACCCCGGCACGGTTCGCTTCCACATCGAGGCCCGGCCTGGCGGCACCATTCCCGGCCTGCTGCCTTGAAGCGGTAGTCCCTCTCCTGCCGCTGTGCTAGCGGGGACGCTCGCACCCGCTTCCGGAGGTGAAGAGTCGTGCCGAGGTCCGCGTATCGCATCCAGGGGTTCCCCGCGCTGCTCGCAGGTCTGTTCCTCCTGAGCCTCGGTTGCGGAACGCGTAGCGCGCATGCGCCGGGTCCCAGCGCTCCTGGCTCAGAGGCCTCGGGGCTCGCGACGCTCGTCTTCGAGGGAGGCTGTGACGCCTCGGGCGCCGTGGCCCTGGAAGGGGGCCGGTTCATCGTGGGCGATGACGAGGACAACATCCTCCGGGTCTACGACGGCCGCCGTGGAGGCAAGCCCCTCTACAGCGTGGACCTGTCTCCCCATCTCGAGCTGCCCGCCAAGAAGCGGCCTCCCGAGGTCGACATCGAGGCGGCCACCGAGCTGGGCGCTCTCGACTTCTGGCTCTCGTCCCACGGCCGCAACAGCTCCGGCAAGGAGCAGCCGAGCCGCTTCCGGCTCTTCGCCACCACGCCTCCGAAGGAAGGAACGCCCCTGCAGTTCGCGGGACGGCCCTACACGCAGTTGCTGGAGGACCTGCTCGCGGACCCGCGGCTGGGCTCGCTGGGGCTCGCCGAGGCCTCGAAGCTCGCTCCCAAGGAACAAGGCGGGCTCAACATCGAAGGCATGACGGCGATGCCGGATGGCAACTCCCTGCTCATCGGCTTCCGCAACCCCAGGCCCCAGGGCAAGGCGCTCGCCATCCCCGTGCTCAACCCCAAGGAGATCATCGAGCAGGGCCAGGCGGCCCGCTTCGGCCCGCCGACGCTGCTGGACCTCCAGGGGCTGGGCATCCGCTCGCTCTCGTGGTGGCGCGGGCGCTACCTCATCATCGCGGGAGCCGTCGCCAGCGAGGCCTCCTCCCGGCTGTTCACGTGGCGCGGCGGTGACGACGCCCCTGTGCCCGTCTCTGCGGCGGACTTCACCGGCCTCAACCCCGAGGCCTTCGTCTCCCCCGAGGACCAGGAGGAGATCCTCGTGCTGAGCGACGACGGGACGGCCCTGCTCGACGGCGTCGAGTGCAAGCGCCTGAAGGACCCGTCCCTCAAGCGCTTCCGTGGGGTGTGGATGCGGCTTCCGGAGGACTCCGGTGTCACGTCCCCAGAAACTCGCGGTGCAAACGGGCCGTGAGCGGCTTGAGGTGGTTCTTGTCCACTAGCAACGAGAGCTGCAGCGGCGAGGTGTGGACCGCGTGGACCTTCGCGCCCAGCTGCTCCGCGGCCAGCACCGCCCGGTGCAGGTAGGACCAGTCCGCGTTGATGCCGGCGCCCACGCAGGTGACGGTGCCCACCTGCTCCTGCAGGGACACCGCATCCCCGAAGCGCACGCTCAGGTCCTTGCGCAGGACGTCCAGCCCATGCACGTCCTGCAGCGGCACCGCGATGTAGACCCTTGGCTCCCGGCCCAGCAGTCCATCGCAGCTCAGCGCCCGCCCGCGCACGCCCCGCGCGTCGAGGAACTCGAGCAGCTCCGGCAGCCGCACCCGCTCCGAGGCCGCCGACAGCACCGCCATCTCCTGCTCCGCCGTCACGCCTTTGACGCGGGTGTCGGAGCCCACCGACAGCTCCTGGATGGCCGTGCCCGTGCCCTGTGCGTGGGCCGTGCGGGCCATGATGACGATGCCCTTGGCCTTGGCGAACTCCACCGCCTGGGCGTTGAGCACCTTGGCGCCCGCGCTGGCCAGCTCCTGCATCTCGTCATACGAGAGCGACTCCAGCTTGCGCGCGTCCGGCACCACCCGAGGGTCCGCGCTGAAGATGCCGTCCACGTCGGAGTAAATCTCACACGCCTCCGCCTCGAGCGCCGCCGCCAGCGCCACCGCCGTGGTGTCCGAGCCGCCACGCCCCAGCGTCGTCACCTCCTTCTTATAGGAGACGCCCTGGTAGCCGGCGACGATGACCACCTTGCCCCGCTCCAGCTCCTCGAAGAGGCGGTAGGGGCGCACCTCGACGATGCGCGCCTGCGAGTGCGTGTCGTTGGTGATGATGCCGCTCTGGCTGCCGGTGAAGCTGATGGCCGACACCCCCTGCTCCTGCAGCGCCATGGACAAGAGCGCCATGGAGATGCGCTCGCCACAGGTGAGCAGCATGTCCAGCTCGCGCCGGGGCGGGTCCGGCGACACCTGCTTGGCCAGCGCCAGCAGCTCGTCCGTGGTGTCTCCCATGGCGGAGACCACCACCACCACCTGGTAGCCCGACTCGCGCTTCGCCTTCACGCGCTGGGCCACCTTGCGAATCTTCTCCACATCGGCGACCGAGGAGCCGCCGTACTTCTGCACCACGATTGGCATAACCGCCTCGCTACCCTGTTGGGCGTGGCCGGAGAACCACACCGAGAAGCTCTCATGCAGGACGCTGGCCAACCCCGGGAACACGCCTGCCGCCCGAGCGGCCGACTTCTTGACACGGCCTGTAGCCTTTGGTCGAAGACTTCCGCGAAGGAGCCTTCCCCATGCCGATGATTGAGGTCCAGAACCTCACGAAGCGCTACCGAGACCGGGTTGCCATCGATGGCCTCTCCTTCACCGTGAATGAAGGGGAGATCCTCGGCTTCCTGGGGCCCAACGGAGCAGGCAAGTCCACGACGATGAAGATCCTCACCGGGTTCCTGCCGCCGTCGGCGGGCATGGCCCGGGTGGCGGGCTTCGACGTCTTCGAGCAGCCCCTGGAGGTGAAGCGGCGCATCGGCTACCTGCCGGAGACTCCGCCGCTCTACCCGGAGATGACCGTCCACGGGTACCTGAAGTTCGTGGCCTCGCTGAAGCGGCTGCCGGGCCACGCGGTGAAGGCCGAGGTGGAGCGGGTGGCGGGCCTCACCGGGGTGACGGATGTGCTGGGGCGCATCATCCAGAACCTCTCCAAGGGCTACAAGCAGCGCGTCGGCATCGCCCAGGCGCTCCTGGGCTCGCCGCCGGTGCTCATCCTGGACGAGCCCACCGAGGGCCTCGACCCCGCCCAGCGCGCCGAGGTCCGCGCCCTCATCAAGGGCCTGGCCGGCAAGCACACCCTCATCCTCTCCACGCACATCCTGCCGGAGGTGACGATGACGTGTGAGAAGGTGCTCATCATCAACCAGGGGAAGATGGTCGCCTACGACGAGATCCGGAAGCTGGCCTCGGTACACGGCCAGGCCGAGAACGTCTCGCTCGAGGAGATCTTCATCAAGCTGACCGCCGCCTGAGCGGCGCCCCCGCGACTGTCGAGAGGATTTCCCCATGCGTACCGCCTTGGCGATTGCTCGCAAGGAGCTGTCCATCTACTTCACCACCCCGTGGGCCTACGCGGTGTTCACGGCGATCGTGGCCATCACCTCGTTCTTCTTCATGGGCCTGCTGCAGAGCTTCCAGCAAGCCCAGGAGTGGGCGCAGTCGGTCGGCTGGAACCAGCTCCCCCCGGAGTTGAGCGCCTACCGCAACCTCACCGACGGCGTCGTCGTCCAGCTCTGGGGCAGCATCCTCATCATCACCCTCTTCGTGGCGCCCTTCCTCTCCATGCGGCTGTTCGCCGAGGAGAAGCGCAACAAGACGTTCGAGCTGCTGATGACCACGCCGGTGCGCCCCATCGAGCTGGTGCTGGGCAAGTACCTGGGCGGGCTGGGCATCATCTCCACGGCGCTGGGGCTGACCATCGTCTTCCCGCTCACCCTGTCGGCCTTCGGGGCGAGCGAGTCGGGCGTGGTGCTGGAGTGGCCCACCGTGCTGCTGGGCTACGGCGGGGTGCTGCTGTGGGGCGCCACCTGCATGGCGGTGGGCATGTTCATCTCCTCGCTCACCGAGAGCCAGATGGTGGCCGCGCTGCTCACCTTCGTGGTGCTGCTGCCGTGGATGCTGCTGCGCACCCTGGCCCAGGGCACCGAGGAGCCGATGCGCTCCTTCATCGGCTACCTGGCCTTCGACTCCCAGCTCCAGAACCTGCTCCAGGGCGTGCTGGACCTGAAGGCGCTGGTGTTCTTCCTCTCCGTCATCTTCTTCTCGCTGCTGCTCACCCACCGCACCGTGGAAGCGCAGCGCTGGGCGTAAGGCATGAAGACCTCCCATCTCGGCAAGATCCTCGGTGCGTTCGGACTGCTGCTGCTGCTGTCGAGCCCTGCCACGCTCTTCTTCACCTCGGGCTCGCTGGTGCTCACCGCCACCAAGGCCGTCCTGGGCCTGGCGCTGCTGGCCGCGTACTTCGCCACCAACTTCAAGCAGTTCGGACAGTTCGCCTCGCGCCGCTCCAGCTTCTTCTTCGGTACCACGGTGCTGCTGGCGGTGGTGACGCTGTGCGGGCTGCTGACCGTCAACTACATCGCCTTCAAGAAGAACAAGAGCTGGGACCTGACGAAGCAGAAGATCTTCACGCTGGCGCCCCAGACGAGCGCCACGCTCACCGGGCTCAAGGACAAGGTCCGCGCCATTGGCTTCCTGCCCGCCAGCCACCCCGGCTACGACACGCTGGAGCAGCTCTTCCAGCGCTACGCCGCCGAGGCGCCCGAGAAGTTCGAGTACAGCTTCAAGGATCCGCGCCGCAACCCGGACCTCGCGGCGAAGTACCAGCTCAAGGAGGGACAGGCGACGGTAGTGCTGGTGCGCGGCGAGGGCGCCAACGAGGCGCACACCACCCTGGGCATCATCTCCGAGCAGGAGCTGACCAACGCCCTCATCAAGCTCAGCTCGGTGGGCTCGCAGAAGGTGTACTTCCTCTCTGGCCACGGGGAGTGGCCGCTGGAGCAGGAGGCCGGCACGCCGAAAGACCCGGGCGCCAGCCTCTCCGAGTTCCGCAAGCAGCTGCTCCAGGAGGGCTACACCTCCGAGGAGCTCAACCTCGCCGGAAAGAAGGAGGTCCCACGGGACGCCGCGCTGCTCATCCTCGCCGGCGCGAAGACGCCCTACACGGCGCCGGAGGCCGAGGCCCTGGGCACGTACCTCGCGTCGGGAGGACGAATGCTCTACTTCGCGGAGGCGGGCGTGGAGGCCGGCCTGGACGCGCTGCTGTCCGAGCACGGCGTGGAGGTGGACAAGGGCATCGTCGCCGATCCGCAGTTCAACAGCGGCAACCCCTTCGTCATCGTCTCCCTGTTCTACGGCAAGCACGAGCTGACGGCGCCGCTGCAGCAGCGCAAGCTCAACATCGAGTTCCCCGTCGCGCGCAGCCTCACGGTGCTGCGCCAGGGCATGGCTCCCGGAGTCCGCGCCGAGGCCGTGGTGCTCACCTCCCCCTATGCCTGGGTGGAGACTACTCCAGAGGCGGACGCCTCCTTCACCGACGGCGAGAAGTCCGGCCAGCTCACCCTGGTGGCCGCCGTCACCCGGGACACCCGGGACGCACAGGACAAGCGCTTCGATGAGGCGCGCATGGTGGTGGTGGGTGACTCGGAGATCCTCCTGGACCCGAACTGGGGCCACGAGGCCAACCGCAACCTGGTGATGAACGCCCTGGCCTGGGCGACGAAGCAGGTGGAGAAGATCACCATCCGCCCGCCGGACCGTGAGGTGTCCACGCTGCAGATGGACCGCGTCATGCTGGAGCGCATCCGCTTCGTGTCCACCGACCTGCTGCCCCTGTCCCTGATGGGCCTGGGGCTGGCCATCTGGCTGACGAGGCGCAACAAGTGAAACAGACCGAGAAGAACCTGGTCATCCTGCTCGCCCTCACCGTCATCAGCGGGGGACTCGCCCTCTATGCGTACTTCGGCGTGATGAAGCCGGAGACCGCCGAGCTCGAGCGCATGGAGCAGCACGAGAAGATCTTCGCCACGCCCGAGCCTGACGAGGCCACGAAGGATGGCGGCACCGCGGCGCTCGTCTTCACGCAGCTCAGCGTGCAGGCCAAGGGCGTCACCGCGACGCTGGAGCGGCAGGGGGAGACCTGGCGCCTCACCTCTCCGGTGTCGGCCAAGGCGGAGAAGTGGGTGGTGGACGCCATCACCAGCCAGCTCCAGTCCGCGAAGTTCAAGACCACCGTGGATGAGGCCCCCACCGACGCGGACCTGGAGAAGTACGGCCTGAAACCGCCCGTCTTCATGGTGACGGCGAAGGCCTACGCCCCGGATGCCTCCGGCGGTGGGAAGGAGGATCCCGCGCGCCAGCGCACGGTGACGCTGTACGGCGGCATCGAGAACACCTTCGACGGCTCGGTGTACGTGCGCCGCGAGGGGGACGCGCGCGTGTACGCCGCGGAAGGCTCGGTGCGCTACGCGCTGGAGAAGGACATCTATGCCCTGCGCGACAAGGAGTTCCTGGGGCTGGACCCAACCCACGTGCAGGCCCTCGACGTGACGGCGAAGACAGGCGCCTATGCGCTGGAGCGAGAGGCGACTGGTTCCTGGCGGCTGACGAAGCCCTCGGCCCAGCGCGCGGATGCGGACCGGGTCAAGCGGCTGATCCAGTCGCTGAAGGACCAGCGGGCCCTCGCCTTTCCCACGGACTCGGCCGAGGAGCGGACGAAGCTGGGGCTGGACACCCCCCTGGTGGATGCTCGTTTCACCCTGACCTCGGGAGAGCCGGTGCGCGTGCGCTTCTCCCTGAAGCAGGACGCGACGGGCACGAAGGTGTACGCGTTGCGCGAGCAGGGCTCGAATGTGTTGCTCGCGGAGATGCCGGAAGCCGTGCTCCACCTGCTGGATGTCAACCTGGCGGAGCTGCGCGACAAGACGGTGCTCGCCTTCCGC
This sequence comes from Hyalangium ruber, assembly GCF_034259325.1. Taxonomy (NCBI): domain Bacteria; kingdom Pseudomonadati; phylum Myxococcota; class Myxococcia; order Myxococcales; family Archangiaceae; genus Hyalangium; species Hyalangium rubrum. The sequence continues at coordinate 182,740 of NZ_JAXIVS010000009.1, read as the reverse complement.
ATCGAGGACGTGAAGCGCCTCGTCATCCACCCGGGCGGCAGTGCGGCGCCCATCGTCCTGGCTCACATGAACCCCGATGCCGGGACGCTGGATGGCTGGCGGGTGCAGGCGCCCCAGGCCGGCATGGCCCAGGTGTTGAAAGTGGCCTCGCTGCTCAAGACCCTGCACACGCTCAAGGCGTCCGCCTACGGCGAGGCCAAGCCGAAGAAGTGGGAGACCTACGGCATCACCGAGTCCTCACGCGGGGTCTCGCTGCTGGATGCGAGCGGCAAGGAGCTGGCGCGGCTGTGGATCGGCAGCGAGGTGCTGGACAAGATGGGGACGGTCTATGTCCGTGGCGCCGGCACCGAGGTCATGGAGGTCGATTCGGCCCGGCTGTCCGAGCTGCCCTCCCGTCCCGAGGATGTGATGGAGGCCGCACCGGCCGCTTCCGCAACGGATGCGGGCTCACCGGTCGCCCAGCCCTGAGCCAGGCACACAGGGCGCGGCTTCAGAACGCGCGCCCCTGTCCACCATCCACGGGGAGCGTGGCTCCCGTCACCCAGCGTGCTCTCTCCGAGCAGAGGAAGGCGACCACGTCCGCCACCTCCTCGGGAGCGCCGAAGCGGCCCCAGGGAATCTCCTCGCGCAGCATCTTCTCCACCTTCTCGGGCTGGGCCTTCTGGCGCCGGTCCCAGCTCCCGCCAGGAAAGAAGATGGAGCCGGGGGCAACACCATTGACGCGGATGCGGTAGCGGGCCAGGTCGACGGCCATCTCCTTGGTGAGCGCCGTGAGCCCGGACTTCGCGGCGGTGTAGGGAGCGCTGGAGGCATACTCGCGGCCGTAGATGGAGTTGATGTGGACGATGCAGCCGCCCCGCTCGCGCATCCGCGCCACGGCGTGCTGGCTGCACCAGACGGCCGCCATGAGGTTGCGGTCCAGCACGTCCTTCCACTGGACGGCGGTGGCCTGCTCGAACGAGCCCGCCCCCCCGCTCCCCCCGACGTTGTTCACGAGGATGTCCAGCGCGCCAAAAGCCCGCGCCGCCGCCTCCACCGCGGCCGCCGCGCCCTCGGGGGTGGCGACATCTCCCACCACCGTGGCCACCTCGGCGCCCGCCGCGCGCAGCTCCTCGGCCGCCTGATCCAGCGCCTCAACGCCCCGGGCGCTCAGACATACCCGCGCACCCTCGCGCACCAACGCCGCGGCGATGGCGCGCCCGATGCCACGACTGCTGCCCGTGATCAGCGCCGCCTTGCCCTTGAGTTCCAGGTCCATGCCGCGCGTTCTACCCTGGACGACCCGCGTCATGCGCTTGCCCGCTTGCCCTCCTGGCCCCCACGCCCCTGGCTCCGAATACGCGAAAAGTCCGGGAGTCGACTACACTGCCGCGGCACTTCGGAGGTGGGATGAGGAAGCAATTCGTAGGAGCCTGGATCGTCGCGCTGCTGCTCACAGCGTGTGTCGCGCACGAGAAGGCAGGCGATAAGGCCGCGGCCCTGGGAGACTGGCGGGCGGCTTATCAGCAGTACAGCGCGGCGCTCGCCAACGAGCCGGACTCCGCGGTCCTGAAGGAGAAGTTCAACAACGCCAAGCGGCAGGCCATCGACGACGCCTACCGGAAGGCCCAGGCCTGCGCGGCCTCCAACAACTGGAGCTGCGCGGTGGGCGAGTCCGACTTCGCGCTCCAGTTGGACGGCGGGAACATGGAGATCTCCTCCTTCCGCGCCAACGCCGCCAAGAACCTCGCCCTGGCGCATGTCTCCCAGGCGCGGGACGAGGCCGAGCGGGGCAAGTTCCGCTTCTCTCTCGAGCTCATCGAGCGCGCCCGGGGCCTCTCCAATGATCCCAGTGTGACGCAGGCCGTGGAGCAGGCCCGCCCGGGCCTCGCCACGATGGCGGACGCCGAGGCGGAGCGCCTGCGCCAGCGCAAGGCCTACCCGGAGGCCGTGGAGGCCCTCTCCGTGGCCGCGTCGATCGACTCCTCCAAGCAGGGCAAGCTCGACGCCCTGAATCGCGAGTACGAGGCCTGGCGCGCCGCCGAGTACGAGCGGCTCGCCCTCGAGGGCGACCAGGCCCTGGCCCAGCGCAACTGGGGCGGCGCCGAGGAGCGCTACGTGGCCGCGCTGAAGATGCGCCCCGGTGGACGGGCCGAACCGCTGGCGCGCTACGCGAGCGGCATGGGGCTGGCCGAGTCGGGAATGTCCCGGCGTGACTTCGCCGCCGCGGCCGCGGGCTACCGCCAGGCTGTCGACTCGGGGCAGGACACCAGCGGGCACGCCGCCCAGCAGCTCGCGCTCGTGGAGGTGCGGCCCTACACCGTGCGGATCCACTCGGTCCTCGCGCGGCCGGTCCGTCCGGATGGCCAGCCCTGGGTCGGCCGCATGAACCCGGCCCTGTCCCGCATGCTCTCGATGCTGGAGCACGCGGGCCCCCGCCGTGGCAGCACCAGCCGGCGGGCCATCGACGCGGCGCTGAGCCTTCCCCCGGAGAACCGCCCCTCGCTCTCCGTCCGGGTCACCCTGCCGGATGGGACGCGGCTGGCGACTCCCGTCCAGAACGGCCTCTACGTGGTCTACGACTCGGAGTTCGTCGTGATGACCAACGCCTTCGACGAGCGCCGGCTGCGCCTGAACGTCACGCACGGCAACGGCCAGTTCTACGACGACGTCGGCATGGTGGAGTTCCCCCTGGGAGAGATCGTCCAGCGCCGGGAGGCCAACCTCAGCGCGCAGTCCATCGCGGGGCTGGATCTCGCCATCACCCCCGCCATGGGCAAGACCGACGGCATGTTCGCCAACATGTTCCCGCTGTACGACGGGACCAACGTGGCGCAGGACTACTCGGTGCCCACCCCCAACTCCATCGGCTACCGGCTGAGGTCCATCCGGGTGGCGATCCCCGCCCAGGCGCTGGCGATGGAGCCGGACGAGGGCGCCGGCGAGCTGGTGGTGGAGATCCACCAGGCCGGGCGCGTGGTCTACCGCAGCCCCCAGCTGGACAACCTCTATGAGGGCCACTGGAACGCCTCGAACATCAACCTCTTCGTGCATCCCGGCGAGCAGCTGCGCGTCATCGTCTGGGACATGGACCCGCACGACGCGGACATCCTGGTGGACTCCATCGTCACCGCGGAGGCGCTGTCCCAGGGCACCGTGGGGTTGAGCTCTCCGAACGGCAGCTCCGCCAGCATCCAGGTCGAGCCCCGGCACGTGTGGGCCGGCGGCATCACCCCGTAGCGCCCCGCAACGGCACGGGGAGGTCGCCGCCGAAGCGACGGCCTCCCCTGCCCTCTCCCGCCTCTCAGAGCTCCAGGATCGCGAAGCGCTGATCCGGGGTGTGCTTGGCCATCAGCGGCATCGCCACGTTGTAGACGGGGATTCCGCCCCGCGTCTTGCCCTCGCGCGTGCCGTGGTGCGCGTGCCCGTGGAACACCGCCTCCGCCTTGTAGTGGTCGATGGGCATGGCCAGGCGGCTGGTGCCCAGGAAGGGGCGGATCTCGATGTTCTCCCCCTCCAGCGTCTCCGGAATGGGCGAGTAGTGCATGATGACCACCCGCTTGGGCGTGTCGAGGTGGCTCAGGGCCGCCTCCAGCTTGAGCGATTCGGTCACCGCCTCCTGCACGAAGGACTTGGTCTGTCCCTCGCCGAACGCCTGCAACGTGGCGTTGCCGAAGCCGCCGCCGAAGCCCTTCACCCCGGCGATGCCGAGCACCTTCTCGAAGATGAAGTGATCTCCGTCCAGGATGTGGATGCCCACCTTGGACAGCTCACCGCAGATCTCCTTCACCTGCCCATGCTCGTAGTCGTGATTGCCCAGCACCGCGGCACACGGCACTCGCAGGGCCGACAGCTCCTCGGCCAGCACCTTGCCCTCTTCGGCCATCCCCCGGTCCGTCAGGTCTCCGCACAGCACCAGCACATCGGCTGAGGCGTTGACCTGTTTGACGAGCTGCCGGAACCGGCCGTGCTGGTCGTCTCGACAGTGAAGATCACCGACCGCTGCTAGCCGTATCTTCGAGCTCGGGTCGCGCGCCACGCTCGCCTCCTCCATTCTTTCGATCGTTCTCGTCCCAGGCCCGGCCATCGCGGAAACCCCAGTGGTGGATGTCCACGTGGTAGTTCACCCGCGAGATCAGATTGCCGCGGCAGAAGTTCTCCTCCCAGTTGCCCTCGCGCACCGAGTCCAGCGTGCGCGACATCATCTCCGCCATCACCCAGTCGGGGATGATGTCGCGCTCGGACGGGTAGGCGAACCGGAACATCATCAGGTGGCTGAAGAGCACCTCCCAGTACCGGTCGAAGCGACGCATCAGCCGCTCCCAGTCCATCTGCCGACCGGCCTTGAGGATCAGGTGGTTCACGTCCGCCCCATCATAGCGCTCGCGCTCGTTGACGAAGGACTTGGACCAGATGATCTCCTCGGCGGGCGCCACCAGGCACCGATGGCCGAACACGGTGGCCGTCTTCGCGTGCTCGAACCACTCGTCGTCCACCACCGCCACGCCGTTGCCGGACGAGAAGATGAAGTCGACGAAGTACTCCCCCTTGAAGGCCTTGTAGAGCCACACCTCATCGGTGCGCTCGGTGCGCCACCCATCCAGCTCCAGCACCTCGAGCGCCCGACCCGCGTCCCGTTTTCGGGGGAACAGGTCCAGGTCCTTCGTGTCGCGGTAGATGCCCGTATAGGTGGCATAGGCATAGGCGCCGCCGACGACGAAGGGCACTCCGGCGTCGAGCAGCAGCCCCACGGCACGGGCCCGCGCGTTGATCTCATCAGGAGCCCGGTCGCGCTCGGCCAGCGAGGCGTCGACTCCCAGCTCCCCGGGATGGTTCGGGTGTCGCTTTTCCATGGGGTGAAGCTAGGGACGGGGGAAATTCCATGTCGTACCCCGGGACAAGATCGCCCGCTGAGCAGCCAGGCGAGCGACAACCCCGCGTCTTTGCTGGCCTTTTCTGACTTGGAAAAGAGGCTTTTCTCTTTTTCGGGGCGGCTGTGTCCATGGAGGCGAACACACGCGACGCGGCCCCGTGAGGGCCGCCCCTGAAAGGAAGAACCCATGTTCCGCAAGAGCTTGCTGTGCGCCTCCCTGCTGTTCGTCGGCTGTGGCCAGGTCGAGGACACCGCGTTCCGCGACGGCCTGCCCTCGAAGGAGACGGTGGAGTTGAAGTCACCGGGTGGCACCCGAGGCCAGGGGCTGAAGAGCGGCGAGGTGAGCGCCTTCGGCCAGGGCGACACGAGCGAGTATTACGCCCTGACGCGCGGAGCCACGGAGGTGGTCAACGGCGGCACGGCGGCGGTGCTCACCCTCATCGAGGAGATCACCGAGTACCCGCCCACCTCGATCACCGGGGAGGTCGCCGTGTGGGGCCCGTACTCGGATGCGCTGAAGCGCAACGCCTGGAAGCTCACCGTCACGCAGAAGGCCGAGCATGAGTACACCTACGAGCTGGCGGGCAAGGCCAAGGAGGCGGACGACTCGGCCTTCAAGGTCATCCTCTCCGGCACGCACGCGATCGCCCTGGACGCGCAGGGCAACCGGCTGCGCAACTACGGCTCCGGCTCCTTGAAGATCGACTGGGACGCGGAGCAGACGCTGCCCGAGCATGGCAAGGACCTTGGCGTGGCGACCATCCGCTACACGCGGGAGAGCGCCGCGACGGTGGCGACAGTCGAGGCCGACTTCCGAAACGTGAAGGATGACGAGCGGCCGGGCACTCGCGTGAACGCCGACTACCGCTACAAGGAGACGCCGGGCGCCGGTGGTGAGTTCGACTTCGCCCTGGACAAGAACCTGGACAAGCCGGGGACCAACCGCCCAGGCATCGAGCACATCACCGTCAAGAGCCGCTGGACGCAGAACGGCATGGGCCGCTCGGACGTGAAGGTGACCGGCGGAGACATGGGCTCCAACGCGGGCACCGTCAGCGACTGCTGGGACTCGAACTTCAACAGCCAGTACCTGACGCTGCACCTCGGCATCACCCTGGGCTACGGCACCGTGGACGCGTGCGGCAGCTTCTCCACCCCCGTCTATTCCTTGCTGTAGTCCGCGCACTAGACTGCCGCGCGCACCATGGGAACCAGCCAGCCGGTCCTGCGGGTCATCCAGGGCGGTCCGACCGAGGACCGGCGGGCGGTGCTGCGCGAGCTGTATACGAAGTACGGCGGCAGCGTGCTGGGGCGCTGCCGCTACCTGTTGAAGGATCCGGCAAAGGCCGAGGATGCAATGCAGGATGTGTTCGCCCGGGCGTTCACCCACATGAGCGACTTCCGGGCCGACGCCTCGCCGCTGACGTGGCTGATGAAGATCGCCACGCACCACTGCCTCAACCAACTGCGCGCGGAGCGGGCCGGCTGGCGCTCCTGGTTCGAGCGGGACGAGGCGGCGCGCTCCGAGGGCCACGGCGGCCCGCAGGTGATGGAGACGCGAGACCTGGTGCGCAAGCTGTTGTCCAAGGTGGACGTGGAGACGCAGGCCGCGGTCATCCACTACCACGTGGACGGAATGACGCTGGAGGAGGTGGCCGCGGTGCTGGGGCGCTCGGTGCCCACGGTGCGCAAGCGGCTGGATCAGTTCGCCGAGTTGGGTGGAGAAGAGTTGAGGGTCCGATGAGCACGCAGCAGCCAGAACACCCCTCGGAGTGGACACTGCGCCGCCTGCACGCGGGCGAGCTCTCCACCGCCGAGGCGACCCGAGCCCGGACCCACGCGGCCGAATGCGAGCAGTGCGGCGCGGTGCTCCGCGACGCGGAAGGAGCCCAGCGCCAGTTCGAGGCGGACATTCCCTTCGAACGCTTCGAGGCGGGGGTGAACCGGGCGGTGGAGAAGGCCGAAAAGCAGCAGAAATCATCTCGCGCGGCCGTAGTGCGCTGGGCGGGGCCGGTGGTCGCTATCGCGGCCGCGGTGCTGGTGGTGGTGGCGGCGCGTCCGCTGCTCGACTCGGGGACGGTGCCTGGAGTGCGGACGAAGGGCGGCGCGACGGCGGAGCTGCGCATCGGAGGTGGCGAGGGCCCTCAGCGGGTGGCCCAGGTCGATGCTCCCGAGACTCTGAATCGCGGAGAGCGCGTACGGCTGGGCTACACGCCCGCTGAGCGCAAGTACGTGCTGGCCCTGTCGGTGGACGCGTCCGGCGAGGTGACCCCGCTCTACCCCGAGACCGGACAGAGCCTCCCGGTGGAACCCGGTGCGGGACCGCACTGGCTACCGGGCAGCCTCGAGTTCACCGGTTTGGGCGCTGAGCGCGTGGTGGTGCTGTTGAGCGACACGCCGGTGACGGTGGCGCAAGCCAGCGAGGCCGCACGCTGGTCGTTCGCGGCGAGTGGGAATTCCGTGGCGACGATGGACCCGCTGGAGGTGGACGGAGACCAGACCCACTGGGTGCTGCTCAAGCTATGAGGGGGCTGGGACGACAGACCGGCCTGCTCACCCTGGCGCTGCTGCTGACCACGGGAGCCCAGGCCGAGCCCCTGCGCCGCTTCGCCCTGGCGATCGGCAACGATGAGGGAGGCGCGGACACACGGCCGCTGCGCTACGCCCGTGAGGACGCGAGCAAGATGCACGGCCTGCTCACGCGGCTGGGCGGGGTGGCGCCCTCCGACGCGCGGCTGCTGCTCAACGAGGAGGCGCAGGACGTCCTCTCTGCGCTGGCCAGCATGGAGGCCCAGGTGAAGGCGGCCCGGGCCCGGGGCGAGCGCACCGCGCTCTTCATCTACTACTCGGGCCACGCGAAGGATGGCGCGCTGCGGCTGGGGGACACGCGCCTGCCCTTCGAGGCGCTCAAGCAGCGGCTCGCCAATGCGCCCGCGGACATCCGCATCGCCATCCTGGACTCGTGCCGCTCCGGCGCGCTCACGCGAACGAAGGGCGCCCGGCGCGCCCCCGCCTTCGCCATCGACTCGGGGGCCGCCCGGGACGCGCGCGGCATGGTCATCCTCACCTCCAGCTCGGCGGACGAGGACTCGCAGGAGTCGGACGCGATCGGCGGCAGCTACTTCTCCCACCACCTGACCAGCGGGTTGCTGGGAGACGCGGACCGCTCCGGAGACGGCCGGGTGACGCTCTTCGAGGCGTATTCGCACGCGTACGCCCGCACGGTGGCGGACACGGCGGCCAGCAGCGCGGGGCCCCAGCACCCCACGTTCAGCTATGACCTCGCGGGCAACGGCGACCTGGTGCTCACGGACCTGAGCGCCTCGGAGGGGCTGGTGGTGCCGCGCGCCGCGCCCGCCGGCGCCTACTACTTCGTGGATCCGGCGGGGCTGGTGGTGGCGGAGCTGGACAAGGTGCAGGACACGGAGCGGCGGGTGGCGCTCGCGCCCGGCACCTACCGGGTGAAGCGTCGCATGGAAGACCGGCTGCGCATCGGCGAGGTGGTGGTGCGGCGCGGCCAGGAGACGGTGCTGGAGGAGGCACGGCTGCGGGACGCGCCCTTCTCGGACGACCCGGTGAAGGGCGCTCGCGGGAGTGGCTCGTACTGGACGGTGGGGCTGACGGGCGGCATGCAGTCCTTCTTCGATCCGTCCATCCGCCGCTCGCTGTTCCTCTCGGTGCCGCTGGTGGGCGCGGAGGCGAACCTCCACGACTACTTCCGCGAGGACTGGGTGTGGAGCTTCGACGTGACGCTGGGCGGGCGCGCCGCGAGGCTGGACCTGGACACCGTGGAGGGCGCTGGCTACCGCTACTCGGTGCTGAACCTGGGCACCACCCTGGCCACCGAGTGGCGCCTGGGCGAGCTGCGCCCCTTCGCGGGCGCGCGGCTCACATACCTTTATATGGGCCGCAAGTTCGACGGCGGCACCTTCCCGGATCAGTACTACGCGTCGTTCTCTCCCGGACTGGTGGCCGGGCTGCGCTATCGCCTTCTGCGCAGCCTGCACCTCACCGGGAGAGGCCGCGTCCACTACCTCATCTACAACGTCGATGCGCAGAGCTCCCTCGGCTACTGGGAGCTGGCGGCGCTGGTGACGTATGAACTCTAAGGAGCGCGCGATGCGACACCTCGGGCCCGCCCTGCTCTGCCTCCTGGCCGCGTGCGGCGGCAACTTCTCCAACGATGACCTCGAGTACCTCAACGCGCTGCCGACGCGCGAGGAGCTGGCCAGCAAGCTTCCCGGCAGCGGCAAGAGCTCGGGCCAGGGGCTGGCGCGGCGTCGGGATGGGCTGGCCCTGGGAGACCCCTCCGATATCTACAAGAGCACCCAGGAGGCCTCGGGGACCTTCAACGCGGGGCTGGACGGGCTTTTGAGCCTGCTCGAAGCCATCCGCACCACGCCGCCCACCACGCGCGAGCCGACCCGCCGGACCTGGGGCCCCTTCGCGGACTCGAAGCGGCCGGGCCACGACGCACGCTTCGTGATGGAGCGCGACGGGGACTCCTTCGACTACCGCCTCCAATACAAGCGCTCGAAGGCCGGCGATGAGACGTGGTGGTCCTTCCTGGAGGGCTCCTTCAAGGCGGACGCTGGCATCCGCAAGGGCGAGGGCGAGCTGCACCTCTTCATCGAGGAAGCCGTGGCCAAGGGGCTCGAGGTGGGCGAGGGGCTGCGCGGACTGCGGCGGCTCGACATCGGCTACCAGACCCGGCAACAGCCCATCCGGGTGGAGATGATCTTCGCCGCGCCCTCCACCACCTCCTCCGAGATCCGCTACACCTACCGGGAGCAGACGGGCGGCTTCGGCGAGATGCGATTCCTGCTGAAGAACACCGACGCGGTGCCAGGCAACGCCAAGGAGGATGTGGAGATCACCAGTCGGTGGACTCCGAGCAGTGGCGGCGTGGGGATGTACACCATCCTCGTGGGAGACCTGCTGGGCGCCAGCTTCCAGGAGTGCTGGGATGCGCAGGGCCGCATCCTCTACGCCAAAGGCAGTTGGCAACTGTTCGGTATTGGAAGGCTTAGCGACTGCATCCAAGTGCCAGACTTTGGTCCATGACGCGACGCTTCCCCCGCCAAAAGCTGGCTGTTGTCAGGGCCGCTTGTTAGGCAGGCAACCCCACTCGGCCAGTACCTCACTTCCAGCCCCCGGCACGGCCTCGAGCCCTGCCGTTCGGACTCTCCAGCGCCGCGTGGGTCACTCAAGGAGGATTACACAATGAAGGCGAATCGTCTTTTCATCGCATGTGTGTCGACGTTGGCGCTGGTGGCGTGTGGTGGCGGCACGGAGCTGACCGGCACGCTGAGCGGCGCCGCGCAGAAGCCCACGGCGGTCACGACCAGCGCCAGCGGCAGCGTCACCGTCAAGGTCGACGGCGAGAGCCTGGATGTCGATGGTGACTTCACGGGCCTGAGCGGCAACGCCGCCAGCGCCCACATCCACGGCCCCGTGGGTTCGGACGGCACCGGGCCGATCTTCTGCCACCTGAAGGTCCCCGCGGCCACCAGCGGCAGCATCGGCGCCGAGGCCGAGGGCTCGGTCACCCCGAAGTGCAGCGACGTGAAGCTGACCGACACGGACGTGACGAACTTCGAGGGCGGCAAGATGTACGTCAACATCCACACCAACATGAACCCGAACGGCGAGATCCGCGCCGACCTGACCAAGAAGGACTAGTCGGTCAGGTTTCGGGAGCACCCTGGGGCAGGTCGGGCCGCCGTTCGCTCGCCTGCCCCTCTTCGTTGTCCTTCCTTGACTCGGCCCGGCCTGCTCTTTAGGTTCCGACGTTCTTCAAGAGTCGCCAAAGGGATTCCATGGCCCGCATTACCGTCGAAGACTGCCTCCCCCTCGTGGACAACCGGTTCGCCCTGGTGCTGCTCGGCGCCAAGCGCGCCCGCCAGCTGATGGCCGGCGCCCGCCCCATCATCGAGATCTCCAAGAACAAGCCGCCCGTGCTCTCCCTGCGTGAGATCGCCACCGGCCGCGTGAAGTTCGACCGCGACGTGCGCGAGGCGCTGTCGGGCAAGTACGCCAGCGACGAGGCCAAGGCCGCCGCCGCCGCCGGTGCCGCCCCCGCTCCGACGCCTCCGGCCGTCTAGCTGCCCGCTCCCTGAGGGAGCACCCCGGGGGGAGTCGAGTCCCCCGCGCGAAGCAGGCGTGTGGCGCGCGCGGCGATGGACTTCTCCCCCTTGTACCCCAGCAACGAGACGAGCTGTGCCAGCGGCACCCAGCGCACCTCGTCCACCTCCACGCGAGGGCCGGGTGGGAGCACTCCCAGCTCTCCTGCCTCGTAGCGCAAGAGGAAGAAGTGGACGCGCTTGAAGATGCGCTGCCCCCGGAACTGGTAGACGTAGCGGATCTCCCCCAGCGAGGCCATGAGCGAGGCCGTCACCCCCGTCTCCTCGCGCACCTCTCGCGTGGCGGTCTGCTCGGGAGTCTCGCCGGGATCCACGTGCCCCTTGGGCAGCGCCCATAGGTTGCGCCCGTGGGGGCGGATCACCGCCACCTCCCAGCTCCCCGCGTTCTCGCGGATGACCACACCTCCGGCGGACGCCTCACGCGGCATACGGGCCCACCCTACCCTGAAAAGCGGGCCCGGAGGGGCTTACGTCGTCGCGTAGGCGAAGTGGGCCAGTTTGGCCTCCGCCCCCAGCCGGTAGGCGTAGCGCAGCTCCGACAGCAGCCGGTCCAGCCGCCGCTCCGCCACGTGGACCATCAGCCGCGAGCAGAAGTTACGCGACAGCCGGTTGGCCTGCTCGTACCGCCAGCGCTCCTGGGGGGACAGTCGGGCATGGTAGGAGACCCGGTCGAAGAGCCGGCGCAGCAGCTCCTGGGCCCAGGCCTTCACCCCTTCCCCCCAGCGGTGCAGCAGGCAGACGGCGAACTTGTCCACCTCGGCCTGGGCCTCCAGCTCCAGCAGGGAGAGGGCCCGCCCGTGCGCCGCGGTGTGCGCCACATAGAGGAAGTGCGAGACGCCCTCGGCCAGCTGGCAGTACCCGTCCAGGTCCCCGTCCAGCAGGTGGCCCACCGGCCCCGCCTCGTACGGCTTGAGCCGGCTGAGCAGCGAGGGCGCCAGGTAGAGGGCCATTTCCAGCTCCCCCTCCGCCTCGCTTACCAGCAGCTCCTCCTCCGTCCGGCCAGTACCGCCCAGCTGGACCGCGGCCTCCGTGTCCACCACGAAGGTCTCGGCCCGCGCCTCACAGGTGATGCCATAGATGGCCTCCAGGTGATCCTGGACTCGACCGATCATGCAGCCTCCCGGCTAGTTGGGCATGTGCCCCTTGGGCGTGAGCATCCCCGCGTCCACCAGCACCCGCTCCAGCTTGTTGCTGCCGGTGCGCGCCCAGCTCTCGTACACCTTCAGCGTGCCGCTGGGCCCGCCCTGCACCATGCCGCGCGCGGCGATCTCCTCCAGCACCTCCACCAGCGCCCGGAACTTCGCGCACAGCTCGCGGTACACATCCGCGAAGCCCGCGGCGGGTGAGAGGTCGGCCACGTGCCCGTAGGCCGTGCCACCCATCTGGATGTAGTAGTCCGCGCCCACCGCGCTGGCCTGCAGCGAGCCGGCGAAGAAGCCCGCCTTGTACAGCGACACGTCCCCCAGGCGGCGGAGCGTCCGGATGCGCGCCTCGCGCTCCTGCAGCAGGGCCTGGTGGTAGAGCACCGCCAGTGGCTCGTGGTCCTTGCGGCCTTCCTGCTCCTGGCTGAACAGCTTGTCCGTGGTGGCGAAGTCGGCCAGCAGGTTGACGAGGTAGAACTCCGTCAGCTCGGCAATCACTACGCGCTGCCGCCGGATGACCTCTTCCAGGATCGATTTGAAGAACTCCTTCAGTGAAGAGCTGGTCACCAGTTCACTCATTCGCATCGACCTCCCACCCCCAGCCTCGTTCACGGGGGGCTGAGGAAAAGGGTACCAACGGACACTGACCGTCGCAAAAGCGGACCCCAGTCTTTCCGGGCACTTACGCTGGCACTCTCGCCATGAGAGTGCCAATTCCCTATGTGGATCGTGCCGCGGGGCGAGATGTGTGACAGACGGCCAACAGCGGAAAAAAGGGCTGTCGGCACGGGTGTTTAGCGGGACACAAGGACCTGCACCCGGCTCGCTTGACGGGGTGACTTCCCTGGTTATTATCCGCCGCGCTGAGGCGTTAGCACTCCCGACCCGAGAGTGCTAATGCCCCCCGGGCCGGCAGGCCCAACCTACACCCCGAGCGCACGGCTCCATGCCGGGCGCGTAACTGAAGGAGACCCACCATGAAGATTCGTCCCCTGCAGGATCGCCTCATCGTCAAGCGCGTCGCCGAGGAGAACAAGACCAAGGGCGGTCTGTTCATCCCCGACACCGCCAAGGAGAAGCCGCTGGAGGGCAAGGTGGTCGCCGTCGGCAACGGCAAGGTCCTCGAGGACGGCAAGGTCCGCCCGATGGACATCAAGGCCGGTGACACCATCCTCTTCAGCAAGTACGCGGGCACCGAGATCAAGATCGACGGTGAGGAGCACCTGATCCTCCGTGAGGAGGATGTGCTCGGCGTGATCGAGAAGTAATCCACCCCGCTCTCCCACCTTTCATCCGAGGAATTCCAAATGGCGAAGGACATCATTTTCGACGTACGCGCGCGTGAGGCGATCCTCCGCGGCGTGAACATCCTGGCCGATGCGGTCAAGGTCACCCTGGGGCCCAAGGGCCGCAACGTCGTCATCGAGAAGAGCTTCGGCTCGCCTACCATCACCAAGGACGGCGTCACCGTCGCCAAGGAGATCGAGCTCGAGAACAAGTTCGAGAACATGGGCGCGCAGATGGTGAAGGAGGTTGCCTCGAAGACCTCCGACGTGGCCGGTGACGGCACCACCACCGCCACGGTGCTGGCGCAGGCGATCTTCCGCGAGGGCGCCAAGCTGGTGGCCGCCGGGCACAACCCGATGGACATCAAGCGTGGCATCGACAAGGCCGTCGCCACGGTGGTGGCCGAGCTGAAGAAGATGGCCAAGCCCACCAAGGACAAGAAGGAGATCGCCCAGGTCGGCACCATCTCCGCCAACGGTGACACCACCATCGGCCAGATCATCGCGGACGCGATGGAGAAGGTCGGCAAGGAGGGCGTCATCACCGTCGAGGAGGCCAAGGGCCTGGAGACCACCCTCGACGTGGTGGAGGGCATGCAGTTCGACCGCGGCTACCTGTCTCCGTACTTCGTGACGGACCCGGACCGCATGGAGGCGGTGCTCAACGACCCCTACATCCTCATCAACGAGAAGAAGATCTCGTCGATGAAGGACCTGCTGCCGGTGCTGGAGCAGGTGGCGCGCTCGGGCAAGCCCCTGCTGATCATCGCCGAGGAGGTCGAGGGCGAGGCCCTGGCCACCCTGGTGGTGAACAAGATCCGTGGCGTGCTGAGCGTGGCGGCCGTGAAGGCGCCGGGCTTCGGTGACCGCCGCAAGGCCATGCTCGAGGACATCGCCACCCTGACGGGCGGCAAGATGATCGCCGAGGACCTGGGCATCAAGCTGGACAGCCTGACGCTGGCCGACCTGGGCCGCGCCAAGCGCGTCACCATCGACAAGGACAACACCACCATCGTCGACGGTGCCGGTGCGCAGAAGGAGATCGAGGCGCGCGTGAAGCAGATCCGCGCCCAGATCGAGGAGACCACCAGCGACTACGACCGCGAGAAGCTCCAGGAGCGTCTGGCCAAGCTCGTGGGCGGCGTGGCCGTCATCAACGTGGGCGCTGCCACCGAGACCGAGATGAAGGAGAAGAAGGCTCGCGTGGAGGACGCGCTCAACGCGACCCGCGCGGCCGTCGAGGAGGGCATCGTCCCTGGCGGCGGCGTGGCCTTCATCCGCTGCGTCAAGGCGCTCGAGGGCGTGCAGGCCGTCGAGGGCGAGAAGTTCGGCGTGGAGATCATCCGCCGCTCGCTCGAGGAGCCCCTGCGCCAGATCGTCGGCAACGGCGGCCTGGAGGGCAGCGTGGTGGTGAACAAGGTCAAGGAGGGTGGCACCGGCGCGTACGGCTTCAACGCCGCCACCGGCACCTACGAGGACCTGCTGGCCGCGGGCGTGATCGACCCGGCCAAGGTGAGCCGCACGGCGCTGCAGAACGCGGCCTCCGTGTCCTCGCTCATGCTCACCACCGAGGCGATGGTGGCCGACCGTCCGAAGGCCGATGACGACAAGATGCCGGCCGGCGCTGGCGGCATGGGCGGCATGGGCGGCATGGGCGGCATGGGCATGTAGTTGCCCGCCTCCCCGGCGCCCTGAGCGCCGAGGTGGACACGGCCTCCGGTTCCTTCGCGGAACTGGGGGCCGTCGTCTTTTTCGGGGAAGGTGGCGCGCGGCCACCCTGCCCCTTAGTTTTGGACGGAGGGGGTTGCTCCAGGAGGATTTTGTGAAGCCCGTGAAGATCTACACCACCCAGTTCTGCGGCTACTGCGTCCGGGCGAAGGATCTGCTCAAGCGCAAGGGCGTGGACTACGAGGAGGTGGATGTCAGCGGAAACGACGAGATGCGCGAGCAGTTGGTGGAGATGAGCGGCGGGCAGCGCACCGTGCCGCAGATCTTCATCGGCGACACGCACGTGGGCGGCTACACCGACCTGGCTCAGCTCGACCGGGATGGCAAGCTCCAGCCCCTGCTGCAGGGGTAGAGCAGGCAGGGGAGCAGGCCTCCCCGTGGGCCCCACTGGCGTGAATAGCTTCCTGGCATTGGCAGGAATCCCACCAGCGGAGGGCACCCATATGGCCGGTGAAGAGCAACAGACGGGGACTCGGGACGAGCACTACAACCTGATCAGCTCGCTGTACCACCTGCTCGAAGGGGCGGCGACGTGTGAGCAGTACATCCGCGACGCCCAGGAGGCAGGCGATCAGGAGCTGGTCCAGTTCTTCAAGGACTTGCAGGACGAGCACCGCAACCTCTCCGAGAGGGCCAAGAACCTCCTCGGCAGCCGCATCACCCACGCGAGCGCGGGGGGCATCGGGCGCTCCCAGCAGGCCTCCTCCGGCAAGGGCTCTCGTGGCAAGCGGGACATGAAGGACGTCACCAACGCCAACGTGAGGTCCGGCGGCAACGCGAAGGACGACATCGTGGACGAGGAGTCCAAGGAGTCCTTCCCCGCCAGCGACTCACCCGCCCGTTACTAGCGCTCGTGCCTCGCCCCGCGGCGTCCAACTGGATTCCGCGGGGCTGATGGTCTTGACTCACCGGCCGTGAAACGTGCCGGCCTGTCCTTCGTTGGCGCCGTCCTGCTGCTGGCCCTGGCGGGCCCCGCGTGCCGGTCGACGGCGTACCAGACTCGCGGTGACATCCCCTCGGAGCTGTCCGCCTCCGCAGTGATGGTCTACCCCTTCCTCTTCCGCTGGCCCGAGCCGGCCTTTCGCTCCTTCGAGCTGTCCCAGCGGCTCATCGACGTAGCGCTCGCCGAGGCTGGGGAGAGCGCCCTCTTCTTCGGCCCCTCCGAGTTCAAGGTGTACCGGCCGGAGGATGACAACGCCTGGGCCGCGAGCAACGCGGTCACCCGGCTCGTCCCCTACGGCGTGCGGCCCGAGCAGGCGCTGGTGCTGCGCGCCTGGGCCGAGCGCCGCACCCAGTCCGGCCAGGGTGAGCTGCTCGACGCCCAGGGCCGCACCGTGGGCCAGAGCACGGTGGAGGAGACGACCTATCTGGGCCACGTGGAGGTGCTCCACCCCTCCACCCGCCAGCGCGTGCTGGAGGTGTCCGGCGAGGCCCAGGCGGACCCCTTCGCCGAGCGCACCGATGATGGCGCCGACCCCGCTCCGGAGCTCACCCGCCTCATGGAGGGGCTGACCCGCGAGGCGCTCCACAAGCTGGAGGACCACCTGCATGCCCCACGCGAGCCCTCCCCCGCGCTGGCCACTGTGGCGTTCGTGCCCTGGGGAGCCTTCGAGTACACCGATGAGGCGCGCCCCTCTCACGTGGGCGCCTTGGCCCTGATGGATCCGCTGGATGCCGAGCTCCTGCGCCAGCAGCGCCTGCGCTTCGCCAACCCCACGCTGGAGCCCGCTGTGCTGGACCGGATGATCCGCTTCCCCGCGGGGCTGTACGTCCTGTCCGTACCCCCGGAGGGCGCGCTGACGCCCGGCGACGTCATCCTCCAGGTGGAGGGAGAGCCCGCCCTGCCCCAAGTTCTGGCCCGAGTGCGGCTGGCACCTGCCCCCGTCCAGGCCCAGGTCCAACGCCCAGGTACAACGCGCGGTAGCTCTCGGATCCTCCTGCCGTGAGATTGTTTGTCTTGCTCCCTGCGTCCTAATCCCCGTAAAGAGGGCGAATCCAGTGTGCGCCGGGCTCCAGCCGCGGCCCGGGCGCGGAAGGCGAACAGCCATGACCGACAAGCCCGAAGTCACCCAGTCCGTAATGACGGAAGTCGAAGGCCGCCCCGTGCGCATCCAAGTGCGCGAGTGGACGGTCGAGGTCTCGGCCGGGCCGGACAAAGGCAAGAAGATCTCCACCCAGGACTCGCTGGTGCGCGTGGGCTCGGATCCGGCGAGTGATCTCGTCCTCACGGATCCGACCGTCAGCCGCCGGCACCTGGAGATCGAACGCACCTCGAAGGGGCTGCTGCTGAGGGATCTCGGCAGCCGCAACGGCACCTACCTGGACGGGCGGCAGGTGCTCCAGGTGGTGCTGCAGTCCGGCGACAAGGTGCAGCTGGGCAAGACGAAGCTGTCCATCAAGCCCGATACGCGCACCACCGAGGTGGAGGTGCCCTCGGGCGCCGACTCCTTCGGCTCGCTGGTGGGCGCCTCGGAGCGCATGCGGCTGGTGTTCGCGGATCTGCGCCGCATCTCCCGCGAGGACATGAACCTGCTCATCGAAGGGGAGACGGGTACGGGCAAGGAGCTGGCCGCGCGCGCGGTCCACCAGCACTCGGCCCGCCGGCACGGCCCCTTCAAGGTGGTGGACTGCAACCTCATCACCGAGGAGAAGGCCGAGCGCGAGCTGTTCGGCTCCATGCGCGCCGCGGACGATGAGGACAAGGGCGTGCGCGGCGTGTTCGAGGCGGCCCAGGGCGGCACGCTCTTCCTGGACGAGGTGGGCGAGCTGCCGCTGGCGCTGCAGCCCAAGCTCCTGCGCGTGCTGGAGACGCGCGAGGTGCCCACGCTGGATGGGGGCGCGGTGCCGGTGAACGTGCGGGTGATTGCCTCCACCCACCGCAACCTCGAGGAGGACGTGCGCCAGAACCGCTTCCGCGCCGACCTGTACTTCCGGCTGGCGGTGGCGCGTGTGCGGCTGCCGCCCCTGCGCACCCGGCGCGAGGACATTCCGGTGCTGTCGCACTCGCTGCTCCAGGCGCTGAAGGCCAACTTCGAGCTCACCCCGCAGACGCTGTCGCTCTTCGAGGGCTACGAGTGGCCGGGCAACGTGCGCGAGCTGCGCAACGTGCTGGAGCGCGGCGCCCTGATGCAGGAGACGGGCAACACGAGCTGGCTGGACTTCATGGCCCAGCCGCAGCGCAAGACCGAGAGCGCCGCCGAGCCCAACACCAGCGTGGGCGAGCTCGTGGTGGGCATGAACTACCACGAGGCCAAGGACCGGGTGCTCGCCGACTTCGAGCGCTTCTACTTCGCCGAGGTGATGAAGGAGGTGGCCTTCGACATGAAGGCCGCCGAGCAGCGCACGGGCCTGTCCATGCAGAGCCTCTACCGCCTGCTGAAGAAGAACGGGCTGCGCCTGAAGGATCTCAAGAACGCCGAGGGGCTTGATAAGTAGCCGCTCGCACCTAGCCGTCCGGAGGGGAACCCACCCATGTCGTTGCGCCGTCTCGCCGTAGCGTCCTTCCTCGTCACCGCCGCCTGCGCGGGTCCGCAGAAGACCGATGGCTCGCAGGCCACCACCGTTCAAGAGCGGATGCGCATCACCAACCAGCCCGCCTTCGACGTGGCCACCTGCCAGTCGCGCCCGCTCACCCTGCCCCCGCCCGCCAACCAGGGCCTCCTGGTGGGCGCGCTCGTCTCCATCCGCCCCCAGGTGATGGAGTGCCTGGTGGATCCGAAGAGCCGCGCGGGCGGCGCCACCACCAAGGTCACGGTGAAGACGAGCGTCACCGCCGCGGCCGCCACCCACTCGGTGTCCGGGGACAACCTCACCCCCGAGGGCCAGAAGTGCGTGCAGGACGCGGTGAACGCGCTGGTGCCGATCCAGCCGCTGGCCCAGGGCGCCCAGCCGGTGGAGTCCCAGACGGAGTTCATCCACGAGAAGGCCAACAGCCCTTCCGTCACCTTCGGCACCAACGAGGGCTCGGACTTCTCGGGCACCGTGCGGCTCGCGCAGGCGAAGTGGTGCGAGTGCTACGCGCCCTACACCACCCAGGCGCCGCCGTCTCTCAGCGCGAAGCTCACCCTGCGGAAGACCGCCTCCACCCCGGCCGAGGTCACCTTCGAGCCCAGCGGCAGCACCGAGGGCGACCAGCTGGCCGCCTGCCTGAAGGAGAAGATCGCCGCCCTGCCGGCGAAGCTCAGCTCGGACGAGCTCTCGTTCCCCTACCGCTTCGTCCACTTCCACTCGCTGGCCACCCAGCCCGCGGCCAACCTGGCCCCGGAGCTGCTCTTCTACCAGCTGGAGCTGGTGCGCAATCAGAGCGCGGGCGCGGCCGCCATCGCCTACGGCAACCGGGACAACGCGGCGGACGTCTATGACGCGCTGGTGAAGGAGTACCAGAAGGACCCCAAGAAGAACTTTGGCCTGGTGCCCCAGCTCCGCGAGAAGTGCGCCACGCTGGTGCAGACCTCCGACGCGTGGATCGCCTCCCTCGAGGCACAGCAGTCCGTGGAGCAGCAGACCGTGGCGCTCGTCCAGCAGCTCAAGGCCAAGGACGCCGCTTGGAGCGAGGTGGAGACGGCGAGCCAGGGTTCGCTGGACACCACCCAGAAGGACCTGGCGGGAGCCCGCGCGCGCCGCCAGGCCGACGCGGACGCCTGCCCCAAGGAGCGCAAGTAGTCGAACCTCAAAGTGCTGAACCCATGAAGGCGCGGGCCCCCACGCGGAGCCCGCGCTTTTTTCATTCAGGGCCCGGAGTTCGTGGAGACGAGCGCCCGAGACTACCCATGGAGTTGGCAGACGGGTGCCGCTCATGCCAACCTCCTGGGTTGACGCGCTGCAAGGCCCGTTGATAAGGGAGAACTTAACAAGCAAAGGAGAGCCATGCACGCCCTCATCCACAGCCCGCTCACCCTGCTCATCGTGCAGCTGATCGTCATCATCAGCGCCTCGCGCCTCATCGGAAAGGTGGCGCGGTGGATGGGCCAGCCGCTGGTCATCGCCGAGGTGGTGGCGGGCATCGTCCTGGGGCCCTCGCTGCTGGGGTGGCTGGCGCCTGACTTCATGCAGTCGCTGTTCCCCGCCACCGCCATGCCGACGCTGAAGATGCTGGCCGACGTGGGCCTCATCCTCTTCATGTTCCTCATCGGCCTGGAGCTGGATCCGAAGCTGCTCAAGGGGCGCGGCCACAGCTCGGTGGCCATCAGCCACACGAGCATCATCGTTCCCTTCGCGCTGGGCTCGGTGGCGGCACTGTGGCTCTACCCGCGGCTGTCGAGCCCGGAGGTGGCCTTCAGCTCCTTCGTGCTCTTCATGGGCGTGGCGATGAGCATCACCGCCTTCCCGGTGCTGGCGCGCATCCTCACCGAGCGCGGGCTGATGCAATCGAAGGTGGGCGTCATCGCCATCACCTGCGCCGCGGTGGACGACGTGACGGCGTGGTGTCTGCTGGCCTTCGTGGTGTCCATCGTCCGGGCCACGGACCTGAGCCACGCGGCGATCACGACGGTGATGGCGCTCGGCTACATCTTCTTCATGCTGATGGCGGTGCGTCCCTTCCTGCATCGGCTGGGCGCACGCGTGGCCAACAAGGAAGGGCTCACCCAGAACGTCGTCGCCGCCACGCTGGTGCTGCTGCTGGCCTCGACCTGGGCCACGGAGCTCATCGGCATCCACGCGCTCTTTGGCGCCTTCATGCTGGGCGCCGTCATCCCCAAGGAGGGCGGGCTGGCTCAGGCGCTGGCGGAGAAGCTGGAGGACGTGGCGGTGGTGCTGCTACTGCCCGTGTTCTTCGCCTACAGCGGCCTGCGCACCCAGCTGGGGCTGCTCAACAGCCCCGAGGCGTGGACGATCTGCGGGCTCATCATCGTCCTGGCCTGCCTGGGCAAGTTCGGCGGCAGCGCGGTGGCGGCCCGGCTGACGGGCCTGCGCTGGCGCGAGGCGGGCGCGGTGGGAATCCTCATGAACACCCGAGGCCTGATGGAGCTCATCGTCCTCAACCTCGGCCTCGACCTGGGCGTCATCTCCCCCACCCTGTTCACGATGATGGTCATCATGGCCCTGGTGACGACCTTCATGACCACGCCGCTCTTGAAGTGGATCTACCCGCCCGCGGAGTTGGCGCGAGACCGCGTGGGCATCGCCCCGGTGGTGAGCGGCGCACCGCCCTTCACCGTGCTGATGTGCGTCTCTCACGGCCAAACGGGGCCGGGCATGGTGGCGCTGGGACAGGCGCTCACGCGAGGAAGCACGGACAGCTCCCAGCTCTACGCCCTCCACCTCAGCTCTCCGACGGAGCGGGCGCTCTTCCCGGCCCGGCAGAGTCCGAAGCCCTCCGAGGAAGGCGCCCTGTCGCCGCTGATGAGCAGCGCCAGCAAGCTGGGCCTGACGGTGAATCCCCTCTCCTTCGTCTCCATGGAGCCGGCGCTGGACATCTGCCGCACCGCCGAGGCCAAGCGCGCGGATCTCGTCCTGCTCGGCTGGCACAAGCCGCTGTTCAGCCAGACCATGCTGGGCGGCACTGTCCACGAGGTGATGAAGGACGCCAGCACGAACGTGGCCGTGCTGGTGGACCGAGGCCTGTCCGAGATCCGCCGGGTGCTGGTGCCCTTCATCGGCAGCCGGCATGACCGCGCGGCGCTCGACCTGGCGCGGCGACTGCTCCAGCACACGGGCGCGGAGGTGACAGTGCTGCACGTCACCCAACCCGAGCGGGATACGGCCAGCACGGTCGGTCGCTCCCTGGTGGATGAGCTCTTCCCCGAGCAGTCCGGCCGGGTGCGCTTCAAGGCCGTGGCGCACGCGACTCCCGAGGAGGCGGCGCTGCAGGAGGCGACACAGGGCTATGAGCTCATCGTGATCGGTGTCGGCGCGGAGTGGGGCCTCGAGGACCGGCTCTTCGGTCTGCACCGCGAGCGCCTCATCGGAGAGTCCTCTTGCTCCCTGCTCATCGTCCGCCAGCCGGAGCCGCTGGCCGAGAAGGCCTCGGCGTCCTCTTCGGTCGAAGCACTTCCCGTAGCGAGGTGAATCCCCGATGCACCTGGGAGCCACACTGCGTTTGTTGCGAGTGGATGCGGGCCTCTCTCTGAGAGACCTGGCCCGCCGCATTGGCGTCTCCAGCGCGTACCTCAGCCGGGTGGAGCACGGCCTGGACGCGGTGCCCACGCCCGAGCGGCTCGCCGCCATCGCCCGGGAACTGGACGTGCCCCCCACGCTGCTGATGGACGTGGCGCACCGGGTGAGCCCCTTCGTCTCCAGCTACCTGGAGCAGGAGCCCGGGGCCGGACAGCTCTTCCTGGACATCGCGCGGCGGCGGCTGACCGGGCCGCAGCTTGCCCGCGTGCGGCGGCTCCTCGACGAGGAGTTTCCCCTGCGAGAGGCCCGCCGCGACGAGCCCGTGCCCACGCTGGCGAACCTGCTGGCTCCCGAGCGGCTGGTCGTCCAGCTCTCCTGTGCGAGGCTGGAGGATGCGCTGGATGTGGCCGCGGGGCGTCTGACCTCGGCCTGCCCCGGAGTCGGAGCCGCGCAACTGGTGGCGGCGCTGCGGCAGCGCGAGAGCGAGGTCTCCAGCGCGGTGGGCAATGGCGTCGCCGTACCCCACGCCCTCATCGCCGGCACCCATCCCACGGCGGCGCTGGTGACCCTGGCCAGCCCGCTGAGTGTGGACACGCCGGATGGGCTGCCACTGCGGTTGTTGGTGGTCCTCGTGAGCGCCGAGCGGGGGCGTTCCCACCTCGTCCGGCTGGCCCATGTGGCGCGGCTGGCGAGCCATGGCCTGGCGGATCGCCTCTTCGAGGCCCAGCACCCCCAGGAGCTGCTCGAGCAGCTGGGCGCCATGGAGACCCTGTGCTGAGCGCCGCGCGGGGCTGAGGAGAGGCAGGCGGGAGAGCAGGGAGCGCTCGCACCGGGGGGCTTCTCACAAGTCCGGCGAGCCCGCTCCACCTTGAGGCGTACGCACCCGGAGGTTTCCATGCCCTCGCCCTCGCTCCACCCTTCGCTCGCCTCCAGCACCCTGAGCCTGAACTCGCGCGGCCCGGAGGTCGCCGAGCTCCAACGCAGGCTCGCGGCGGCGGGCTTCGCTCCCGGCGCGGCGGATGGCCAATTCGGCGCGAGGACCGAGGCGGCGGTCCGGGACTTCCAGCGGGCCCACGGCCTCACCGTGGACGGCGCGGTGGGCCCTCGGACCTGGGCGGCGCTCGGAGTCCAGGCCGAGCCGCCCACGGCCGCCACGGGCGGGGGCATCTCCCTGCAACAGCTTCAGGACCTCATGCCCAGGCTGTCGGACAGCCGTGCCGCCGCGTGCCTGCCCCACCTCAACGCCGCGATGGCCGAGGCGGACATCACCACCCCTCAGCGCCAGGCGGCCTTCCTCGCGCAGCTGGCCCACGAGAGCGGCGAGCTGCGCTTCTTCGAGGAGATCGCCTCCGGAGAGGCGTACGAGGGACGCAAGGACCTGGGCAACACCGAGCCGGGGGATGGCCCTCGCTACAAGGGCCGGGGCCCGATCCAGCTCACGGGCCGATCCAACTACCGGACCGCCGGTCGGGCGCTGGGCATCGACCTGGAGGGCAATCCTACCCGCGCCGCGGACCTGGACATCGGCTTCCGCGTGGCGGGCTGGTACTGGAAGGGCCGGGGGCTCAACGCGCTCGCGGACGCGGGCGACTTCCGGGAAATCACCCGCCGCATCAACGGGGGCTTCAACGGGCTGGCCCAGCGCGAGGCCTACCACCGACTCGCGCTGGAGCTCCTCTCCGTGTAGCCGTGACTCAGGCCGCCGAGATGTTGTCGTTGGCGGCCTTGGCCTCGCGCAGCTTCACGCTCACCAGCTTGGAGATGCCCGGCTCCTCCATGGTCACGCCGTAGAGCGTGTCGGCCACTTCCATGGTCCGCTTGTTGTGGGTGATGAGGATGAACTGCGACTGGCTGCTCATCTCCTTCACCATGTCGTTGTAGCGGCCCACGTTGCCCTCATCCAGCGGCGCGTCGACCTCGTCCAGGAGGCAGAAGGGCGTCGGCTTGATGAGGAAGATGCCGAAGATGAGCGCCACGGCCGTCAGCGCCTTCTCGCCACCGGACAGCAGGTTCACGCTCTGCAGCTTCTTGCCCGGCGGCTGGGCGACGATCTCCACGCCCGGCTCGGCGCCCGGCCCCTCGTTGGTGAGCACCAGGCTGGCCCGCCCGCCGCCGAACAGCCGCGGGAACACCGCCTGGAACTTCTCGTTCACCACGTCGAAGGTCTGCTTGAACCGCTCGCGGCTCGTCGCATCGATGCGGGTGATGGCCTCCTTGAGCTGCTCCAGCGAGGCCGTCAGGTCCTTCTTCTGCGCCGCCAGGAAGTCGTAGCGCTTGGACAGCTCCGCGTGCTCGTCGATGGCGGTGAGGTTGATCTCCCCCATCTTCTCCACCTGGGAGCGCAGGTCCTTCAGCTCGGCCTCGGCCTCGGGAGGCAGCGGCGCCAGCAGGTGGTAGCGGTGCAGCTCCAGCTCCAGCTCCACCTGGTGCCGCTCGCGGATGCCGGCCGACAGGTGCTCCACCTCCAGGGCGATCTCCCGCTCCTTGAGGGAGATCTGCGACAGGCCCTGCATCAGCTCGTCCACCCGGCCGCGCAGCTCGCGGAACTGGGTGTCCTGCTCGCGCACCTCGGCCGAGACGGCGGCGTGGGTGGTGCGGCGCCCCTCGAGCGTCTCGGCGGCCAGGCGGTGCTCCTCGGCCCGCTTCGAGCGGCCCCCGTCCGTCTCCTCGATGCGGTGCTTGAGCTCGTCCGTGCGCGCGGTGCCCTCCCCCACCACCACCCGCAGGCGGTGGACGCGGTCTTCCATCTCCCGCTTCTGGGTGAGCAAGCTCTCCAGCTCCTTGCGAGCCGCCTCGCCGCGCTCGCTGCCCGCGGCCACCTTGATGCGCAGCCCCATCAGGTCCGAGGACGCCGTCTCCGCCCGCTGCTTGAGGTTCTCCATCTCCCCGGAGAGCTGCCGCACGCGCTCCTCGCGCCCCTCGCGGTCCGCCTGTCCGTGGGCCACCTCGCCTCGGCTGTTCTCCTCCTCATGCACCAGCGCCCCGTGGGAGTGCGCCAGCTGCCCTTCCTCCTGGTCCAACGTGGCCAGCCGCTCGCGCACCCGTGCCAGGTCCTCGCTGGCCTTGTGCAGGTCCTTCTCCTGGCTGGCGAGGTTCAGCTCTTCGGCGTGCTGGTTCTTCGCCAGCCCCTTGAGCACCGTCTCCGTCTGCCCCATCTGCTTCTGGAGCGTGTAGTGCCGGGTGAGGATCTCGTTGTAGCGCTCCTCCACCCGGGCCACCTCGGAGGCCAGCTCAGCGATCTCGCGCTTCTTCTGCAGCGCGCCCACTGCCGCGCCCTCGCGCTCACCGCCGGTGAGGGTGCCATCCGCCCGCACCACCTCGCCCTCCAGCGTGACGAGGGTACACACCGGGCCCCCCGCCGCCGCGTACGCGCGCGCAGAGGCCATGTCCTGGACGATGACGACGTCCCCGAGCAGCAGCCGAACCACCGGCCGCAGCACCT
Source organism: Hyalangium ruber (assembly GCF_034259325.1). Taxonomy (NCBI): domain Bacteria; kingdom Pseudomonadati; phylum Myxococcota; class Myxococcia; order Myxococcales; family Archangiaceae; genus Hyalangium; species Hyalangium rubrum. Next base: position 157,091 of record NZ_JAXIVS010000009.1, on the reverse strand, counting down.
CCTCGTACTTCACCTCCGCGAAGGCGCTGCCGAGCACCCCGGGCCGGCTGTAGTCCGGCTCCACCAGGGGCGCCTGCGCCTCGTCCAGGGGCACGGGCAGGAAGCTGCCCCGGCCCTCGGAGGCGGACTTCAGGTAGTCCACCAGCTCGAAGCCCTTCTCCCGGCTCTCGACGATGACGTGCTGCAGCCGCTCGCCCAGCGCCGCCTCCACCGCGCGCTCGAAGCGCGGCGGCGCGGTGAGCACATCCGCCACCAGGCCGAAGATGCCCTGCTCGCGGAACTGCTGCCCGGCGCGCACCATCACCGCGCGCACACCGCGGTCGAAGCCCTCGTAGTTCTTCTGCAGCTCCTCCAGCGAGGATAGCCGGCTGCGCTTGTCGGCCAGCTCCTCGCGAAGGCTGATGACCTGGATCTCGCTCTCGGCGAAGGCGGCGCGGGTGCTCGCCAGCGCCTCCTCCTCCTGCGTCTTGCGCGCGGCCAGCTCGATCGCGTTGTGGCGGCTCTCCTCCACCATCTGGAGCACCTGGGTGCGCGCCCCATCCAGCGCCTGCTCCTGCGCGCGCAGCCCTTCCGTCTCCACGCGCAGCTTCTCGCGGCGGGCCTCCAGATCCGTGCGCTGGCGGGCGAGGTTCACCAGGTTGGACTCGTGGTTGGCCAGGCGCGCCGCCACGGCCACCAGCCCCGCGCGCTCCTGCTCCAGGCGCAGCGCCACCTCCGTCTGCAGGTGCGTCACCCGGCGCAGCTCCTCCTGCGCCACCTGCATGGCGACCTCGTCCTCCTTCCACGCCCCGGCGATGCCCGTCAGCTCCGCCTCGCGCGCCGCCATGGTCTCGGCCATCTCGGCCTGCCGGGCCAGCAGCGGGCTCAGCTCGCCCTCGGCCTGGGCCACGCGGGCGCTCGTCTCCTCCAGATCCTTGCGCCAGTAGGCCAGGTCCTGGTCATCGCGCTGCACCGCGCGCTCCAGCGCGTGGACCTCGCTGGCGAGCTTCTGCAGGGCCTCGGCCTCCGCCTCCAGCTCCGCGCGGCGCCGGGTGATGGCCTCCTCCAGCTCGCGCACCCGGTCCAGGTTCTCGCGCTCCTCGGAGCCCAGGCTCTCCAGCCGCATCCCGAGCACCTTCTTCTCGGCCTGCAGCTCCAGGTAGCGGTGGCTGGCGGCGTGCAGATCGATGTCCCGCATGCGCGCCTTGAGCTTCTTGTACTTCTCGGCCTTCTTCGCCTGGCGCGACAGCGTGTCGAGCCGCTTCTCCAGCTCGTTGGTGATGTCCGTGACGCGCAGCAGGTTGGCCTCGGTGGCCTCCATCTTGCGCTCGGCCGCCTTGCGCCGGGCCTTGTACTTGGTGACGCCGGCCGCCTCTTCGATGATCGACCGGCGGTCCTCCGGCTTGCTGGAGACGATCAGACCCACGCGGCCCTGCTCGATGATGGAGTAGGCCTTGGTGCCGACGCCCGTGCCCAGCAGCAGCTCGGTGATGTCGAGAAGCCGGCACGTCGTCTTGTTGATGAGGTACTCGGACTCGCCGTTACGGAACAGGCGGCGGGTGACGGTGATCTCCGGCAGGCCCTGGTACTGCGGAGCCAGCCCGTCCGTCTCCTCCATGGCGAAGGTGAGCGACACCTCGGCCATGGACAGCGGCGGCTTGGACTCCGAGCCGTTGAAGATGACGTCCTCCATGCCGCGGCCGCGCAGGTTCTTGGCGCTCTGCTCGCCCATGGCCCAGCGGATGGCGTCCACCACGTTGGACTTGCCACAGCCGTTGGGGCCGACGATGCCGGTGACGCCTTCGCCGAAGCTGAAGACGCTGCGCTCCATGAATGACTTGAAGCCAGTGATGTCCAGGCGCTTGATACGCATCCAGCGGTGCTCCTGTGCGGCGTGGTGCGCGGGTGTGGAAATCGCTCCAGGGCCGAAAAATCGGCCTCCGCGTGTGGTCAGCTGTACCAGCCGAGTATGAGGGGATCAAGCGTGACCATGCAACGTGTGACCCTACATTTCGGATGACGCCCTGTACCGTCGCCGGTGAACGGTAAGGGGTTGAAAAGTGAGAGACGCACCCTACCTTCCCGGTGATCCTTCTGGAGGCGTCCTACGTACCAGCCCTTGCTAGCCCTCTCGCTCCTCCTCGGGGCGAGCCCGGAACCACTACCTCAGCGGTCTGACATGGCCGTGGCCGAGGCCCCCTGCCCCAACCCGTACTTCCCGCTGGAGAACGGGCTGAAGCTGACCTACCGGGCGGGTCGATCTTCGGAGCTGACGCTTTCGACCCAGGGAGTGACCGCCGTGCCGGAGGGGGTGAAGGGACTCCTGGCGGTGGAACTCAAGGGAAAGCGCGGCGAAACCGAGGCCTTCTGTACCTCGGAGGGCGTGCGCACGGGGCTTGGCGGCCTGGAGGGCACGCTGCTGTCGGCCTCGGGGATGCAGGTGGAGGTGGTTTCCTCCGAGGGGGTGGTCGTCCCACCGTCGGTGAACATGGTGCCGGGCTCGGTGTGGCGCAATTCGCTGTCGGTGAAGATGCAGCCGCCCGAGTCGGCGAAGATGCCGGGCATGGTGATCGCCACGACCTTCGACAAGGAGGCCACCGTCGTCGGGGAGGAAGAAGTGACGGTCGGCGCGGGCACCTTCAAGGCGGTGAAGGTGAAGAACACGACCACGGCGCGGGCCAGCCGCCCGGGGGCGAAGGGTCGGCAGATCGACAGCTTCATCTGGTTCGCGCCCGGGGTGGGCATCATCAAGGTGTCCACCGGGGACTCCACGGACCTGGAGCTGCTCAAGGTGGACCGGCCCGTGGCGGCTCAGAAGGCGCCGGTGGCGAACAAGAAGGCCACGAAGAAGCTCTAGAAAAATTTAGCGCGAAATCTTTTTCGGAAACTCCGCCGGATTAGGCCCGAGAACTGCTGTGTAAGCCGCACGCTTCCACAGCCCTCCCGAGAGCCCATCATGCGTATCGCCACGAACGAGATTCCCAAGTCTTTCCAGAAGGTTAACTCGCCCATTTCGACTGCCGCCGCGACTGCTCCCCTCGCCTCCCGGAGCAGCCTGCCCGCGGACGGCTTCGAAGCATCCCAATCAATTGGTACGCGTTCCACGGCACGCGTTGACGCGTTCCAGGCCACGGGCACGGTCTACACGGTGCGCGCGGGAGACACGCTCTCGGGCATTGCCCAGCGCTTCGGCACCACGGTGGACGCGCTCTCTCGGGCCAACAGCATCACCAACCCCGACCGCATCTACGTGGGCCAGCAGCTCAGCATCCCGAGCGGCACGCCGACGACGCCCACCCCGCCTCCGAGCACGCCTTCCACGTACACGGTGCGCGCCGGAGACACGCTCTCGGGCATCGCCCAGCGCTTCGGCACCACGGTGGATGCGCTGATGCGCACCAACGGGCTGTCCAACCCCGACCGCATCTACGTGGGCCAGACGCTCACCCTGCCGGGCGGCACCTCGGCGCCGACTCCACCCACGACGCCGACGACGCCGGGCACGCCCAGCACGGGGCCGCTCTCCAACGCGCCCAACCACACGTTCACGCTCCAGGAGCTGTGGCCGACGATCGAGCGCTACGGCACCCAGTACGGCTTTGATCCGAAGATCCTGGCCGGCATGGTCTTCCAGGAGTCGAGCTTCAAGAACCACATCGTCCACCTGGATGGCACGGGCCATGGCCTGCTGGGCTACGACGACAACGGCCTGCTGGGAGAGTTCGAGGCGTGGGTGCGCACCACGCAGCCGGGCCAGCAGAACTTCTACGCCGGGCGCGGCGCCAACGCGGTGAGCATCCCGCCCGAGTGGCAGCTGGAGTTCGCCGCCAAGAAGCTGGCCGACTTCTCGCGGGCCTACGGCGGCCCGCACGCCGCGGCGCGCGCGTGGCACCGAGGCCCGGGAGGCATGAACGACTGGCGCGGCCAGCAGTACGAGCAGCTCATCCGCAGCCACGTGCAGACGCTCTTCCCGGGCGGCCAGACTCCGACCGTGCCCAGCACGCCCACCTCGCCCCCCGCAGGCGCGGGCCTGCCCACCACGCTCCAGGAGGCCAACCGCTTCTTCCTCACCCAGTGGGGCCCCACTGCCTCCAACAGCGGAGGCAACCCCTACGGATTCAATGACTGTGGCCCGACCTCCGGGGTGATGGCGCTGGCGGCGCTGGGGCTGATGACTCCGGCCACGGCGCAGACGGCCTCCTCCTCCATCGACCGAGTGCGCGACGCGGTGCTCGGCTACGACAGCACGTACTCCACGCGCATGGGCACCTCGCAGCTCGCCCAGGGCCTGCGGGCGCTCGGGGCGCGGACGACGACGCTGTCTGGTCCGGTGGTGAGCGCGGTGGATCAGGCGCTCGCGCGCGGCAACCCGGTCATCCTCGGCGGCTACGGCGCCTGGAGCGCCTGGGGCTCCAGCCAGCTCGAAGTCGGCAACTACCTCAACGGGCGCGACCCGGGCGGCCACTTCATCACCGTGCTCGGCAAGACGCCCGAGGGCCAGTACCTCGTCGGGGATCCGCTGGTGCGCGGCGGCACCCTCACCGTGAGCGCCCAGCAGCTCGCCACCTTCTACGGCGGCAACGGCTTCGGCATCCTCGAGGTGTCCCGCCCCGCGGCGGCCTGAAGTACGCCCGGAAGCGCGTACGACTCAGGGCGACGAGCCACCCGCACGGGACGCCAGGTCCCTGCGGATACGGTGCAGCGCCTCCGCCAGTGGATTGTCCGGCTGCACCCGGACCCAGGCCCGCGCTCCCAGGAGCGCCTCCAGCTCGATGAGCGCCTTCAACACACGCCCTGGCTCCAGGGTGTTGACCTCCACGGAGATCCACCGCGCCTGCTGGCCGACCTCGAGTCGGTCGTCTGGCGTCAGGTACGGACGCAGGTGCGGAACGATGTCGGGCGGCCCGGCCTGTGTCTCAGAGAAGCTGCCCGTCACGAGGACACGCTTGCTGGTGAGCACCTGCGCCGTGCCACCCTGACGCTGGGCGAGAAATCCCAGCCGTGGCCCAAAGTGGTCCTCCTCGAACAGGACATGCGGGCCAGCAACGGTGAACGTGCCACTGAGGTCACGCGCGTAGCGGGAGGCGGCCTGTGCCGACTCGAATCGGGCCCACATGCGCTCCCGACCGGCCTTGGGGACGCGGGACGCCAGGTGCCGCTCGAGCCGTTGCTCCTCGGGAACCCTCACCAGTTCCGCCGAGACGACCGCGCCACACTCCCGAGCGATGGCCTTGAGCCTCTCGACTCGGACCTCCAGGGACTCGGCACCGCGCGGGGTCCCCCCGAAAGAGACGAGTCCATACAGCTGATTCGCGTGACGAACGAAGGGCTCGAACTGCTCCTGGCTCAGCGCCTGCTCCAGCTCGCCGAGCGCGCGCCCCTCTTTCGCGCCGAACCCGATGGCCAGCGCCAGCGGGTCGTGTCCGTGAATCTCGGAGTGGACCGCGCGCCCCTTTCGCTTCCACAGCAGTGCCCGCAGCGAAGGGAAGTCGTCCCCCAGTGTCATGTCCGTATGGAGCAGGACGGTGCTGCCAATGGACGTCATCACCTCCGGCGAGTACTCGCCCTCCCCCGCCGAAATGCCCTCCGCGGCCAGCAGTTCCTTCCAGCGCTCCGGGTAGAGACTTCCGGGCTTCCAGTCGGGAAGGAGCGCATCGATATAAGTGCTGGCCTCCTCGGAGGTCTCGAAGCGGCCCACCAGCACGCAATCCCCGCTGTTGTTTCCCGAGAAGCCGCGCCAGATGCGGACACCCTCGGGAAGCGACTCCGCCCGCGGGGTGCTCGCCCGCGCACAGCCCTGCAGTGGCGAAGGAGCCGACAGCCGCTCCCGCCGCCCGGTCCACGCCGCGAGCACCTCCTCCGCGGAAGAGACCTGAAAGCCCGAGCCATGGAAGGAGCAGGCCTTCAGCCGCCGGTCGGAGGTGAGGGTGACGAAGTCCAGACCCGCGCCACAGTCGCCCCCAAAGAGCCGAGGAACCTCCACCAGGGTATCGCCGAAACAAACGGACAGCCGCGCGCGGAGGGGACTCTCGGCGATCACGGCCGTGAGCCGGGCCTCGTCCGCCGCGCTCAGCCGCAGTCGCGGGTCGTTCCCGACGTAGCGCAACACGGCGGCATCGCGACAGCCTCGCTGGTGAAGCATCCGGAGTTGTGCCGGCAGTTCGGACACCCGGTCCGGCGTGGCGAGGAGGTTCGCGCCAAACCGCTGCCCCGCGTGGGCGAGGCGCTGGATGCACCCTTCCCAGTCATTGTCCTCGTAGAGCGACACGCGGACCTCGCCAAGGTACGGAGACAGCCGCGCCAGGCGCTCTTCGGAGAGCAGCGTCCCGTTGGTGGTGAAATGGACCGCGAGCGGCGTTTCGGTTGCGAGCCGGCGAACCAGCTCATCGAAGCCCCGGAAGGCCAGGGGCTCACCTCCACCGAAGGCAACTTCGAGGGTGCCCGCACGGGAAAGGCCCTCCAACACCTCGAAGGCCGAATCCACCGTCCATTCGCTCCGGGCCTCCCGGTCTCGTGAGCAGAAGGTGCAGGCGAGATTGCAGGCATTGGTGATGCCGAACAGCACCAGCCGGGGCGCCCTGCGCTTCAGGTGGCGGGTGTGCGGGCCATCCAGTCGGAGATTCGTGCCCGTCTTCCGGTGGAACCAGAGGAGCGCGCCATCGAGGGCGTGGGGGCGCCAGTCCGGGAAGGGCTGCATGCGGAACCTCGGTGTGGGGGAGCAGTGGCTCCCCTCGGAGCGGGTTCGCTACGGAAAGTTGATGGTGGCTTCCGTGCGGCCCTGATGCAGCTGCCAGAACTTCTCGGCGATGTCCGACGCCTCGAGCGTGGCCTGGCCGGAGTCGAACGCGGTGCCCTTGACCTGCCCGAGGACGACGATCTCGCCCACGTAGACACCGTCGCCCGCGAGCTTCTGATGGAGCAGCCCGGCGGTCTTGTGTTGCGCGGCCTTCGCCACCGCCAGCCCCATGGCCCCCCAAGAGACCGCCAGCGCATCCACCTTCGGGTTGTAGGACGAGAGCCCGCCACCCGTGATGAGCACCGCGCCCTTCTCTTTCTTGAGATCGGGCAGCGCTTCCTGCACACCGGCCACCAGCCCGGTCACCGCGACGTCGAGGGGCGTGCGCAGCTCCTCGGCGGGCGCGGTCGTCAGATCGCCGGCCCCGCCGGTGTACGCGTTCCAGTGGAGCACCGCGACGGGCCCGAGCGACGCGCGGACATCGCGGATGAGCGCACGCACGGCCTGGGGATCACCCAGCTGGCAGGAGAAAGCCTTCGCGGTGATGCCAGCGGCGGAGAGCGCCTCGGCCGAGGCCTTCAGACGCTCCGCGTTGCGAGCGACGATCGCGACCGCGAACCCTTCCTTGCCAAACCTGCGCGCCACCGCATCGGAGATTCCAGGCCCGTGGCCACACACGACGATGGTCCGTTTCATGGGCTCGATATAGCACGCCCCCCACGGGCGGAACGCCGGCGCGAGCCAACCCTGAATACAACTCAACCGATCCGAATCACCGAGTCCCCGAGGTCTCGCAGATCCGGCACCTGCGCCCTGTGGATGGGCAGATGCTCGTAGGCGGGCAGGCGCGGGTAGAACTTGCTGAGCCGCAGCAGCCGGGACGTGGCGTAGCGAACGCCATGGGCGTCCGTGAAATTGATGGTGGCGTTCTCCTGCAAGTAGAAGCTCCAGTGTCCGAGTCCGCTGCGGACTCCGAACACCGAGCCCCAGGCCGCACAGCTGGTGACGACGAGGTTATGCGGTGGCAAGGCCCAGGCAGCGGTGATCTGCTGGCGGAACTGATCGACGCGTCGGGTCGTCTTCGCACCCTGGGGGTCGAGCGTCCCATCCGCGATGTAGTGCGCCTTGTTCACCTCGCCAAAGTTGTCGCTGGCGCGCCGCGTGAACTGGGAGCGGAGGAAGAACAGGTACCGCCAGACCGCTGCGGCGTCATCGCGGAGCCGAGCGAAGCGCACGGCCCCAGGTAGCGCGGCGTCCATGTCCGGCCAGGGCGGAGTGATACCTGCGTGATAGACGATGGGGTTGTTGGTGGGCCCCTCCACGAAGACGGAGCAGCCGTTGATCCCGGCCGTGAAGAACAGGTTCGGGCCCCCCGCTGCCGGCAGTGTCATTCCGGTGATGCGCGCGGAGCGCCACGGCAGGAAGTACATGTTCAAGCCCTGTGCCCGCTTCGTGACGGGAGCGTACGTGAGCTTGAAGGCATAGAAGGGCATCCCGCTGGGAGTCAGCACCATCGGTGACACCATCGGATCCACGCCAGCGCCATCCACGGTGACGAGCCCATAGTCGACGTGGTGGGGCTGCCTCAGCAGCCCATCGCAGGGCAGGACGGGACAGGCCCGCAGGAAGTTCAGCGAGTAGTCCCGCAGCTGCGCCAGGCGTGGACGCAGCGTGTCGATGTCCACGGTCCCGTCATAGGCACGCCAGCGGCCTTGGAGCGCGCCATCAATGGTTCCGCGGACGGCGGCATTGGCCAGCAGGTTCTGGACCGTGACGGCGTTGACGTTGTTCAGCACGATGGCGGCGAGCGCCGTGGCGCGCAGTGCGCGCCGCCGTGACGTCTCCGTGGGGTTGTGGAACCAGCCGCGATCACCGCCGACGCTGATCTGCGCGGAGAGCTGGTCCGCCGGAACAGTGCCGATCGCCGGCATCCGCCCTTCGATGTGCGTGCGTGCCTCGCGCCCCAGGAGTTGCTCGAGGTAGTTGAGCGTGTCGCGGAGCCTGTCGTCCGAATCCTTCGCCATACCCGTCCGCACCCGAGGGTAACACCCGGGGCAGGCAAGGCACGTTTTAGGGAGAAGCGTGACGAGCCATCAGCTCCGCGAGTTCCCGGTCCAGGGCATCCTCACTCCGGCGCAGTGCCGCGATGACACCCGCCCGGTCCTCGCTGCTCTTGTTCTGGCTCAGCTTGAGCTTGCCTTCCAACCGGGTGATCGACAGCTCGAAGGCGACGATTCCCCCCTGCAACCCTTTCACGTACGCCTCCGCGGACTCCATCCGCCAGGGCTGCTCGAAGCGGGACTCGTGAAGGTTCGTCAGCTCGCGGAGCACATCCACCACCGCCGCGGGCTCCTCGATCAGGCGAGCGCTCCCGTAGGCATGGACGACCGCATAGTTCCAAGTGGGCACATTCGGTGCCTTCGCGTACCAGGAGGGCGAGACATAGGCATGCGGGCCCTCGAAGATGACCAGCACCTCACGCGTGGTGCTCAGCCCCTTCCACTGAGGATTGGCCCGAGCCACATGGCCCAGCAACCGGTCCCCTTCCGGTTCCCGCCGGACGATGACCGGCAGGTGTGTCGCGACGGGGACGCCCTCTTCCACGGTGACGAGCGTCGCGAAGCTGTAGCGCCGCATCAGCTCGAAGAGAACGTTCGGATCATCGACCTTGAAGTGGCGGGGCGTGTACATGGCCGTCCTTGGAGGCGTTACGGCATCCTACCCCTCCGCGAGCAGCAAGCGGGCGTCCGCCAGGAGCTCGCCCAGTCGCAGCAACCTGGCGCGCTGCTCGACTCCCTCCACCCACTCGGAGGGAATGCCTTCCAGCCCCACGCGCGCCCCACAGAGGGAGCCGGTGATGGTGGCGAGGCTGTCGGAGTCCCCGTCGGTGTTGACGGCCTCGAGCACCGCCGTGCGGTAATCGTCCGGGTGCCGCCAGAAGCAGTAGAGCGCGCAGGCCACGGCCTCCTCCGCCACCCAACCCTCGCCGAGCGCGTGTGGCCCCCGCTCCCGGTCGATGAGGACCTGCTCCGGAGGAAGCTCGATGAGCGCGGGGACGCGGGAGAAGCACGCGTCGAAGTCAGGACTCCTGCCGCCACAGCGGCGCATGACCTCGGCGTGCATGTGCGCGGGCGAGGCGCCCTGGAGCGCGAGCGCCACGAGCAGCGCGGCGGCGGCGCTGCCCTCGAGCGCCGCGGGGTGGCCATGGGTGAGGCGAGACGCGTCGCGTGCCACCTCGGCCACCGTGTCCAGGTCCTCGTAGTAGAGGCCAATGGGGGCCACGCGCATGTTGGCGCCGCAGCCCTTGGAGTGGGCGACGCCCGACTCTCGCCAGGACACGCCGGAGGCCAGCCGCTCGCAGGCGATGCCGGTGGTCTCCCCCGGGGCGCGGTTGTTGTCCTCGGAGCGGTGCCACTGGACGAAGCGGCTCGCCAGCTCCCGCATCAGCGTGTCACGGTCCGCGCGGCCGGCGGCGAGCAGGGCCTCGGCCACGCAGAGGCTCATCTGGGTGTCGTCGGTGAAGGTGCCCGGCGGATGATCGGGCCCGGTGAAGAAGGGGCGCGAGAAGCGGGGATCCTTCAGGCGGATGAATCCGGTGATGCCCTCGGGCGCCAGCTCCTCCTGGAGCTGGCGCCGAGTACGGAACTCGGCCGGGTAGCCGAGCGCGTCTCCCACAGCGAGGCCGACGATGGCGCCCTTTATGTGAGAGAGGGACTTCACGGCATTACAACTTGATGTACCGCTCGAACACGGTGCCGAAGTCCTTCACCCAGTACTTCTGCTGAGCGCCGGCCAGCCACGAGAAGGCGGCCTGGTTGAGCTCCTTGAAGGCCTCCACGATCGGCTGCTGGCCCGCCTGGCCACGGCCGAGCGTGGTGGAAGCGACCTCGACGCTCGCCTTGGCGTGGCCGAGCGCCATCTCGTTCTCGTACATCATCTCGGAGATGCGAAACAGCGCCTTGTAGAGGTCCTTCACCTGCTCGATGTGCTTCTTGTGTACGTCGATCGAGAAGTCCTTCGAGCCGAGGCGGAACTTGATCTCCACGTCCATGTCGATGGTGCCAGCCGTCTCGAGCATCACGTTCGAGACAGGGTGGGTGCCATAGGTGTAGCGACGCAGCATGCGCTTCTTGCTGGCGGCGCTGGTGCCGTCGAGGTGGACGAGCGCCTTGTTGGTGAAACAGTACTCATCGGACTTGGACTTGATCAGGAAGTAAATCTTCTCCTGATCCTCGTGCATCACATAGTCGTCAGCGTCCACCTTGTCGTAGTCGGCCGGCGCAATGACCGAGCCGATGTCGCTGAGACCGAGGGCATCCGCGGCGAGTTTTCCGAACATGTCTGTTCTCCGGCTGAAGGGGAAATAGGGGCGTACGGCCCGGCGGGAGCATAGGCGAAGCGGGGTCAATCCAGGGGCAGGAAGTCTGGCTGCGACGCGCTCTTGGACATGGGTCCTGTCGGCCCGTCATTGAGCACGCACTCCCCCGCCACCGGCTCCGAGAACTCGCAGCCCGACTTCGGGTTGCCCCAACGGCTGGAGAGGTTGAGCCAGGACAGGCTCCCCCCGAACGACCCTTGCGGCTGCCAGGCGAAGGGAACCAGGGAGTTCCACGTGTCCCATGCGATGCCGCGTCCGGTGTCGTCCGCCAGGAAGTCGCCGTTGGGCAGGTTCTTGTAGATGTGCCGCGCCGCGTCCGGGTACACGCCGTGGGAGCCCTGCGCCGAGTAGATCTCCGGGCGCCACCCCACCAGGCTCAGGCTCTTGTCGCCGAAGTTGAACGTCTGCCCGCTGGCATGCTGACTCAGGTACACCTGCGATGGGCGGCCATCCACGAAGCGCACCGTCGCGTGCTCCCAGTCACCCACGTGGTTGCCGAAGGTGGAGTAGCCCCCCGCGCACCCCCAGGGCGAGTACCACCCGATGCACACCCGCTTGCCGTTGTTGTACGGGTAGAACATCCAATAGATCACGTCGGTGACGTTCGTCGGCACGCCCCCCTGCGTTCGGGTGATGAGCTCCGCGTACACCGGCACTGGCGTCTGATCCGGCCGCTGGCCATCCAGGAACTGGGGATCCGTGCAGGAGTCGCACCCCAACGACTGGTTCGTCACGAGGAAGCCGCCCGCCTCATGCACGTTGGCCAGGTGGAACTCCGTGGATGAGGGGAAGTAGGACTCGTCCGGGTGCATCCACACACGCGGGGCAAAGGCCACCGCCGTGGCCGCATCCACCGGCAGCCCCGTCAACTCCGGGTTCGCCGTGGCGCTCTTGTTGAGGGCCCAGTAGCGGCTGCCGCCCGTGTCCGAGTGGCTGGGCCGGGCGATGAAGGTAGACGCATGCAGGCCGCGATGATCCGCCGGCACGGCCTGCCACAGCGCCACGTCATGGTCCGCGCCAGAGCCACTGTCGTTCCACACCCAGTTCGGGTTGGCCGGCAGCACGTACTCGCTCTTCACGCAACGGATCAGGTCCGTCGAGGGCTTGTTGTAGCCCAGCACTCCCACCGAGCCGAGGCAGGTGTAGCCCGCGGGCGCGACTGGCTCCCAGAAGGAGCCATCGTACGTCCCGCCCGAGCCCCAGTCGCTCCACACCCAGGTGTAGTCCACGGGCCTGGCGAGCAGATCCCCCTCGCCCTGCACCACGAACGTCATCCTTGGGGAGGGCCCTCCCGCGCCGTCGGGCATGGCCACGTCGCCCAGCGAGTAGAAACCCGGGTGCTGGCTGAGGTTCGGGCGCCAGATGGAGACATCGTCCGAGGCGCCCGTGCCGCGATCGTCGTAGACCCAGAGGAACTGCGTCGCCGCCTTGAGGGTGAGCCGCTGGGAGAAGCGCAGGGGCGCCTTGTCCGAGCTCAGCGTGAACTCGGCGCTCTGGCCCGCCGCGTAGGTCGCCGCCACCAGTTTGTACGTCCCCGGAGCCAGCGTGGCGGACAACCGCGAGTTGTAGCCGCCCCCGCTGTCGTCATCCTGGCCGAGCACGTTGCCGCTCGCGTCCAGGAGGTAGAGGTACGTGTCCGCCGCCGAGGTGAGCGTGAACGTCACCGTGGCCGTCGGGCCCGCATGGTCCAGGATGAACACCCGGTTGCTCGGGCTGGAGGGGTTCCGCCCGCCCGAGCCGAGCCAGCGACCGTAGATGGTGTTCCCCCGCAGGCTTCCGCTCAGCGCCTGCTCCTCCTGCCCCGGTTCGGGAACCTCTTCCTCCAACATGCCGCCGCAACCCAGAGCGGTCAGCAGCGGCAGCACGACGAACGGGATGCGTGCATCGAAGCAGCGGATCTTCATGCGGACCCTCGGGTTGGAATTCCAGGGAGCGCATGTTTCACCCACAGTGCGGCTTTTAGCAAGCCGGGGCTTCCACCGCGCGGCTCACACCGTGGAGGGGCAACACGCACGCGCGCCGGGCCGATAATCCATATCGAAGAGAATTTTAAGAGAGGACTCACCGTGAGCACGGGCGGAATCCAGCGGTCGGGAGTGCAGCAGTCCATCGCGAAGGCCTTGGAGACGAAGGCGCCCGCGGGTGTCGGCACCGGTGCGGCCCGTCCCGCGTCGGGCGTTCAGTTCCGTGATGGCTTCGAAGCGCCGCGGGCCGCGCTGGCGAACCTGACTGGCAACCCCGTCGCGGCGAGTGCGGCCAGCACAAGCGCGCTGGTCCAGTCCGACACGTCAGGCACCGGCGCCCTGCTCACCGAAGCGCGGCAGCAAGAACTCCGCGATCGGGTCGACGCGGAGCTGGGCAAGCCCTGGTTCTACTCAGAGGTCCTGGCCGATCCGACCCTCTCCCAGGCGGAGCGCGACTTCCTCTATGCGCACGTCGCCTCGAACCCAGGGAACGCATGGATGTTCACCGGGGGCCAGATGCCCCCTGTGCCGCTCGAGCAATCCCTGGAGATGGCCAACGGCGTCGCGCGCGCCTACGAGCAGGGCCTCATCACCGACGCGCAGATGTCGGCGTTCCTCGATGCCATGTCGCCCGAAGAGGCGGCCAGTTTCATCCAGCAGCTCTCGCTCAATCCGGACAACTGCCGCCCTGGCGGCTCGGTCGATCGGGTAGCGCAGATGCTGCTGGCCAACGCGCCCGCCGGCCCGAAAGGAGATGGGATGCGCGCGGCGGCATACTTCGCGCTCTCCTCGACCCCGGAGCTCGCCGCCACCATTCCCGAGGACAAGCGCGCCGAGGCGTTCACGCTGATGACGAACTTCCTCGAGTCCGGCGGGCTCTTCGAGGCGTTGGCTGGGGTGAACCCGCAGCTCACCGAGCGGCTGAACGCGCAGCGGTACCAGGCGCTCGCGGGGTTCTACGGCACCTACGGCGAGCAGCTCGTGCGGGAGGCCTCGGTCCCCCAGGCGGACCGCTCACAGGTAAACCTGCAGGTGGCGCTGGCGGACTTCTTCTCCAAGATGGTGTTCGCGCCGGAGGCCTCGAACATCCAGATGCCGAATGGGGGCACCGTCGCTGATCACGTGGTGGCGTCCACCGATCGCATCGGCGCGGCCATCATCGACCAGGTGACCAACGCCGCGCCTGGCGACGAGCGCGCCGCCGCGCTCACGCTGCTGGCGACGCTGTCAGGCACGGTGGGCGCGGGTGCGGACATCGCCCTGCGGACCTACAAGGACGAGCTCGAAGCGACGCGCGAGTCCCGGGAGCGGTTCGCCGGGTTGCTGGGTGGGCTCGCCCAGGCGATCACCCCGCCCACGGTACCGGGCGCGAAGGCCGTGGCCAGTAAGTCGGTGGAATGGGTCGCCAGCGCCGCGCTCCAGCGCTGGATCGAGGATCCCGAGGCTCCCGACTTCTCCGCCAGCGGCGCCTTGATGGGTCCGTGGGAGGCCGCGCTCTACGAGGCGTCTCCGGAGGCCTACAACGACTACAGCGGCGTCTACGCGAAGGTCCGCCAGGACATCGAAGACGAGATCAACCGGCGCTAGGGAGAGCCCGTCTCTCCAGGAGGGGCTATCCCGTCCCTCGTCCCGACGGCGCCGAGGCATTCGCGGTGCCATCCGTGGGCGGCGGCGCCGTGGGCTTGGGCGCGTTCTGCGGCTCCACCGTCACCCGCACCACCCGGGGCCCATCCACCTCCTCCACGAGGATGCGCCACATGTCGAGCTTGAGGTTGTCCCCCTTCTCGGGAACCCGCCCCAGCTTCGTCATCAGGTAGCCGGCGATCGTCGTCACCTCGCCCTTCTCGTCCTCCTTCAGGTCGAAGGTGACGTCCAGCCGCTCCTCCAGATCGTCCAGCTGCGCCGAGCCTGGCAGCTCGAAGCGGCCCCCCGGCAACGAGCGCACCTCGTCCATCCGCCGGCCCAGCTCCGCCACATCGCCCACCACCTCGGCCACCACGTCCGCGATGCTCACCAGCCCCGACGTGCCGCCGTGCTCATCCACCACCAGCGCCATCTGCCGGCGTCGGCGGCGGAACTCCGCCAGGAGCTGCTCCAGCGTCACGTTCTCCGGCACGAAGAGCACCGGCCGCTGCACCTGCGCCAGGGCCCGCAGCTCCCCTTTCGACAGCAGGAAGAACAGGTCCTTGGCGTTCACCACGCCCTCCACCTCGTCCAGGCTCCCTCGGCACACCGGCAGCCACGTGTGGCCGGCCGCGCGCGCATCCAGGATGTTCTTCTCCAGCGACTCCTCCACATCCAGGTACTTCAGCTGGTTGCGGGGCACCATCACCTGGCGCGCCGTCTTCTGCGCCATCTCCAGCGCCCGCTCGAGCAGCTCCGCCCGAGAGGTGGTGATGGAACCCGCCTCCGCGGAGCTGTGGAGGATGACGCGCAGCTCGTCCTCGCTGTGCGCCTCGTGCGCCTCGCTCGCCGACTCCAACCCGAAGGCGTGCAGCAGCCGCCGGGCGATGCCGTTGAGCAACCAGATGGCCGGGTAGAAGACGACGTAGAAGGCGCGCATCGGCAGCGCCACCGCGAGCGTGGTGGCCTCCGCGCGCTGGATGGCCAGGCTCTTGGGCGCCAGCTCTCCCACGACGATGTGCAGGAAGGTGATGATCGCGAAGGCGACCGCCACCGACGCGCTGTGCGCCACCGTGGCCCGTGCCTCCTCCGGCACCACCTGGGCGATCAGCGGCTCCAGCAGGTGCGCGAACGCCGGCTCACCCAGCCAGCCCAGCCCCAGCGAAGCCAGCGTGATTCCGAACTGCGTGGCGGAGAGGTACGCGTCCAGCTTCTCCACCATCTTCAGCGCGTTGCCCGCGCCGGGGCGCCCCTCGTCCGCCAGCGCCTGCAGGCGCGTGGCGCGGATCTTCACGATGGCGAACTCCGTCGCCACGAAGAAGCCGTTGGCGAACACCAGCAGGATCGCCAATCCGAGGAAGACCCATTCCATCGCGTTAGAACAACGCTTCGAAGTCCGCCTCGCCCTTGAGCGAGTCGAACATGGGGTCGGTGGACAGCCAGCCCATCACCTTGTTGCGGTCCGCCGCCAGCGCCTTCTGGAGGAAGGTGACGGCATCCTTGGGCCGCCCCCACAGCGCGTAGAGCGCCGCGAGGTTGTAGTTGAGCAGCAGGTCCTCGGCGTTGAGCGCCCGGGCCTTCTCGTAGGCGCGCTCGGCCTCGGCGTAGAAGCCCTTCTGCGCGTAGCAGATGCCCAGGTCCAGCTGCGCCTCGAAGTTGTCCGCCTCCAGCCGCACCACTTCCTTCAGCTGGTTGATGGCCGAGCGGTAGTCCCCCTCGTCCATCTGCAGCGCGGCCAGCTCATGGCGGGGGAACGGATCCTGCGGATCCAGCTCGATGGCCGTCTGAAGCTCGCGCATGGCCTCTTCCAGCCGCCCCTGGTCCGCATAGGTGAGACCCAGGTTGAGGTGCGCGTCCGGGTACTCCGGGTCCAGCTCGATGGCCTCCCGGTACTCCTCCACCGCCATCTCGGCGGCGTGGGTGGAGAGGAAGCAAGCGAGGTTGTAGTGGGCGGTAGCGCTCTCCGGCTCCAGCTTCAGGGCCAGCAGGTACTCGGCCAGGGCCTCGCGGAACAGCTTCTTCTCCGCGTAGACGGTGGCCAGGTTGTCGTGGGCGTGGGCGGAGTTCGGATCCAGCTCGATGGCCTTCTTGAACTCCTTGATTGCCTCGTCCAACCACCCGCGGTCCGCCAGCTCGATGCCGCGTGTGTTGTGCTCGTCGGAGAGCGCGATGTTGTCCTTTTCGCGGGCCATGAAATCGCGGGCAATCTACGCGTCGCCAACTGAAGGGCGCAAGGTAGAGTTTCCCAAGACTTATGCGCCACGCCGCCCTCTTGCTGCTCCTCGCCGCCGCCTGCGCTCGCAGGCCCGTGCCCTCCTCCGAGCCCTCGCCGGTAGAGGGCGCGTCCACCTCCACCGCGAGCGCCTCACCTACGCCGCAGGCCGCTGTCACCCAGCCGACACCCCCGCCGCCCCCCGTACAGGTGAGCGAGCCGCCTCGCCCGGTCACCCTGCTGGTGGGCGGAGACGTGACGGTGGGCCAGCACTACCAGACCTACTTCGACGAGCAGGTGGGCAAGGGCCGCTCGCGCGAGGAGATGTTCGCCCACGGCTTTAAAGAGGTGAAGGCGGTGGCGGACACCGCGGACCTCTTCCTCGTCAACCTCGAGTGCCCCTTCACCGAGCGCGGGGAGAAGCTGCCCAAGAACTTCAACTTCCGCGCGCGCCCCGAGTTCGTGAACACCCTGCTCTCCGGTGGCGTGGACGTGGTGAGCCTGGCCAACAACCACCTGATGGACTACGGCGCGCAGGGGCTCATCGACACGCTGATGACGCTGGAGCAGGCGCGCATCCCCTACTTCGGCGCGGGGCGCACCCTGGCCGAGGCGCGCCGGCCCGCCACCGTCACCGTGGGCGGCGTGCGCTTCGCCTTCCTGGGCTACTTCTTCCTCGGAGACCGCAACATCGAGCCGCCCCAGGTGTACGCCACGGAGACGACGCCGGGCGTGGCGGGCCACTTCTCGGACGTGGAGGTGATGGAGCGCATGCTGCGCGAGGACATCCTCGCCGCCAAGGCGCAGGCGGACGTGGTGCTGCCCTTCTTCCACTGGGGCCGCGAGAGCACCTACGAGCCGCTGCCGTACCAGGTGCGGCTGGCGCGCGCGGCCATCGAGGCGGGCGCTGGCGGGGTGCTCGGCAGCCACCCGCACGTGCTGCAGGCCATGGAGCTGCACCAGGGCGCTCCGGCCGTCTACTCGCTGGGCAACTTCGTCTTCGGGGGCCACTGGAACCCGAAGGACAAGCGCAGCGCGCTCTACAAGGCGCGCTTCTCCCCGGGGGGTTACCTCTCCAGCGAGATCATCCCGCTGCGAACGGACCGCTACCCGGACTTTCCCTTCCAGCCCATCGTCGTCACCGGCGCGGAGGCGGAGGACGTGATGCGCCTGCTGGTGAAGAGCTCGGCCAAGCTCCCCCGGCTTCTGCCGGAGTTGGAGCCCTACCGCTCGCCGGGCCCCCTCCCCTGAACGGACAGGAGAGGAGGCGGCCGGGGATGGCTAGCGACGGGGCTTGTTGTTCTGCCCGCGCTTGGCGCGCACGCGGCGGCGCTTGAGGACCGCCTTCTTGGTCTTGGCGCGGTTGGACAGCTTCTTCTTAGAGCGATTTCCCTTTTGGGCGGGCATGTAGAAGGACTCCAGTGCAGATGTTGAGCCGCAGTGTAGAAGCGGCAGCGGGCGCCCTTCTTTCACGCTCCCGCCCGTGCCACCAAGGAATTTCTTGATGCCCTCCGCCCTTGCCAGCGGCCGGCCAACGGGGCAATACCCCTGGAACGACGATGATTGACAAGCTTGAAGAGGTCGAGCGCCGGTTCGAGCGCCTCACCGCCGACCTGTCCAACCCCGAGGTACTCTCCGACACCAGTCGGCTCCAGAAGGTCTCCAAGGAGCGTGCCGGCCTGGAGAAGCTTGTCGAGGCCTTCCGCGCCTACCGCAAGGTGCTGGACGACCTCAAGGAGGTCGAGGCCTGGCTGGATGGCGGGGATGCGGACGAGAAGGCGTACGCCCGCGAGGCCCTGCCCGGGCTGAAGCAGCAGCGCGACGAGATGGAGGCGCAGCTGAAGATCCTCCTGCTGCCCAAGGACCCGAATGACGAGAAGGACGTCATCCTGGAGATCCGCGCGGGCGCCGGTGGAGACGAGGCAGGCCTGTTCGCCGAGGAGGTCATGCAGATGTACCTCCGCTACGCCCAGAGAAAGGGCTGGTCGGCGGAGATCGTCGACATGAGCCCCGGTGCGGTGGGCGGCGTGAAGGACGTCACCATCACCCTGTCGGGTCCGGCCGTCTACAGCCACATGAAGTACGAGTCGGGCGTGCATCGCGTGCAGCGCGTGCCAGCCACGGAGACGCAGGGCCGCATCCACACCTCCACCATCACCGTGTCGGTCATGCCCGAGGCGGAGGACGTGGACGTGCAGATCAACCCGGCCGACATCGAGATGCAGGTGATGCGCTCGACGGGCTCGGGTGGCCAGAGCGTGAACACCACGGACTCGGCGGTGCGCCTCATCCACAAGCCCTCGGGCATCGTGGTGAAGTGCCAGCAGGAGAAGAGCCAGACGAAGAACCGCGCCCAGGCCATGCGCATGCTGCGCGCCAAGCTCTATGAGATCGAGCAGGAGCGCATCAACTCCGAGCGCGACTCCATGCGCCGCGGCCAGGTGGGCACCGGCGACCGGAGCGAGAAGATCCGCACCTACAACTTCCCGCAGGATCGGCTCACCGACCACCGCATCAGCCTCACGGTCCACAACCTGCCGGGCATCATGGCCGGAGGCATCGAGGACGTGATGACCGCCTGCCGGACCTACTATCAGGCCGAGGCGCTCAAGCAGCAGACCGGTGCGTCCGCGCCGCCGCCCAGCCCCCGCGCATGAGCGACACCTGGACCATCCGCAAGGTCCTCACCTGGACGACCCAGCACTTCGAGAAGCGCGAGGTGGATGCGCCTCGGCTCACCGCCGAGGTGCTGCTCTCGCACGTGCTGAAGATGAGCCGGGTGCGGCTGTACGTGGACCTGGACCGACCGCTCTCCAAGGAGGAGCTGGGCTCCTACCGCGCCCTCATCGAGCGGCGCATGGCGGGCGAGCCCACCCAGTACCTGACGGGCGTGAAGGAGTTCTACAACCGCCCCTTCAAGGTGGACGCGCGGGTGCTCATCCCCCGCCCCGAGACGGAGTTGCTGGTCGAGGCCGCCCTGCGGGCCCTGCCCAAGGACGCGCCCTCCCAGGCCCTGGATGTGTGCACCGGCTCCGGGTGCATCGCCATCAGCCTGGCCGCCGAGCGCCCCCAGGCCTCCGTGCTGGCCGTGGACGTGTCGCCGGACGCCTGTGCGCTGGCCCGGGAGAACGCCGAGGCGCTCGGAGTGGCCGCCCGCGTCTCCATCCTCCAGGGCAACCTCTTCGAGCCGGTGCCCGCCGACGCCCGCTTCGCGCTGGTGGTCTCCAACCCGCCCTACATCGCCTCGGGGGAGATTCCGGAGCTGTCGGCGGAGGTGCGCCGCGAGCCGCACCTGGCGCTGGACGGGGGTGCGGACGGACTGGCGCTCATCCGCCGCGTCATTGAAGGGGCCCGCCGCTGCCTCCAGGCTGGCGGCCTCCTTGCAATGGAGATTGGGGAGACCCAGGGAGAGGCCGTCCGGGAGCTGCTCCAGGCCGCGGGATTCATGGACGCGCGCGTGGAGAAGGACCTGGAGCGGCGAGATCGCCTGGCATTTGGGACACAGCCTGCGGCCCACGGGCCACAGTCGTGAGACGGGACAGATGGACAAGATCGTCGTGAAGGGAGGCCCCGCGCTGCACGGGGAGGTGAAGGCTTCGGGGGCCAAGAACGCCGCGCTCCCCATCCTCGCCTCCTCGCTGCTGGCCGACGGGACGAGCACCTACCGCAACGTGCCGGACCTGGTGGACGTGGCGACCATGCTCAAGGTGCTGCGCACCATGGGCTGCGGCGCCGAGCGGCTCACCGGGCGCCGCAAGGACGTGTGCGAGGTGACCGTGGGGGCGAACATCGTCCCCGAGGCCCCGTACGAGCTGGTGAAGACGATGCGCGCCTCGGTGCTGGTGCTGGGCCCCCTGGTGGCCCGCTATGGCCGGGCCCGCGTGTCCATGCCGGGCGGCTGTGCCATCGGCGCGCGGCCCATCGACCAGCACCTCAAGGGCCTGAAGGCACTGGGAGCGGAGATCACCCTCACCGAGGGTTACGTGGAGGCCCGCGCCAAGCAGCTCAAGGGCGGCACCGTCAACTTCGACGTCATCACCGTCACCGGGACGGAGAACGTGATGATGGCGGCGGTGCTGGCCAAGGGCCGCAGCGTGCTGGAGAACTGCGCCCGCGAGCCCGAGGTGGAGGAGCTCGCCCGGGTGCTCAACAAGATGGGGGCCCGGATTGAAGGCGCGGGCACCTCCATCATCACCATCGACGGGGTGGACAGCCTGCGTCCGGTGGAGCACACCATCCTCCCGGACCGCATCGAGGCGGGCACCCTGCTGGTGGCCGCGGCCATCAGCGGCGGGGACGTGCTCGTCAAGCACGCCCAGCCCGAGAACATGGAGGCCGTGGTCCTCAAGCTGCGCGAGGCTGGCTGCACGCTCACCACGGAGAACGGCGGCATCCGCTGCAAGGCGCCCAAGGCCATCCAGCCGGTGAACGTGACCACCACGGAGCACCCCGGCTTCCCCACGGACATGCAGGCCCAGCTCATGGTGCTGATGTGTGTGGCCAGCGGCACCTCTGTCATCTCGGAGAACATCTTCGAGAACCGCTTCATGCACGTGGCGGAGCTGCACCGCATGGGCGCCGACATCACCATCCAGGGCCCCACGGCGGTGGTGAAGGGCGTGAAAAAGCTGTCCGGAGCGCCCGTCATGGCCACGGACCTGCGAGCCAGCGCCTCCCTCATCCTGGCGGGCCTGAGGGCCGAGGGGAAGACCGAGGTGGCCCGCGTGTACCACCTGGATCGGGGCTACGAGCGCCTCGAACGCAAGCTGCGGAGCCTGGGGGCGGACATCCGCCGGATGAAGGCCTGAAGGTTCGCTGGCAACAGAACGCTCGGCGTGGGTTGCATCCGAAATTTCGGGCGCCCTATCATTCTCCTATCCACGGGGAGCAAGCCTCCCCCTTTCAGGAGAACGAACCGCCCCATGAATTGCCCCACGTGCAACGTCGAGATGGCCGATCTCGAAGGGGATGATTTGACGTTGCGGAAGTGTGGAGATTGCGGCGGCCTCTGGATCGACGTCGCGGACCTCAACCGGGTCCTGCTCCACAACAACCTCCCCGGGCTGGAGAGTCAGGGCGGGAAGGTCGACGCGGAAGCCCTCACCGGCCAATGTCCCGAGTGTCAGGTGGACCTGGTCCGGGTGATGGGGGGAGACCGTGCCCACCCGCTCCAGTACGACACCTGCGAATCCTGCGGTGGCATCTTCCTGGAGTCGGAGTTCGCGGACGCGACCGATGTGAAGGTGGCCGTCGAGGAAATCGTCGCCTTCTTCAAGACCTTCAGCGTGAAGAAGAAGCTCTCCGCGGGCTAGTCCGGCCCCTGGTGGGGCGCTCGGGCCCCACCCCGCCTCTCCAGGGCCTCCCGCTCAGGGACGGCTCCGGAAGGGCTCTTTCCACTCCTCGGGCAGATCGCCCTCCAGGGTGAGCGTGTGTCCGTCCGCTGCCCCCTCGGCCTCCTGCCGGTCGTAGCGCAGCGCCACCTTGCCCTTCTTCGGCACATCCAGGCTCAGCCGTGAGCTGGAGAGAGTGTACGTCCCGGTGAAGGAGGTGCGCTCCTCTCCCTCCAACGGCTCGTGGACGAAGCTGTAGGTGCCGTCCACATAGAAGGAGAGGAACCGGTCGGGCGCCTTCTCCAGGCCCCCGAACCAGGTGCCCAGCAGCGGCTCGATGCGCGCGTCGTACTTCAGCTTGGGCGCCAGCTTGGTGCCGTTGAGCGCCTTGCCCTCCGAGTAGAAGACGATGTCCGTGAGGCACACTGGGGCGCTCGCCTCGGAGCCCGGGAAGGTCGCGTTCACCTGCAGGGTGAACCAGCCGCCGGAGATGGGCGGGTTGAGCGGCACCGTCTGCGAGCCCCGCTTGTCCTCCACCGTGAAGCTGCGAGCGCTGTCCTTGCCCTGCAGGGTGAGCTTCTTGGCGCGGGCGTAGGCCTTGAAGGCCGTGCGCTCCGAGCCATTGCCCGTATAGAGGCGCACCTCGTCCACGGTGGCCACCCCCTTGAAGCCGATGGTGAGCGGGCTGGTGCCCTGCCCCTCGGCGGCGCACCACACGGTGGTGTCGCGCCCGTCCAGCGCGTTCACGGGGTGGTAGCGCTCGGGGTGGGAGTCCTTCTCGAGGTAGTCGGCCGCCTGGGCGTAGCCGACGGAGGGAGGCGCCGCGAAGGCCCGAGGCGCGGAAGCGAACAGGAGCAGGGTGAGCAAAACCAGGAGGCGTCGCATGCCCCGCATCTTGGATCGGACGCCAAGTCGCGCTCCAGTCCACGCCCGGTCCGGATGAAAACGGGCACTGCCGTGTTTGCGATGCTTGACACCCTGCCCCCAGGGACAAGAGTAGGCGGCCGATGCGAGGGAACGCGATGCGACGTCTGTGCTGGATTGCCATGTGCGCCGTGCTGGCCGGCTGCCCCAAGGGCAAGGAGGAAGCGCCCGATGCGGGGCCGGTGGATGCGGGCCCGGACGTCCTGAGCGAGAAGGAGCCCAACGAGCGGCCGGATCAGGCGCTGGCGTTGGCGCGGGACGCGGTGGTGACCGCCGCCCTCTCGGCGGACCCGGCCAAGGCGGACGAGGACTGGTACCGGCTGGCGCCCGGCAGCGCGCGCGCCGCGGACATCAGCGTCACGGGCATTCCGGGCGGGGACGTGGTGCTCGAGGTGTACGACCGGGACCGCAACCGGCTGGGCAGCGTGAACAGCGAGGGAGAGGGCAAGCCGGAGCGCTTCCCCAACCTCTTCGTCGAGGGCGAGCGCTTCGTGCGCGTGGCCTCGGCGCGCAAGGGCAGCGGCGGGGCGTACACCCTCACGCTGAGCTACCGGCGGCCCAATGACGGCGAGGAGCGCGAGCCCAATGACCGGGCCGTGGACGCGCACCCGCTGGCGCTCGGACAGACCGTGGCGGCCTACATCGGCCACGCGGGGGACGAGGACTGGTACCGCGTCGAGCTGCCCGCGCCCGAGCCGGGCACCGCGCCGGTCCCGACGGAGGCGACGCCTCCCACCCCGGCTCCGACGCCAGCGCCCACCGGAGAGACGCCTCCCCCGCCCCCCGAGGGCACTCCTCCGCCGGCGGAAGGCACCAACCCGGCCCCCGAGGGCACTCCTCCCTCCTCGGAGGGCACGCCGCCCGCGCCCCCTCCCGAGGGTTCCCCGAGCACGCCTCCGGAGACGGGCGGAGCGGTGGCCCAGGCGACGGACGCCGGACTGGCGGCGCCCCCGCCCGTGGAGCCTCCGGGCCTGGCCCTGAAGATCGAGCTGTCCGCCATCGAGGGCGTGCGGCCGGAGCTGGCGGTGCTCTCGGCCGCGGAGGCCCCGCTGTTCTCGCTGCGAGGCAAGGACGGCGAGCCGCTGGCGCTGCGCAACATCGGCGTGCGCGCCACCGACAACGTGGTCTACGTGGTGGTGAAGAGCAGCTGGGTGGGCACGGGCAAGGAGGCCAAGCGCGCCTACAACGCCACCACGGCGTACACGCTCACCGTCTCGCTGGAGGAGGCCGGCGCCAACGCGGAGCTGGAGCCCAACGACGAGCTGTACAAGGCCACGCCGCTGCCGCTCTCGGGCTTCAAGGAGGGCTTCCTGGCGCCCAAGAGCGACGTGGACCACTACGTGCTGCGCACGAGCGAGCCGATGCTGGCCAAGGTGGAGCTGTCGGGGGTGGAGCGGCTGGATCTGATCCTGTCGGCGGTGGAGCCGCCCGCGGGTGACGGGGCCCAGCCGACGGTGACGCTGAAGGCCAATGACGGCGCGGTGAAGGAGCCCGAGCGCCTCAACAACGTCTCCTGCAAGGACACCTGCTACTTCCGGGTGGAGGGGGCCTCGCGGAAGATCGACGGCAAGTGGGTGAAGGACTTCGAGAACCCGGACCTGCCCTACCGCATCACCATCACCGCGGTGCCGGACAACGGCAGCGAGGAGCGCGAGCCGAACAACACGGCGGACCGGGGCATGGACATCATCTTCGGCAAGGCGGTGCGCGGCACCGTGTACCCGGCCAAGGACGTGGACTACTACCGGCTGGACCTGAGCGAGCGCCCGGTGCGCACGCCGATCCGGGCCACGCTGCTGGGCATCCTGAAGGTGGACGTGGGACTGTACCTCCACCGGGTGGGAGAGGACGGCAAGCTGGCCCTCGTGCAGACCGCGGACCGGGCCAAGGGGGATCAGCCGGAGACGATCCGCTACAGCGCCGAGCCCGGCGTCTACGTGCTGGAGGTGCGTGACTCGAAGAACCGGGAGTCCAACTTCCAGGACCCGTACCAGCTCAACGTGGAGGAAGGAGAGTAAGCCACCGTGACATCGCCCGGTCCCCTGCCCGCTCCACCGAGCCTCCCGCCCGTTGGCCCGTGCCTAACCTTCTCTCCGAGAGGTCAGGCCATGGGGCATGAACGGATGATGTACACGCGGTCCGCGAAGTCGCGGCTCCGGACACTGCCAGTGGAGGTGCGCGTGCATCTGGAAACCCACCTGGCCAACCTCGCCCTCCTGGTCGAGGCGATGCCGCCCGAGCGGCTGCCGGAGCTACTGCCCCGGACGGAGGAGGGCTTCGTCACCACCATGCAGGAGACGCGTGTCCTCTTCACGGTGAACACCGCGGGCCGCACCATGCTCGTCCACCGCATTGAGCTGCTCACGGAGGCCCAGCGGGGGTTGGCCACGGACTACTCGCTGGCCGAGACCGAGGCCTGAGCGCACTTCTCGTTGACAAGGCGGGGCGGTACTCCTACCTTGGGAACGCTTCGGTCGCGGTGGTAGCTCAGTTGGTAGAGCACGAGCTTCCCAAGCTCGGGGTCGCGGGTTCGAATCCCGTCCGCCGCTCAGTCGCAAAGGCCGGTAGTTCCTGGGGAAACTTGGGACTACCGGCCTTCGTGTTTCCGGGGCCCGGGGTACCTTGCCTCTATACCCGACCTGCTCCCCCCTCCCGCGACGGCTCGCAGGGGGTCGGATGCCTGCCCGGCACGACACCGAAGGACAGCCAGTTGATCTACTGGGCGTAGATAGCCCGGGCCCATGGGGGAGTACCGCCGCATGGTGAGGTTCGGGGCCGTATGACGGAGAACGGCGGCAACAGCGCCAGGGCTCGCCCAAGACTGGATACGAAGCGAGGCACAGGTCCCCCGCAGGTTGTGAAACCGGAGTCTACGAGGCTGGGCCTTCGGCCACAGGAGCATGGTGAAGCCCCGCCTCCGTTGCCAGCCTTCCGGGGCCGAAGTCCCACCTCCGCTGCCAACCTTCCGGGCTCGGAAAGACCAGTTCGGACGGTGATGCTGCTATGGCCTGCTGGAAGCACGGCACGGCCTCTTCCGCGATCGAGGGCCATGGGCGACAGGGCCCAGCCCGAGGGCTTTCGCTACTTCATCTTGCTCGCAGCCTCCGTCAGAATCCTCTGGCGAGCGGCACGAGCAGCAGGTTGCTCGTAGACCACCTCAAGCAACTCTTCAAAGGTAACCATGATGGCCTGGACGAGTTCTGGCGTGGCGTTCTCCTGCTTCGTGATGTCGCCGCCATTTGTGTGCAGAACCCCATTGCCAAGATGCGAGAGGACACGCATCACTTGTGGATCCAAATCCTTGGCCCACGCCGGTGCGTTGCTGTCTTTGATGGCCTTCTCCAACTTACTGACCTTCTGACCGCACATGCCATCCTTGAACCCTTGATCCTCAAGCAGATGCTCAAGAGCCGACCGGTACATGGCGATAGCCGCACTCCTTGCGCCAGCGCTTTGAGCGCGGGCGGCTTGGTCGAGGTAATAGGCCACAGCCTTCGGGGTATGCTGTGTGGAGAGTCCGCCCATAACGTTCGGGAAGACAGCCACGTTCTCCCTGTCCTCTCTGTGATAAACCACGAGGGTGAATCGAGATTGACAATGTACGCAAGTATGTCTCGTTGGTTGGAACTTCGGTACCACGGAGTTCGATCGGTCCCCAGCCCCGAGTAACAGTGCCTTTTGCTTGGTGCGCGCGACCTGGCATGAAGAGTTCCTGGATACGCATGCGCATCTGCCGAGTACAGCGTGGGCAGTAAAGGCCATCCTCCTCCACAAGCGCCCCATCCCCGAGCATGCGATAATTCCCGGCGACGACCTGTCGCAGACGTTCAATGCTTTCAAGAGAACTCAACTCGATGCCTCCTCATCTAACGGCCTGAAGATACGTAGGGCGAACCTTCGGCTGACGAGGCACTGTCGGTCAATCTGACGAATACTCTTCTGGTTGATCCCGCAGCACCCACCATCGCGGAGTAGGCGTGTGGGACCGTCGCTCCGACCGTGATTCGCCGAGCAACTGGGATCTGGTAGGTTGACCCTGGAGGTCATCCCGCAGTGGTCCAACCTACTACACTGGTCCTCGCTCTCGTTCTCATCTTGGGAACGACGGCGCGGGCTCAACCGAGAGCACCCCGAGAGCAACGGCAGCGCCACGTCTCCGTGACCGGCAACCCTGCTGATCCGCCGCACGAGATCCACGTAGCCAAGGGCGTCGCCACGTTGCTCCGCTTCAAGTCCCAGATCAACCGGGATGCCGTCGATGTAGAGGGGCACGGCACTCGAATCACGCTCGACGCAGGCGATAGCTCCATCATTCTTGAGCCACTGGTCGACCTTGGCTCCGCCGAGCGCCTGGCTCTCAGCGTACTGTTTGCCGATGGGCAACGTGCCGTCTTTGTTCTCGTGTCGCACGTCTCCGAGGTGGACACTCGGATCGACGTGATACGGCGCGAACAGACCGTCGAGTCGTGTCTGGCCGACTTGGCCGAGTCTCAAGCGCGCTGCTCGAAGCTCAGTCCTATGAACTTCGCGCGTGCTGGGTTGCTGACACCCATAGGCGTGATCACCCGTGCGCTCACCAACTGTATTGGTGCGCCCCATACTGCTAGCGGGCTAGTCTGCGAGAACGGTACAGCCCACCGCGCCGAGAGATGGGCACTCGTGGACCTGCAGATCCGCAACGCTCCGGACCAGACACCTTGGGTTCCAAGCGAAGTCACCATCAAAAGCATGCAATCGGGAGTGCCTTTGACGGTTCGCGCAGTGGAAATGGACGCAGCGCATATTGCGTCCGGGGAAGTGGGCCGTCTGTTCGTGGAGATTGCGCCCCCTGACGCTGGTGAGCCGTTCGTCATGGAACTGAGAGATGCAACGGGGCGCGGCATCTCGATCCCCGAAGTGAGATTCAGAGCGAAGGAGAGCACGCAATGATCGCGTTTCTCGGCTCCCAAGGGTTGCCCACCGGGACGATGATCGACAGCTGGAAGGTGGTCGCGTCACTCGGCTCTGGCGGCTTTGGCGCCGTCCAGAAGGTGGAGAAGAACGGTCGGCTCTATGCGCTCAAGATCGCCCTGTTGCCCGAGGGCTCTCCCGACGAGAAGAAGACGCATGCACGAACATTGCGCGAACTTCTCTGCTTGCTCCTGATGGACCACCCGAACATCGTGCGCGTAGTTGCGCATGGGAGGTGGCCCGACGAGACAGGCGGGCACTTGTACTTGGTGCTCGAATACGTCGAAGGCTGGACTCTCGCACACTGGATCGAGCGTATCCATCCCACTGCACTGGAGATCATCCGAGTCTTCGTGAAGACCGCTGCGGCTATCTCATACATGCACTCGCGAGGAGTGTTCCACCGGGACCTGAAGCTGACCAACGTTCTGATCCGTAAGTCAAACGGTGAGCCCGTCATCATCGACTTCGGAGCAGCCGATTTCGCCCAGGCTCCGGAACTTACGGACGCTGGACTCCCCCCAGGAACAGAGCGGTATCGCGCGCCCGAGGCAAACCGTTGGTGGTACGCGAACAAGAAGAAGCCAAAGGCGCGGTACGACTTCCGAGTGACCGACGAACTCTTCGCCTTCGGCGTCATGCTGCACGACGCGCTCACAGATCCGCGCCCGACCGAGGATCGCCAGCGTAGTGCGATCAACAGCATCCTTGTCGCCCCTCGAGATCCTCAAGCTCGTAACCCACGGATCCCAGATGCATTGGCGAGCTTGGTACGGCGACTTCTGGCCAAGGATCCAGCGAAGAGGTCGGAGAACTTCGAGGCCGTTCGCCGTGAACTGGCCGAGTTGTTGGAGCATCAAGGCGCGGAGTACCGCGTTTCAATCCATTCGCCTTCAGCTCAGGTGTCAGAATCAGAGCGCGCAGAAGGTTCACCAAGGCCACTTCCATCCGTCGATTCTTCTGCAAAGCTCCGGTGGCGTTGGCGGAAGTGGCTGGTCGTTGGTGGTGCGGTTGGCGCTGCTGCACTTGCCGCTGTTGCAGCCTCCACGTTGGGCTGGGATCGACCGGAAGAGTTCGCAGCTGCTGCTCCACCCGCTCATAGCCCCAGTTCGACGAATCCCGAGAGCCCGCCTCCAGCATCCGTTCCAGCCAAAGCACCCGCCACAGAGACGGCCCCAGGCGCTACTGTGACCGTCTCCATCCAGAAGGAGTCCAACGTGAAGATGCAGAAGGGAGCGCTCACTCCGCAGAAGCCGCCCAAGTTCGCCAATGAGGCCGAACGCCTGAAGTGGTGCAAAGCCATCGGATTGGGGACGGTGCTCGCCGTGAATGCAGGTTGCCCCGGCGCTCAGGTAAAACCGGAACGAGGAGACTGCCCGGCAGACGCCGTAAAGGCGATGGAGGAGCACGGGCTCAGATGGAGGGATCAGGTCGTCTTCACTCTTGGAAGTGACATCAAGAAGGGCATGCTTTCGCCTCCTCTCAAGAGTGGGCGCGTTGAAGCTACCGTGGTTCAGCGTGGATCTGGCTCAATGGGTACCCCCAACCTCCCCCTGGGCACGCGGCTCTTCGGTGAGCTCTGGATACTTAAAGAGGACCCGGCGAGTGCCAGGTTGCGCTTCTATCGCGCACAACTGCCGAACGGCCCTGAATTCCCCGTCTGCATCGTCTCCGGTAGCCACGGACACCTAGCTATTATGGAGAGAGAACCCAACGGCGCTATTCGCACGGGGCCCGCTCCAACTGGAACTGTCATCCTCGACAGCTGGCCGTGACTCGTCTCGTGTCAAGCGCCTTTACGTTTTGAGACACCTTTTCAGATCTCACTGAGCGACTGCCTTCCAACCTGCCATGTCGTTCACTTCGGCCTCATGTGCTGGGTAGGCTCTGCTCTTGTCTCTCGCGGCGTTCCCTACTGCCGCGAGCGCGACGGAGAGACACGACATGAGCACACCAAAGAGGTTTCCGGTGAAGAAGGGACAGATCCTCTTCTCCGCTGGACAAGCTGCCTACGAGTTCGTGATGACGTTGGAGGGGAGCAACCACGGCGAGACCGTGTTGCTCGCGCGCAAGAGAACGGTTGAGGGACCCGGCGCGGATGTGATCCTCAAGTGCGTCGGCCTTCCAGACCGGCCAGCGCTCGACGCGGAGAAGACGCGGACTCGGCTCGAAGAGGAGGTCAGGCTCGCCACGTATTTGCGGCATCCCGGGATTGCTCGTGTCCACGGCATCAAGCGGATGGAGGGCGCGCTCTACCTCATCGCCGAATGCGTCGATGGTAACTCGCTCAACACTCTGTCAAACGTCGTGCCCGAGCACATCACGAAATTCTCGGACGCCTTCGTTCTGTACTTGGGTGCTGAAGTCGCGGGAGCGCTTCTCTATGCCCACACGCGCACAGACGAGCACGGGAAGCCGCTGGGCATCGTTCATCGTGCCGTGGACCTGGAGCGGATCTGGGTCACCTGGGAAGGGCAGGTGAAGCTCACGGACTTTGGCTTGGCACTCTCGAAGCTGCCCGGACGGATCGCTTCGACCGTTCAGCGCCCACACGGCAATGCCTACTACTCTTCGCCAGAAGCGCTGCTCGGCAAGCCTGTTGATGCTCGTTCGGATCTCTTCCAGCTTGGACTCGCTCTCTATGAGGTCGCGACGGGTTCTCACCCATTGGATCCGCCTGAGGGGCTGCCGGAAGAGACGGAGGAGATGCTTTCCGCAACCGAGCGCGCCAGGGTCGAGCAGGCAATCCTCGACGCGAAGGAGACGGGGCTTGATGACGCAGCCGTGGAGGATCTCATCGTCCGTGCTGCGACGTACACCCCGAAGGATCTGGAGCGACTGGTGGCGAAGCTCTCCGAACCCTTGAGAGCGCCGCTCCGTAAGTTGCTCCAGCGCAACCCTACCGAGCGCTACCAGACGGCTGAAGAACTGGAGGCCGATCTTCGGGCTCATCTGGATCGGCTCGGGTCCTACGGAGCCAAGGAGGCTGCAGCTGAGATCGGCAAGGTGCTTACGGAGGTCGGAGAGCAGTTGGTGGGCCTGGAAGGCTGCGCCTCTCCTCCGCGTCGTCAGCGCTCCCAGGACGACATCACGACGGGCTGAGCGCGTCGTGGAGTGCCCGCTTCCGAAAGTGGTGCGCTTCCCAAGCACTGGTTCGCATCCCGTCCGCCTCTCCGTCGCAAAGGCCGGTAGTTCGTGGGGAAACTTGGGGCTACCGGCCTTCGTGGTTCCGGGACCTTGGCCGGCGCTTGACTGAACGTGCTTTCAGGTTCACCTTGAGCCGGTGAAGCCGCGTCCCGTCTCCAATCCTCCCAACCCCTGGGCGAGCACCGAGGTGGAGTACCTCGACGAGGTTCCACCCTCTCGGCTGGAGGTGCTGGAGGACCACAGCCGCGAGGTGCTGGCGCGCAACAGCAGCCCGGACGTGTGCTTCTCCTG
Source organism: Hyalangium ruber (assembly GCF_034259325.1). Lineage (NCBI taxonomy): Bacteria > Pseudomonadati > Myxococcota > Myxococcia > Myxococcales > Archangiaceae > Hyalangium > Hyalangium rubrum. Next base: position 125,557 of record NZ_JAXIVS010000009.1, on the reverse strand, counting down.
GAGCATCAACCCGTACCGAGGCTGCATGCATGCCTGCGCGTACTGCTACGCGCGCCCCACCCACGAGTACCTGAGCCTGGGGGCGGGCACGGACTTCGAGACGCGCATCGTGGTGAAGCCCCACGCCCCGGAACTCTTGCGCGAAGCCTTCGAACGCCCGCGCTGGCAGGGGGAAACGCTGGTCTTCAGTGGCGTCACCGACTGCTTTCAGCCGTTGGAGGCCTCACTGAAGCTCACTCGCCGGTGCCTGGAGGTTTGCGCCGAGTACCGCAACCCGGTGGGCATCATCACCAAGGCACCGTTAATCGAGCGGGACATCGATGTGCTGCAGACGCTGGCGCGCGAGGCTCGGCTCTGGGTGAGCATCAGCCTGCCCTTCCACAACCCGGAGCTGGCACGAGCAATGGAGCCCTATGTGGCCACGCCGAAGCGGCGCCTGCTCACCATCGAGCGGCTGGCGGCAGCGGGCATCTCCGTGGCGGTGTCAGTAGCGCCCATCATCCCAGGACTCAATGACGAGGACATCGCCAAGGTGCTGGCCTCGGCGCGGGAGGCGGGAGCTACCCGAACGCACTACACTCTGCTGCGCCTACCCGGCCCGGTAAAGGAGGTATTCGAGGAGCGGCTGCGGGCGAAGCTGCCCCTGCGTGCGGAGCGGGTGCTGCATCGAATCCGTGAGACGCGTGGCGGGGAACTCTCCGACGCGCGGTTCAAGCACCGCATGCGGGGTGAGGGGATTTACGCGGAGACCATCCACCGCCTCTTCGACACAGCGGCGCGCAAGGTGGGCATGCGCATGTCCTCGGTGACCGAGGCCGAGCCGAGCACCTTCCGGCGGCCGACACGGCCCTCTGCCCAGCTCAGCCTCTTCTGAGGCTCAGGGGAGGGAGAACGCATATCGTGCCTGACGGATGCTTTTCCTCCGGACATCCCCCCTGGCTGCATGCTCACTGTGGGCACTGCTACTCCTGAGCGGGAGTTGCACAAAGCGAGGAGACGAGCCCAAACCGGCCCCTCCTCTCCCAGAATCCAGTTCACCAGGTGACGGTAGGGCCAGTTCGTCCGCGGAAGCACAGGGGCTGCGGCGCCCCGCCGGAGGACTCGCCCTGCTCGCAGGTGAGATCGACATCGAGAACCGCTTCCAGTCGACGGTCTCCGTCATCACCCAAGTTCCGAATGGGCGCGGAAGCGGCACGCAGTGCAGTGGTGTCCTCGTTGCTCCTCGACTGGTGTTGACCGCTGGCCATTGTGTCTGCAAGAGCCAGGAGATTCATGAATCTGGGCAAGGTAATACGACCTTGATCGACGGCTCATCCTGCGTCCCCAGCGCTTCCGTGAGCACGGTCATCTACGAGCCGCCCACTCCGGAAGCCGAGCTGAACCTCTCCCGTAGAACTTACAATGGGAGGATTCAGCCCCATCCCGACTTCAAACTCCTGCTCGACGCCCAAGGTAACGTCGTCTCCACCAAGGCCGACCTGGCTTTCGTCCGTCTTGAGTTCCCCGTCAGAGGGGAACTCATCCCCGTCACTCTTGCAGAGACAGGGATAGAGGCCGGCGAGTCCATCCTCATGGTCAGCTACGGTTACGACTTGGATCTGGGAACACTGGGTGGCGATCGCCGGATCAAGGAGTACCCGGTGACTCGACTTCCAGCGGCAGGGGAAGATCGATTCCTGTTTCACCAGCCTCAGCGACACGCCTATACGGGAGACAGCGGCGGTCCTTGCTTTCGACAAAGCACGCAGGGCCTCTCACTCGTGGGAATCTCAAGCAGAAGCCTGGGCAAGGAACCTGCTTTCACAGGCCTCCAGCCTTATCGAGCTTGGCTCAGCAGTGAAGTTCAACGAGTGGCTCAGACCGACTCAGGTCCTCTGCCATGATGCTTCGAGTCAGTTCCCTAATGGGTTGGATGCGCTCCAACTGGAGAAGCCCTGCCCGTTCGCTTCCAGGCAGGGCTTCGCGCAGCGTGACTCAGTCTTCCTTGCCGAGCATCCCGTCCTTGAGGTCGCCGTCCACGGGGTTCTTGCCCAGCCACACCCCGAAGAGCGCGTCCGCGAAGTCCTTGCCCTCCACGGAGATCTTCTGGCCCGCCTTGCTCTCCACCGTGGTGCCCTGGCCCGGTACGTAGGTGAGCAGCAGCTCATCACCCTTCTTCAGGTCCGGGATGGCCGCGTTGAAGGTGTCCAGTCGCTGCTTCAACGCCGCCATCTGCGCCTTGTTGTTCTTTTCGATGCCATCGCTGATGGCGTCGGTGATCTTCGACTTCTCGAGGTCGCGCAGCATCGTCATGCGCACGCGCTTGACCTGGTCCGAGCTGATGAGCTGCTGGGAGTCCTTGCTGGTCGTCTCCACATAGAGCCCTGCGGTGTAGACCTTGAAGATGGCCTTGGTGCGTAGGCCGGCACCATTGAGCTTCAGCTCCTTGCCCTCGACCGAGATGGTCTCGGGGAACTTCACTCCCGCGACTTCCTTCTCCTTGGCCAAGGCCGGCAGCGCGAGGGTGAGGGACAGCACGAGGGCAGATAGTGTCACTTTCATGGATTCCTCCCTATGGGTCAGGCGTGCAGGCCTGGCTTAACCGCGAGTCTTGACGAACTGGTCCATGAAGGACACCAGCGTCTTCACGTTCTCCACCGACACCGCGTTGTAGAGCGAGACGCGGATGCCTCCCGCGCTGCGGTGCCCCTTGAGCCCCACCATCCCCGCCTTCTTCGCCTCCGCCACGAACGTGTCCTCCAACGCCTCGCTCGGCAGCCGGAACACCACGTTCATGTACGAGCGCGACTCCTTCTCCACCGGCGCCCGATAGAAGTCCGGGTGCCGATCGATCGCCGCGTACAACGTCTCGCCCTTCTCCCGGTTCCACTTCTCCAGCTGCGTCAGCCCTCCCACGCTCTTGATCCACGCCAGCACGTTGCGGCACAGGTAGATCGAGAACGTCGGCGGCGTGTTGTACAGCGAGTTGTTCTCCGCGTACGTGCTGTAGCGGAAGATCTTCGGGATGTTCTGGCTCCCCTTCGCCATGAACTCCTTGTCCACCACCACCAGGACAATCCCCGAGGGCCCGATGTTCTTCTGCGCCCCCGCGTAGATGAACGCGAACCGGCTCACGTCGATCGGCTTCCACAGGATGTCCGAGCTCATGTCCGCGACCAGCGGCACGCCTCCCACCTCCGGGAACGTGTGCCACTGCGTCCCGTAGATGGTGTTGTTGGTCGTCATGTGGACGTAGGCCGCCTTCGGATCCAGCTGCAGCTCGGCCTGCTTCGGCACCCGCGTGTAGCGCTTGTCCGCCATCACCGTCGTCGCCGCGATGCGCGGCTTGCCGTAGTACTTCGCCTCGTCCAGCGCCTTCTCGCTCCACACCCCCGTCATCAGGAAGTCCGCGCTCTTCTCCGGGGTGAGGAAGTTCATCGGAATCTGGGCGAACTGCTGCGAGGCCCCGCCCTGCAGGAACAGCACCTGGTGCGTGGCCGGGATGCCTAGCAGCCCGGTAAGCAGGGAGATGGCCTCGTCGTGGACGGCCTCGTAGTCCTTGCCCCGGTGGCTGTGCTCCATGATGGACATTCCCGTGCCCTGGAAGTCGAGCAGCTCCTCCCGGGCCCGCTCCAACGCGGGCTGGGGGAGACCCGCGGGACCGGCATTGAAGTTGATGACGCGCATGGCTGTGTCCTTTAGGAAGTGAACGGCGCCGCCATTCTCTCCCACATGCTTCCAAGGGCCAGTAGGAAGCGAAGACGGTGTCCAGCAGGTAGCGTGTGGCCGGCAGGCAGGTACGGAGGTCAGGAGGACAGGTGGGTTCCTCGGAGGAACTGGCGCAGTGGGTGCGGCGGGCCGCGCGTGGGGAGGAGTCCGCCTATGGAGAGCTGTATCGGCGCACCCGGCCCCTCGTGGCCCGTCTCACCGCCGGATTCGCCACGCTGGACGCCGACGAGGTGGAAGACGTGATCCAGGAGACATACGTCCGGGCATTCAAGGCCCTGCCCCGCCTCAAGGAGCCCGGAGCCTTCGAGGCCTGGCTGCTGTCCATCGCCCGCAACCGGGCCCGCACCCGCTTGGAGCGCAAGAGCCACCTGCGGCGCATGGAGGACGAAGCGGCGGACCCCGAGCCCGAGGCCGTGCCTCCGCTGCCCGAGGCGCTCCAGGTGGAGCGGGACATCGCCGTGGTGCGTCAACTCATCGCCGAGCTGCCCGAGGGCGAGGAGAAGAAGACCGTGCAGCTCTTCTACCTGGAGGGAGAGCTGTCCGCGCGCGAGATCGCCGAGAAGCTCGGTGTGGGCAAGAGCGCGGTGACCATGCGGCTCGAGCGGTTCCGGGCACGCATCAAGCGGGAGCTGCTCCGGCGTGTCCTCGCCGGACGCTGGGAGTAAGGCCATGAAGCACCTCGATGCCAACGCGATGCGCGCCCTCTCCGCCCGGGAACCCGAGGCGGTGGCCTACTTCCGCGAGCACCTCGCCGCCCCGTGCGACACCTGCGAGGAGTTCCTCGCCCAGAGCGCCGACACGGACGGGCTCGATGGCCAGGTGGACGCGCTCCTGCTCGGGTTGGCCCCGCGTCCGGAGGCCCCTCGGAATGAAGTGGGTTGGATGCGGCTGCGACGCCACCTGCGCGCGCCCTCCCGTACGGGGCGCTGGGCTGGAGCCGCCGCGGCGCTGGCCGCATGCCTGCTGGCGGTCGTCTTCGTCCCCCGCCTGATCGCCTCTCCACCAAGGGAGGCTGCGTGGGATGGGGTGAAGGGCTCGAACCGCATCGCGCTGGAGCTGGCCGTGGTGGCTCGAAGCGCCCAGGGAGAGCTCCGCCGCCTGGACTTTGGCGCCTCGGTGCTGCCGGACGAGGTGCTGCTGCTGCGCTACCACGCCACCGAGGCGGGCAGCGCCCTGCTCTTCCAGCAGCAGGAAGGGGGCACGCCCGAGCTGCTCGGCGCCTTCTCCCTGCAGGCCGGGACGCATGATCTCCAAGGCCCCCAGGGGCTCGCGGGCGTGAGCCTCACTGGGGAGTCCGGCGCGATGACGCTGTGGCTGGTGGCCTCCGCGCCCGGTGTGGAACTGTCGGAGGAGCAGGTCCGGGCGGCGCTGGGGAACGGAACAGCCCAGGGCCAGAATCCGCTCGCCATCGCGCAGTTCGACGTCTTCGTTCAGACCGGTCACAATCCGCGCTGACCCGTGAAGCGCCTCGTCCTCATGCTGCTGGGCACCCTCGTGGCCTGTGCGGGCCCCGCCTCCCAGGAGAAGGGCGGGCTGGTGCCGCTCAAGCTCGACGAGACGGCCCTGTCCAACGCCTATGCCCCCCGGCGCCTCGCGCTGCTCGTGGGCATCTCCCAGTTCCAGGATCCGCAGTGGCGCAACCTGCGCTACTCGGGGAAGGACGCGACCGACCTCGCCGCCGCCCTGAAGGACCCGGCGCGGGGGCGCTTCGATCAGGTGCGCCTGCTCTCCCGCCCGGAGGAGACGACGCGCACGGCGATCCTCGCGGCGCTGCGCGAGCTGCGGCGAGAGGCCACCCGGCCGGATGACGTGGTGGTGGTGTACTTCTCCGCGCACGGCACGCTGGCCCGAGATGGCCGGGGCGAGCTCAAGCGCTACCTCGTCACCCGGGACGCCGCCTACCGCGACATCCCGCAGACGGCACTTGGCATGGACGAACTCAAGGCCGAGTTCGACCAACTGCCCAGCCGGCGCCGGCTGCTGGTGCTGGCCACCTGTCACAGCGGCAGCGGCAAGTCGCTGCTCCCCAAGGAACTCGAGGCCGAGCTGACGGGCATCAAGTCCGGCTTCTACGCGCGCCCCCTGGAGGAGTCGAGCCGTGCCTCCATGGTGTTCGCCGCGTGCGACTGGGGCGAGACGGCGCGCGAGGACGAGGGGCTGCGCAACGACATCTATACCCACTTCCTCATCGAGGGACTCAACGGCGCGGCGGACCGGAACGCGGACGGCGCCGTCACCGCCACCGAGGCGCATGACCATGCGCGCCGCCGCACCTTCGCCTTCACCGAGGGCCGGCAGCGCCCCTCCGCGGAGATTCTGGAGGTGGGCGCGGACCCCGTGGTGCTCTCCGGCAGCATCAACCGCGTGGGCCGGCCCGAGCTGTTCTCCTACAACCCGCGCCTGGACGGCTTCACCCTCAAGGTGGATGGAGAGCCGCGCACGGAGCTGCCCGGAGGCGCGGCCGTGCCCGCTGGGCGCCGCACCGTGGAGCTGACCAAGGGAGACTCGGTGCTGGTGCGCCGCGAGGTGGAGGTGGCCCAGGGCGATCGGCTGCCTCTGGAGCGGCTGCTGGCGGAGACCTTCCCGAGCCGCTCCCTGTCGCTGCTGGGCGGCATGTTCTCGTTCGTGGACGCCAGCAGCCGCAAGGAGCTGCTGCCGGCCTCCCCGGAGGTGGCGGTGGCGCTGCGGCTGGAGGACCGGCCGCTGCAGGACTTCAGCCTGCTGCTGGACCTGAGCGGGAGCATGGGACGGCGCAACCTCCAGCTCGTGCCGGGCACCTCGGTGCCCTTCGGCTACACCCGCCTCTCCCTGGGTGTGGGGATGCCCTACCTGTGGCGCTGGGAGCGGCTGTCCCTCTACGCCGGGCCCCGTGTGGCCGCTCTGTACCTGAGGCGGTCCTTTGATGTGGAGGCCTTCGTGGGCGGGCAGCAGTACTTCACCCTGAGTCCCGGCGTGGTGGGCGGCGTGGTGTGGCGCCTGGGTGAACGGCTGGAGCTCACCTCGCAGATGCAGCTCATGCTCACGTACGTGGTCGTGGATGGGCAGGGACAGGCGGTGGGCTTCACCAGCGGCTGGGCCGGAATGGGGTATCGCTTCTGATGCGCCACACACTGCACATCTCTATGGTCGCCCTGCTCGCCCTGATCGCGAGCGGGTGTGGCGGGCTGGACAACGCGCCCTTCCTCGTGGGCTCGGTGCATGGCCGGCTCACCGAGAGTGACTCGGCCATGGCGCTCGTGTCCGTGGTGGGAGCCCCAGAGCTGCGCAGCAGCGTGGCACCGGATGGCCAGTTCACCCTGGAGAACATCCCCGCGGGCAGGACCGAGCTGTTCATCGTCGCCTCGGCGCAACGCGCCCTGCGCGTCCCCCTCACCGTCCCGAGCGGACAGTCCCTCTCGCTGGGCGAGCTGCAGCCCCAGGCGGCCAGCTTCCTGGAGGTGCGGGTAAAGTCCCCGGACAAGCAGCTCGTGGGCGCGGCGAAGCTGTCCGTGCTGGGCACGCCCCTTCAGGAGCTGGACATGGATGAGCAGGGGCGCGTGAGCGTGGGCCCCCTGCCCGATGGCTGCTTCATGCTGAGCATCACCCTCCCCGGCTTCCCGGACGTCTCCTCCGAGACGTGCGTGAGCGCCGGCGAGACCAAGGAGGTGAAGGTGAACCTCCCCAAGCCGGATGGCGGCAACGGCCACCACGGCTGCATGGAGACGGGGTGCGAGGAAGCGCTGCAGTGCGCGCAGGATGGCCGGTGCGTCGAGTGCCTCGAGGACGCGCATTGCGGCTCCGGCCTCAGCTGCCGAGGCTTCCGCTGCGAGGGCTCGGGGCCGCTATGCGCGCCGTGCGCCGGGAACTGGCAGTGCCGCTCCGGCGCGAGCTGTCAGTCGTTGCCCGAGGGGAGCTCGGCCTGCGTGGAGCGTTGTACCGACAGCGAGGATTGCGCGCGGGGTTTCACGTGTCAGGGCGACCGCTGCCTGCCCGATGCGGCCCAGTTCTCGGGCTGCGGCGCCTACCGCCAGGTGGGGGCGGCCTGCACCGGCGACGCGAGCTGCCGCGAGCGGGGCCTCCCCAATGGGCTGTGCATCGAGGGGGCCTGCACCTACCGCTGCACCTCCGACTCGCAGTGCCCGGACTCCCTCGTCTGCGAGGAAGCCCCGGGCGGCCGCGTGTGCCAATCGGACGACTGAGGCGTAACGGCCGAAGCCGTCCGCTGACTCAGGGCGCGAGGACCAGACCGTCGCGGGTACACTCCTCCACGGCCCGCCGCACGTGGTCCTCCGCCACACCCGTCGCCGCCGCCACGTCCTGCGCGGACAGCCCCTCCAGCGCCATCTTGAGCACCAGCAGGGCCTGCTCGTGCGCCGCCAGGAACCACGTGCGGTGATGCTGGGGGTGGCGCCACAGCAGCAACATCTCATCCCCCGGCGCCGGGGCCGGGCCTGTCGCCTTCGCGTGGATGTAGGGCGCGAGGCGGAACGGGTGCTGCAACACCGTGAGCGTCGGGTTCACCGTGAGCCGCTCCACCCGCTCCGGCACCTGCTCCTCCGAGGCGTACACCGCCCAGTCGGCCCACTCGAAGCGCACCAGCGCGGGGACGAACTCCGGCAGCCCCCGGGCCGCCGCCACGTCCGCGACGAAGGCGGGGAAGCCCTCGCCCAGCCGGTTCACCTCGAAGTGCCGCGCTGGCCGCGTGGCGTCATACGCCCGCACGAGCTCCGCCCAGCGCTCCGGCCCCAGGCACGCGAGCGTCAGCGGGTAGAGCTTCTCCACCGTCGCGCTGACATGGTGGCGAACGAACTCCTCATAGAGCGCCACCCGCGAGTCCTTCGCGTCCCAGCCCGGGTGCGCCGCGCGCAGCCGCTCCAGCCCTCCGGGCGCCGCGAGGTAGCCGTCCATCGTGTCGAAGAAGTGCCGCAGTCCGGGCTTCATGGCGCCACCTCGCCCAGGGCCCCGCGCGCTGTGTCCGCCTGCTCCAGCACGGCCTCCAGGGAGGGAATGTCCTGGTCCCATTCGATCAGCGTGGACACCGGCCCGGTGCGCTTCAGCACGTAGCGGTAGAGCTCCCACACCTCGTCGCAGACGGCGGCGCCGTGCGTGTCGATGATGACGTCCGGCCGGCGGTGGTGCCCGGCCAGGTGGATCTGCACCACCCGCTCCAGCGGCAGCGCGTCGATGAAGGCCCGCGGGTCATACGCGTGGTTCTGCGCGTTGACGTAGACGTTGTTCACGTCCAGCAGCAGGCCACAGTCGGCCTGCTCGGCCACGTGGCGCAGGAAGTCCGCCTCGGCCAGCGTGCCCCCTGGCATGCGCGCGTAATAGCTGGGGTTCTCCAGCAGGAAGGGCCGACCTACCCGCGCCATCACCTCGCGCACGCGGGGCACCACGTGCTCCACCGCCTCGTCGTTGAAGGGCAGCGGCAGCAGGTCGTGCAGGTACACCCCGCCGAGCCGCGAGTAGCACAGGTGATCCGAGAAGAAGGGCGCCTTCAGCCGCTTCACCAGCGCCGCAAGCCGGGTGAGGTAGTCCTCATCCACCGGATCCGGTCCGCCGATGTTGAGCCCCACGCCGTGCGGCAACAGCGTCCAGCGCTCGGCGCAGACGTCCAGGGTGCGCTGGGCGCGACCGCCCATGCTCAGGAAGTTCTCCGGGACGATCTCCAACCAGTCGAGCGTCCGCTCGGTGAGCGGCAGCGAATCATAGAACTCGCGCCGCAGTCCGATGCCGGCTCCGAGCGGCTTCAACCCATGTCTCTGCGCGTAGCTCTCGGACACCGGGAACTCCTTGGGTGAAAACAACACGGGCGGCGGGAAGTTCCCTTCCCACCGCCCGAATTCGCTACGGCAGAAGACTACTTCTTGCCGCCACAGGAACCCTCACCGCACGAGCCCTGCTCACCCTTCTCGGGGGTGGCGGCGGGCTTCGCGCCACAGGAGCCCTCGGCGCCCTTGGCGTCGGTGGCAGCGCCCTCCTTGGCGCCACAAGAAGCCTGGGCGCCCTTCTCGGCGTCCGTGGTGGCGGCCTTGTTGGACGCGCAGCCGGTGGCCAGCGCGCCGAGGGACAGGGTACCAACGATAGCGGCCAGAGCCTTGACGTTCATGGATGCTTCCTTTCAGGACTGCATTGGGGGGAGTACTGCATGTGTTACTACAGCTTGAACTGCGTCGAGCCCCAGGCGTCGACCGTGACCTCGGCGACTTCACCTACCTTGAGCAGCAACGCCTCCGTCCGCTTGATGCCGTAGGCCTCCAGCGGGATGCGGAACTTGGCACGCAGCCGCAGCAGATCACCCGTCGCGCGATTCTTGGTCTCGGCGCTCTCCTTGAAGAGCATGGCGGTGACCTCCACGGGCTCCTCCCGCGTCACGCCGCGGATGGTGAACTTGCCCTTGGTCTGCAGCTTCAACGGCTTGCCCGGCTCGAGCGCGGCGGGCAGCGCGATGTCCTTGAACTCGAAGATGATGTCCGGGTGCTTCGCCGCGTCCAGCCACCGGTCGTTCTGCAGGTGGCCATCCCGCGTCTCGTTGCCCGTCTTGAGGGTGTTCACCGGCACGGTGAGCCGCCCGGTCGCCTTGGTGCCCTGCACCACCACCGTGCCCTTGAGCGCGTTGGACAGCCCGTTGATGACCTCCAGCGGCGCGTCCAGCATCAGCGCGACGGTGTCGCGGCTGCCCGGATCATTGAAGGTGAACGTCTGGGCGGCTGCTGCGGGCGGCGGCTGCTGGGCGCTCACGGACAGGGCCAGGAGCAAGGCAGCCATCAAGACAGCGCGACGGGCGAACATGTGAACCTCTTTACGAAGCCAATGGAGAGATGGATGCATGTTCTACGCGGAGGCAGCCCTTCCGGTTACACGCCGGCGATTCCCCCGGCGTCCGCTATTGGGCGCTGCTGGCGCGCTGTCCGTCCAAAGCTTCACGCAGCAAGCTGTCCCGGGCAAGTTGAAGCTTGACGCCGCCCGGAGTGGTCGTCACGCCCAACTCTTCTAGCAGACGTTCGAGGCCGGAAAAAGCAGGAAGACGTAGTTTCTCTGACAGCAGAGAATTGAAGAGTGGGCGCCCGGCCACCGCGTCCACGGCCGCGCCATACGCACTCACCGTGGACGTGGGTCCCTGTGTGGCCAACAACTCCAGCACATCATCCAACTGGCGCTGGTTGCCCGTGTGCCGGCGCAGCTCCACATCGAGAAGCAAGGCGAAGTAGGCCCCCACCCAGTAGATGCCCGGCGGGGCGTTCTCCTCGAGCATCTCCTCCATCGTCCGCCCGCCGGCCTGCCTCCTGCCGCGCTCGAAGCCGGTGATCAGCTCCTGCCAGCTCTGCTCCGGCGACTGGCGCCCCGAGCGCGACTTCGCCACCTCGGTGAAGTAGGTGGCCAGCCCCTCGGAGATCCACGGCGCGCGCGGGAGGATGGCCGGGTGGGTCAGGTGCAGCATCTCATGGAGGGCGACCCAGTCCTGGACGAGGTCCGAGGGCTCGGCGTCCTGGCCCACCAGCAGCGCGATGCTGGGAGGCGAGCTCCACATCACCATGCCGAACACGTCCGCCGTCTTTCGGTTCGGCACCGGGTAGACGAGCACGGTGATGCGCGGGTGCGGAAAGGCGCGCCGCACCGTGCGCACCTCTTCGGCGGTGCGCCGCAGCCACTCGCAGAGCTCCTTGTCCTTGAGGTGCGTCATGTGCCCGAGGATGGCCACCTGCAGCACCGCGTCCCGCAGCCGCACCTCACAGCGGCGGCCGCCAAAGCCGTGGAAGCCCGAGTCCACAAGGTCCTCGGCGCTCAGGCGGTACACCCCTCCGGGGCCGCGCTGCCAGGGCAGCAGCGCGTTCACTCCTGTCACGGTGAGCTCCACGAGCAGGTCCGGAGGAGCCACCCGAGGGCGGATCAGCCAGGAGCGCCCCGCGATGAGGCGCGCGTCCTCCTGGGGCATTCCCGCGAAGAAGTCCGGCCCGCGCCGACGGATGAGCGCGTCCATCGGGAAGCGGTAGCGCAGGAAGCGCGTGTCCTTCGGCAACCGCACCCCGTCCCGGTCCACCGTCAGCTCATGCTCCTCGCCCGTCTCGCTGTAGGCCCAGACGGTCTCCACTCCGCCGGAGCGGGTGAAGAAGAAGTCGCGGGGCGTGCCCCTGACGAGCACCACCTCCACGTCGAGGGCGTGCTCGGGCTCGCGGACGTAGGTGACGTTGTAGCGCAGCGCCGCCGGATCCACCGAGGGCCGGGGCGCGCGCAGCACCTCCGGGCGGCAGGAACACATCCCCACCGCCAGGGCCACGAGGCACAGACGCAGGACTCCGGACATGCGCGGCGCTCTAGAACAGGTGCAGCACCAGGCCGCTGCGCAGCTTCGGCTCGAACCAGGTGGACTTGGGCGGCATGATCTCCCCCGCGTCCGAGATGGCCATGAGCTGATCCAGGCTCGTCGGGAACATGGAGAAGGCCACCTTGTAGGCCCCGCCGTCCACCAGTCGTTCCAGCTCCTCCATGCCGCGGATGCCGCCCACGAAGTGGATGCGCGCGTCCTTACGCGGATCGCCGATGCCGAGCAGCGGCTCGAGCACGTTGCGTTGGAGGATCGTCACGTCCAGCACACCCGTGGGCGTCGGCTCGAACGTGCCGGGCTTCGCCGTGAGCTGGTACCACGCTCCGCCCAGGTACATGCCGAAGTGGTGCGCCTGCGAGGGCTTCTTCTGCGCGCCCTTCTTCACCTCGAAGCGCTCACCCAGCCGGCGCAGCAGCTCCTCCGAGCTCAGCCCGTTCAGATCCTTCACCACCCGGTTGTAGTCGAGGATCTGCATCTGATCGTGCGGGAAGACCACCGCGAGGAAGCGCGCGTGACCGCCGCTCTCCCCTCGCTGGCGGCGCAGCGCGTGGACGCGAGAGGCCGCCGCCGAGCGGTGGTGCCCGTCGGCGATGTACAGCGCCGGCACCGCGCGAAACGCCTCCTCCAGCCGGGCGTTGAGCTCGCCACGCACCACCCAGAAGGTGTGGCCGATGCCGTCCTCGGTGGTGAAGTCGTACTCGGGCGCGCCGCGCGTCCCCTCCTCCACCAGCGCGCTGATGGCTGGCGAGGCGCGGTAGGTCAGGAACACCGGCTCGTCATTGCCGCCGAGCACGTCCACGTGCCGCGTCCGGTCGTCCTCCTTGTCGGCGCGCGTCAGCTCGTGCTTCTTGATGCGCCCCGCGTCGTACTCCTCCACGCTCGCGGCGGCCACCACGCCCGTCTGCACGTGCGCGCCCATCCGCTGCCGGTAGAGGTAGAAGCTCGGCTCCCCGTCCTGCCGCAACCAACCCTCGCGCTGGAAGAGCGCCAGGTTCTCCCGGCCCTTGTCGTACACCTCGTCCGCATGCTCGTCCGTGCCGGCGGGCAGGTCGATCTCGGGCCGAGACACGCGGAAGAAGCTGCGCGTGTTGCCCTTCGCGTAGGCGCGCGCCTCCTCGGCGTTCACCACGTCATAGGGAGGCGCCGCGATCTGCAGCACCGAGTCCTTCGGAGGGCGTACGCCACGAAACGGGCGAAGTTCAGCCAAGGCTTCACTCCAGGGCAGAGAGTTCGAGGCCCGGAGGCTGGCCCAAAGCCCCCGGCGATGCGAGCGCCATCCGAGCCCGCTCCCTTTTTCATGGCGCACCGTGTCAGTAAAACGTTGACAGCGGTGGGGGAGATCGGCGGGACACACATCCGTTCACCCGCTGTAACCGACTGTAAATATTAGCGCTTCCCGGGCCACTCAACGTTCGGGGAGTAGGCCGGGGGGGCCTCTTCGTTGCCACTCCAACAGGGTGACAGCGCTCCCAAAACGTTGATTGCAAATCGGTAAATCGATTTGCAAAGTGAACCCGACAAGGTCGGGCGCGGGCCTGCGCGCACCACCGTGTGGGACAAAGTAATGAACGAAAACGCACTCAACGCGAACGTGGGCCTGAAGCTTCGGGGCCTGCGGCTCGCGCGCAACATCAAGCAGACGGATGCGGCGAAGGACCTGGGGGTGTCCCCGGCGTACCTGAACCTCATCGAGAAGGGCAAGCGGGTGATGCCCTTCCCGCTGCTGTGGAAGGCGCTGCGCTACTTCGATCAGGACCCGGAGCAGTTCATGTCCACCCTGGGCGAGGGCCGGGTGGACGAGGCGCTGGCGAAGCTGCTGGACGAGCCGCTGCTCAAGAGCCTGGACATCGACTCGGAGTCCATCCAGAGCCTGTCGGCGGAGCCGAAGCTGGCCGGCACGGTGGCCGCGCTCTTCAACCTCTACAAGAACACGCGCACGCAGCTGGAGAACGTGCTGGCGCAGCTGTCCGCCGAGGAGCGCGCGCGCGCCCAGGGCAGCAGCGGCGGCAATGGCCACGGCAACGACCAGGGCGTGCGCCTGGACTACTCGCCCTTCGACGAGGTGAGCGACTTCCTGGAGTCGCACCGCAACTACTTCCCGGAGCTGGAGGAGCACGCGGAGGCGCTGCGCCGGGACTTCAAGCTCGAGCGCCTGCTCACCAGCTCGCAGCTCATCCGGCTCATGGAAGAGCGCTTCGGCTACCGGGTGCAGTTCGAACGGGCCGCCAGCGGCTCGTCGGTGGTGCGGCGGCTGGACCGGGAGGAGCAGATCCTCACGCTGTCTCCGGACCTGACCGAGCAGCCGCTGAAGTTCCAGGTGGCCACCTCGCTGGGGCTGCTGCTGATGGACCGGGAGCGGCTGGTGGAGCGCATCGTCGGCGGCGGCCGCACGCGCCACGCGGAGACGCTGCGCCTCATCAAGGTGAACCTGTCCAACTACTTCGCTGGCGCGCTGATGCTGCCCTACGGGGACTTCTTCAAGGAGGTGGAGCGCACGCGCTACGACGTGGAGCTGCTCTCCAGCATCTTCGGCAGCACGTACGAGACGGTGGCCCACCGGCTGTGCAACCTCTCGGATCCCAAGCGCCAGGGGCTGCCCTTCCACTTCCTGCGCGCGGACATCGCCGGCAACATCTCCAAGCGCTACAGCGGCACGGGCCTGAAGTTCGCCTCGGGCGGCGGCTCGTGCGGCAAGTGGGCCGTACACCTGGCCTTCCTCAACCCGGGCCAGCTCACCCGGCAGTATTCGATGATGCCGGACGGCACCACCTACTTCTGCTTCGCCAAGGTGCAGCTGCAACCCATCGAGGGCTCCATCGTCAAGGGCACCGCCTACTCCATCGGCCTGGGCACGCACGCGGAGAACGCGAAGTACCTGGCCTATGGGCTGCCCACCAACGACTTGCGCAAGGACGCGGTGTCCACCGGAATCACGTGCCGCTTCTGCGAGCGCACCGACTGCAACCAGCGCGCGGCGGCCAGCTACCGCTTCGCCTTCGCCTTCGATGAGTACACCAAGAAGGACTGCTTCTTCTCGCCGCTGCTGGTCCACGAGGCCGGCAAGGGCGAGCGGTCCGCCGCCGACCGGGACGCCCGACAGGAACTGCTGGACAAGCAGGCCCGGCGCCGCAACAAGGGGGGCGAGAGCTGACGCCTCGTCGCCCTCTTTCGTGAGAAATACCCCCGATGAGCCTGACGGACACTGAACGCGCCCACCTCCAATCCGCCCTCCAGAAGCAGCGCGACGCGCTGGCCGCCATGCGTTTCACCGCCAGCCCGGTGGAGATCGGCCAGGGGCTGATCCAGCTCGCCGAGCTGCACGGGCTGCTCGAGGACCACGCCGCCAGCCGGCAGAGCTACGAAGAGGCGCTGGGCCACTTCCAGTCGGCGAACAACAAGGCCGGCCAGGCGCAGGCGCTCTACGGGCTGGGCGTGGCGCGCGCCCAGTTCGAGGACCACAAGGGCTCCATCGAGCGCATGGCGCAGGCGGCCGCCCTCTACAACGAGGTGAAGGACCGCGAGGGCGAGGCGCTCTGCCGCGCCTGCATCGGCGAGTCCCTGCGCGCGTTGGGCCACACGGACGGCGCCGAGGAGAAGTACCAGGAGGCGCTGATCCTCTTCCGGCAGACGCGCAACACGGAGCGGGTGGCCGCGCTGCTGATGGACATCGGCGACATCCGCATGGAGGCCGCTGACTACAAGCGCGCCCGCGAGCGCTTCCTGGAGGCGCTGACGCTGCTGGAGAAGGCCGAGCACCCGGAGCCGGAGCCGCTGGCGCTCTGCCAGTTGCTGTTGGGCGAGGCGGAGGGGCTCATGGGCAACCACGAGGCGGCGCGGCCCCACCTGCTGCAGGCGGTGGAGCTGTACACGCAACTGCACGAGCACGTCTTCGAGGCCCGCGCCCGGTGGGACCTGGGCCTGGCCTGCTACTACCAGCAGGACTGGCCGGCGGCGCGCTCCCAGTTCGAAGCGCTGCTGCCGCTCTACGAGGAGCAGGGCCGCGCGGACGAAGTGGCCAAGGTGCGCAACGTGCTGGCGCACTTCACCGCGCGCGGCGTGTGAGTCAGGCCTGGAGGCCGGCGCCCACCGCGAGCGCCAGCAGCGCCAGCACGCCCGCGGCGTAGAGGGTGTAGCGCCACTCGCCGCGCAGCCCCAGCATGGTGCCCGCCACGGCCAGGCGCGCCACGGGCGTCACCAGCAGCAGCGAGGCGGCGCCCTTGCGCAGGGTGTCGATGGCCACGTGCGAGTCCAGGGACTGGGGCAGCGCCTCCAGCCCCAGCGACGCGAGGAACATCCCGCCGCTGATCAGCGCTCCACCCCGGAGGAGCCGGGCGATCCACCGCTCTCCGGCCGCCGCGCGCCCCACCCGCATCGTCGTGGAGCGGGGAGACACGGTGTTGCGCGCCGACTCCGGAACCACCACCGCGTTCACTCCGGTCACCGACTTCGCCGACAGCGTCACCGGCGCCACGGAGCCGCTTACTTCCACATGCTCGGCCACAATCCCACGCCTCCCTTCCACAACATCTGTCCGGCCACCAGCAGCAGCACGATCGCGAACACCTTCTTGAGCACCGCCGTGGGCACGCGCGGCATGACCCGCGTGCCCAGGTACGCGCCACCGAGCACCCCCACCACCAGCGGCGAGACGAGCTCCAGCTTCACGTGCCCGCGCCAGGCATAGGAGGCCACGCTGGCGGCCCCCGTCACGCCCACCATCAGGTTGCTCGTGGCGGTGGCCACCTTGAAGGGCACCCGCATCCCCGAGTTCATCAGCGGCACCTTCAGCGGGCCGCCGCCCACGCCCAGCAGCGCCGACAACCCGCCCGCCACGAACGAGCCGGACACGCCCAGCGGGTAGTTCATCGGCGTGTACGCGGCGTCCACTGGCTCCTGGCGCCGCGAGCGGGCCAGCAGGCTGTGCAGCCCCACATAGAAGGTGAACAGGCCGAACACCACCGCCACCATGGCCGGGGCGATGTAGGCGGCCACCAGCCCTCCGCCGATGGCGCCCAGCACCGTGGCCAGCTCCAGCGTCAGCCCCAGGCGGATGTCACTCAGGCGCTTGTCGACATAGCTTGCAGCGGACGCACACGAGCCGGCCACCACGCACATCAGGCTCGCAGGCACCGCATCTTCGAGGGGAATGCCCAGGCCGATCACCAGCGCGGGCACCAGCACCACACCGCCGCCGATGCCGAGCAGCGCGCCGGCAAGGCCCGCCAGTCCACCCGCGGCGATGAGGAGAAGCACCGTCATTGCCCAGGGAGGATAGGAGTGCTCCCCAGGATCGGATAGCGGCATTCCCACCCACCCCCGATGCTCGCCTGGATGGCTGCTGTCCTGTGACTCAGCCCTGGGACCTCAGGACGATCCAAGCGTTCGGAAGCGGGCGACGCCAATGCCGCCTCAGGCCGCGCAGGCGCCGATGGTGCCCTCGGGGAACTCTTCCAGGAAACGTGAGCGCGTACGCGGTGTGAAGGTGCCACGCGCCATGTATGCCAGCAGTCGCCGCAGCACGCCCCGCGCCTGCTCCAGCGCGCCGTCCACCTCGGCGGCGAAGTCGAAGCCATCCTGGCGGTACAGCTCGTGGAAGCTCAGCTGCGAATAGGCCGGCAGGGCCCGCGTGCGCCCCAGCGGACTCGAGAGCAGCAGCCCCGTCATATAGAGGCCGCGCACCCACCCATCCAGCTGCGCCTTGGTGGGGGCCTGCCCCACTCGCTCCTGGGAGGCCAGCCGCACCAGCTCGTAGATGCCGCGGCCGATGCCCCGGTACGGAAAGCCCGTGCTCTTGATGACCTGGAAGCGCTCGCGCAGCTCCGGCGTGCCCAGCACCTCCATGCCGTGCAGCTCGCGCAGGTAGAAGAGCGTCTGCGCCCATTCGATCTGCCGGTGCGCCACCAGCGCGCTCTCGGCCCGGCGCCGGTGGCGCGCTACCAGCCGATCCACCTCCGGGTGCAGCCGTCGGTCCAGGCACAGGTGCGTGAAGTAGCCGGCCAGCAGCGCCAATCCCGCCTCGGTGCCCACCAGGGCGCCGGTGGCCACCAGCTCCGCCATCTTCAGCCCCAACCCCACCGGGGCACGCTCATGGTACAGGCGCGCGAAGAGCGGCAGCTCCCGCTCGGGCAGCAGCGCCGAGAGGCCGCCGCGAACGCCTTCGCACAGCGGCAGATCCGGCAGCGCCGCGCCAAAGCGCGCGTACGGCAGATCCTCGGACAAGGCACGAGCGACGTCCGCCGGCAGGTTGCCCGGTTGGGTGGCGAGCCGCTCGATGGCTGTCAGGTGAAGCAGCAGCGTGGGCATGCAGGACAACAGCTATCCAGCGCGACGCGTCAATGCAATGACCACGTGCAACCGAAGCCTTGCGCGTAACAGGGGGGGCGCTAGATTCCGCGCCTTTCTCCCTACCCAGGAGCCTCTCTCCACCATGAATTTCAGCTTCGTCTCGGGTGACGTGGTGCGCGCCGGCGGCACCTTGCTCGTCATTCCCCTGTTCGATGGAGACCTCGGCGACAGCGCTCCCGCTCCGCTGATCGCCGCCGACAAGGCCCTGGAGGGTCAGCTGCGCGCCGCCGCCTCGCAGGAGGGCTTCAAGGGCAAGGCGGATCAGACGCTGGTGCTGCACACGCTGGGGAAGCTCGAGACCGCGCGCGTGGTGCTGCTCGGCCTGGGGGCCCGGGCCCGGTTCACCCCCGAGGTGCTCCGGCAGGCCGCCGGTCGCGTGGCCAAGACAGCGCAGAAGCTCAAGGTGACCGAGCTCACCTTCACCCTGCCCTCCACGGAGGCCTCCGAGGCGACCGTGCGCGCCATCGTCGAGGGGCTGCTGCTGGGCGCCTACCGGTTCGACCGGTACAAGACGTCCGGCAAGGAAGAGAAGAACGCGCCGCGGCTGAACACGGTGCGGCTGGCGCTGCCCGAGGGCACGAGCAAGAGCCGCGAGCTCGAGGCGGCGGTGAAGCTGGGCCAGCGAGTGGCCGAGGCCACCAACTGGGCGAGGGATCTCGTCAATGAGCCGCCCAACGTGGTGAACCCGGAGCGGCTGGCCGAGGCCGCGCAGGAGGTGGCGAAGGAGACGGGCATCAAGGCCACCATCGGCGGGCGCCGCGAGATCGAGCGGCTGAACATGGGCATGTTCCTGGGAGTGGCCCAGGGCAGCGCCAACGAGCCGCGGCTGATCCACTTGGCCTACGTGCCCAAGAACGCGAAGGACGCGAAGCGCGCGCCGGTGGCGCTGGTGGGCAAGGCGATCACCTTCGACTCGGGCGGCCTGTCGCTCAAGCCGGCCGACTCGATGATCGAGATGAAGACGGACATGGCGGGCTCAGCGGCGGTGATGGCGGCCATGCGGGTGATTGGTGAAATCAAACCGCCCTTCCCGGTGCATGCCTTCATCGGCGCGTGCGAGAACATGCCCTCGGGCACGGCCTACCGGCCGGGAGACATCCTCACCTCGCGCGCGGGCAAGACGGTGGAGATCACCAACACGGACGCCGAGGGGCGACTGGTGCTGGGCGACATCCTCACCTGGGCGTGCGAGCACAAGCCGGCGGCGGTCATCGATCTGGCCACGCTGACGGGGGCGTGCGTGGTGGCCCTGGGCAACTACATCGTGGGGGCGTTCGGCGAGCACGACACCACGGTGCAGGGCGTGCTGGAGGCGGCGCGCACGGCGGGCGAGGAGATGTGGCGGATGCCGGTGACGGATCTGCAGAAGGACGCGCTGCGCTCGGAGGTGGCGGACATGAAGAACGCCGGCGAGCGCTGGGGCGGCGCCATCAACGCGGCGCTCTTCCTCAAGGAGTTCGTGGGCGACACGCCGTGGGTACACCTGGACATCGCTGGCCCGTCGACGAGCCCCAAGGAGCGGGGCTACTTCAACAAGGGCGCCACGGGCGTGGGCGTGCGCACGCTGGTCGAGTACGTGCGCGCTCGCGCGGCCACGCAGGAGAGCCAGCCCGAGCCCGAGACCGCCGCGCCGGTG
This sequence comes from Hyalangium ruber, assembly GCF_034259325.1. Lineage (NCBI taxonomy): Bacteria > Pseudomonadati > Myxococcota > Myxococcia > Myxococcales > Archangiaceae > Hyalangium > Hyalangium rubrum. The sequence goes on along the minus strand of NZ_JAXIVS010000009.1, from coordinate 105,563 downwards.
AAGCCCGCCAAGGGCGCCAAGGCCGGCAAGGGCAAGTCGGCTCGGGGCTGAAACAGTGATGGATGGCCCGACCCTCCGCTTCGTGGAGGTCAAGGACCGCCTGGTGGGCCGCGGCTCAGGAGGCCGCGGCTACAACCCGCGCTCGGGCAGCGGGCGCACGGCCCCGAAGAGGGTCTCCACACTCTGGGAGACACCCGCGGGCGCATCCGACGGCCAGGTGGCGAGCATCATGAAGACGCGGCCAGGGCTTCCCTCCGTCACCGCGACCCGCCCCCGCACGTCGGCGCCCACCTCGAAGTTGAAGCCCACGGCGCTGTCGGACAGGGCCAGGGGCTCGAGCTCCGAGGCAATGAAGCCCGGCTGCTCGCGCAGGCCCTGATTCAGCCGCTCGGCGAACTGGATGGGCGTGGCGACGGCCGGAGCCACCTGCAACACCACCTCGGCGCGGGTGGCCCGGTGGCGGAGGACGACGGGGATGGTGAGCCCCTCCGGAGTGTTCTGCTCCTCCTTCTCCGCGAGCTGCCACTCCGCGCCAGGACGGATGATCTCGAAGCCGAGGTCTTCATCCACATAGCGGCGCGCCGTGGAGCGAGGCTCCTCGAAGGTGGGACTCGACTCCTCGACGGACGCCTGCGCCGCTGGAGCCCTCACCACCGCGGGCCGCGAAGCCCCGCAAGCCGCGCACAGCACCAACAGCCCCCACCCCAGCATTCGCCGCATGTCCGCCCCCCGCGCCCCAAACCCAGAGAGCCGAAGGTGGACACACGTCCCACGCGTGACCAGTGGTGTCCGCGCTCAGGGCAAGGCGGCTGTCAGGCGGAGGAAACTTCCTCGGCGATGGCGCGGGCAGCGGCCACCGGATCCGCGGCGGCATGCACCGGACGGCCCACCACCAGCAGATCGGCTCCCGCCCGCACCGCGAAGGCAGGCGTCTCGGCGCGAGCCTGATCCCCCTTCTCCGCGCCCGCGGGACGGATGCCGGGCGTGCAGAGGAAGGGCGAGGAACCAAGCAAGCGGCGCAGTCCCTCGGCCTCCCGAGGCGAGCACACCAGCCCATCCACTCCCGCGTCGATCGCCAGCCGCGCCAGCCGCTGGGCCGCACCCTCGGGCGTTCCGCTGAAGCCCACCGCCGCCACGTCCTCGGCGGACAGCGAGGTGAGCACCGTCACCGCGAGCACCCGGGGAGGAGCGTGGCCCTGCGTCCGAGCCCCCTCTCGCGCCCCGCGCACCGCGGCCTTCAGCATGGCCTCGCCCCCGGCGGCATGCACGGTGAGCAGCGCCACGCCGAGCGCTCCGGCGCGAGCGGCGGCCAGCTCCACGGTGTTGGGGATGTCGTGCAGCTTCAAGTCGAGGAACACCCGCGCGCCCAGCTTCTGGAAGGCGCTCACCGCCGCCGGGCCATGCTCGACGAAGAGCGAGAGGCCCACCTTGGCGAAGGCCACGTGCTCGGCCACGCGCGAGTACAGCGAGAGCCCCTGGTCCAGCGGCAGATCCGCGGCGAGGGCGAGCCGCTCCCGGGCGGGGATGGGGTTGCTCACGTCAATCCTTCCTGGAGGGCGCGATAGGTGATGGAGAGCTGATCGGCGATGTGCTTGGGCAGCACGTTCTGCGCGGAGAAGAGCGCGTAGGAGACGAACGCATCGAGCGCCTCCATCGTCAGCGCGCGCGCCAGCGCCTCGTCGCCTCCGGACACGTTGTGGCGGATGCGGCTCACATCCACGCGCCCGTCCACATCGAGCTCCACGCCGGCATACGCCTCCTCGAGCCCGGGCGGCGGTGCCTTGAGGAAGCCGCGCAGCATGCCCACGTCGCGGCCCTCCTCCTCGACGGCGCGGTACACCAGCGAGAGCAGCAGGTTGTAGCGCTCCTCGGGGCTGAGCATCTCCGAGCCCAGCACCTCTCCCATGGAGCGGGGCGGCGGCGCGGCGGGCACCGCGGGCTCCAGCACGAGCGAGCCATCACGCACCCGCTCCTCCGCCCAGGTGAGATAGGCGTGCATGCTGCCCTCGTACGAGGTGCGCAGCTCCTTGACCGTCACCCCCTGCCGCAGCCGGGCCAGCAGCGCCTCTTCTCCCGGCGGCAGGCCATCCGGCCCGGGCCCCACGCGCACATCATCCGGGAACTGCCGACGCAGGCGGGTCGTCGCCTCGCCGCGTTTGATGCCCTGGATGACCAGGTCCCTTGTGCGCTCGGGCAGCTTGACGACATCGCCCAGCGGCGGCTGCGCCTCCTGGAAGAGGAAGCTGCCCTCCACCATGTCGAAGAGGTTCAGCACCACCTCGCGCACCAGGTACGTCATCGCGTTGTAGAGGTTGGCCTCGGAGACCATGCCCTCGGTGGTGAGCACCTGACCGATGCGCCGCGTGGGCGTCACCAGGCTCACGGCGCGGGTGAGCTGGTCCGAGGTGATGATGCCCAACTTGACGAGCACCGCGCCCAGCCGCTCGTAGCGCTCACTGGAGGTGGCGAAGATGACCTGTCCATCTCGGAACGTCACCGCCCGTCTCAGCGTCTGGTGCTGGACGATCAGGTGTCCGCTGCGGATGCCAGAGAGGATGTAGGCAAACACATCCTCCATGAAGAGCGAGCCGAGACTGCCGGCGAAGAAGCCGATCAGGTCCGGCGGCTCCCGCAGGAGGACCATCCCCTCGGGCGCATGGAAGTGCGCCGCGAAGGGGCGGGTGGGCGATAAGCCCGCGGCGAGCGGTCGCTCCAATTCGAGAGCGACCGTTTCACCGGTGATGCGAGGAGTGGCTTTGGGGCGTGGAGGTGCCACGCCACCAGTCTACTTCTTCTTCTTCAGTTCGGCGTCGATGATGGACTTGAACTCTTCAGCCGGCACCGCACCCGAGAGGGCGACACCGTTGATGAAGAACGCTGGGGTACCCGTGACCCCCACCTTTTCACCGTCCGCCATGTCCTTCTTGACGAGCTCGGCCTTCTTGCCGGAGTCCAGGCACTCGTTGAAGCGGGCGGCGTCCAGGCCCAGGTCAACCGCGTGCTTCTTGAGGTCGTCCACCTTGAGCGCCTGCTGATTGGCGAACAGCTTGTCGTGGTACTCCCAGAACTTGTTCTGGTCCTGGGCGCACAGGGAGGCCTCGGCGGCCTTGGGCGCCTCGGCGTGGAAGCTCAGCGGGAAGTGGCGGAAGACCAGCCGCACCTTGCCCTCGTAGCTCTTGAGCACCTCGTTCACGCTCGCGTTGGCCTTGCTGCAGAACGGGCACTGGAAGTCGCTGAACTCCACGATGGTGATGGGGGCGCCCTCCGGGCCCTTCGCGGGGCCAATGGCCGCAACCTCGATGCGCTTCTCGGGCAGCATCGTCTGCAGGTCCGCCTTGGACTTCAGGTCGGTGAACAGCGCCTGGGCCTTCTCGCGCTTGTTCTGCTCGGTGAGCATCTTGATGATCTCCGGCTTCACCTGCTCCAGGGTGACGTCCGGAGGCAGCTGGCCGCCGCCCTTGGCCTGCTCGAAGACCTTGTTGATCTCCTCGTCGCTGGGCTGGGGGACCTTGTCCTCGATCTCGGCCTTGATGAGGGCGTCCTCGTTGGGCAGCCCGCGCTTCTTGGCCTCGGCCTGCACGAGCTTCTCGAGCACGTAGCCCTCGAGGCCGCGCTTGATCATCTCCTGCTTGCGCTTCTCCAGGTCCGCCAGCGGGGCACCCAGGCGGCCGGTGAGCTCACCGTAGGTGACCTTCTGCTCGGCGCCATCCACCTTGTAGGTGGCGACCACGGTGTCGGCCGGCGGCTCGCACTGGCCACCCGCGGCGGAGGTGTTCGTGGCAGAGGCCGCCGGCGACGACTGCTTGTTGCAGCCGGCGGTAAAGGAGACCGCGACGAGCGCGGTCAGGACGAGACGAAGGGGAAGCTTGGACATAAGCCGGGGGTCTTAATCGAGGTGTCCAGGACCTCGCAAAAGATTCTTCGGCTCAGGCGACCAGCGGCTCCAGTTCCAGACCGCCCGCGAGCTCGGACAGGCGGACGTCGGCCAGCTCCAGCTCCGCCGGGCGACCCTCGACGAGCGCGTAGCAGCTCGGATCCGACAGCACCTTCTGCACCAGCTTGTGGTTGAGCGCGTGGCCCGTCTTGAAGACCTTCAGGTGGCCCACCACCGGGCGCCCGAACAGGGACACATCGCCGATGGCGTCGAGGATCTTGTGCCGGACGAACTCGTCCGCGAAGCGCAGCCCCTCCGGGTTGAGGATGGAGGACTCGTCCACGACGATGGCGTTCTCCAGCGAGCCGCCGCGCGCCAGGCCCAGCTTCTTGAGCATCTCCACGTCGCGCAGGAAGCCGAAGGTGCGCGCCCGGGAGATCTCCCCGGAGAAGCCCCGGTCGCTCAGCTCCATCTCATAGGACTGGCTGGAGATGAGCGGGTGCTTGAAGTCGATGGTGCAGCTCACGCGCAGGCGGCGGGCCGGCGTCAGCGAGGCCTCCTTGTCGCCATCCGCCACGGTGACGGGCTTCGTGATGACGAGGTAGGTGCGCTTCTCGTCCAGCTCGCGCACGCCGGCGCTCGTCACCATCTGCACGAAGTGCGCGGCGCTGCCGTCCATCACCGGCACCTCGGGGCCATCCAGCTCCACGCGCACGTTGTCGATGCCCAGGCCGGCCAGCGCCGACAGCAGGTGCTCCACCGTGCCCACCTTCACCCCGTCCTTGCCCAGCGTGGTGGCCAGCGCCGTATCCACCACGTACTCGGACAGCGCGGGAATGGTCACCGGGCGCGGCGTGTCGGTGCGGACGAAGACGATGCCGTGATGGGCCGGAGCCGGCCGCAGGGTGAGATTCACCCTCGCCCCCGAGTGAAGACCTACCCCCTGGCAGGAGATGGGATGGCTCAGGGTGCGCTGGTTGTCAGAAGCCAAAGGCATTGCGGTGTCGCCTCTCTCACAGCTCGGTACGGCTTTGCTCGCCGTTCGGACCGTCCGGAACCGGACCGAAACGTTCACTGCCGCTGCTGGTACGCCGCGTTGAAGTGAGCAAACCGTATGCCATCCCATCGCTGGGCCTGCCCTCGAGCAGGCAGCCAGGAGTGCTCACAGCCCTTTGAATTCCTTGGGCTTTTTTTCGACGCATGCGCTGAGCCCCATTCCGGTTGGGGCCTCCCCCCTCAGGTCGCCAAGACTCCACCCATCCACCGTGACATTGGTGTCCGAGATCCATCATTCGCCGTTCACGGAGCTGTGACCTACTGGACACAACCCCGTGGTGCGATGCGTCGGTCCATAGCGCAAGCGACCGCCCAGAAGCAAACACTGCCCCGGCGAAAGCGCGGACTCCGGAGTGTTCAGGGCTTTAGCGGCGGGTGGGAGCCAGGAAACGGTCCCGCAGGGCCTCGGCGTCCTTGCGGTCGAAGGAGCGGCCCTGCAGCAGCACCCGGCGGCTGATGGAGGTGAAGGCGTTCTCCAGCGTCTGTGTGAACTGACGCAGGTCCTCGGCCAGGCGCAGCCGGATGCTGGGGCCCTCGGGAGGCCAGGGCAGCTCCGTGAGCAGCGCCGCGAAGCGGTCGAAGGGCTCGTAGTCGGAGTAGCGCAGCAGCTGGTAGCTCACGTCCTGGAAGTAGCCGAGGTAGGCCTTGAGGGGCGCCAGGGCGCTCTCCGAGACCGGCACGTCCTCGCGACGCAGGGCCACCTCGGTGGTGCGGCACAGCTGGCCGAAGACCCACAGGTCCTTGCGCAGCCGCTGGGCCATGGCCTCCGGGGCCGCCAGCGCGGTGAAGGCGCCCTCACCGGAGGCGGCGCCGGGCTCGAGCGCCTCCACCAGGGCCAGCACCTGCCCGCGGAAGAGCGCCGTGAAGGCGACGGCGGCCTTCATGGAGGTGTCCTGGGAGCCGTTGAGCTCCGCCAGCACCTCGCGGGCGATGCGGTTGCTCTCCTTGGCGATGTCGCGCGCGGCGCGCAGGCCCGCGGCCTTGAGGCGCTTGGGGCCCACCTGGGTGGCCAACTCCTGGCGCAGGTAGCCCACCAGGCTCACCGCCTCGCTGCGCACCAGGGCGAGCACCACGCGCGAGCGCCGAGGCGGGGCGTCCTCGCCCTCCTGGCCGACATAGGAGAGGTAGTGCAGCAGGCGGAAGAGCGCGAGGAACGCGGTGGTGAAGGGAGCGCGGATGTCCTTCGGCTGCGTGGCGAGCAGATCGAGCACCCGCACCGAGCGGACGCGGTCGTACTCGATGCGGAACTCCAGCGGACGGAACGGGCGGAAGTAGCGGTTGAGGACGATCTCCCGCAGGGCCAGGTTGCCCACGTCCGTGAAGAGGGCGAGGCTGCACACCGGCAGCTTGAGCAGGTGGTCGATGAGGTTGCGCAGCGCCTCGAAGGCCTCGCGCAGCACGAAGAGGCTCTCCTGGGGCGTGTCCTGGTCCAGCTCTTCCTCGAGGAAGGCGCGGCGGATGCGGTCATCGGCCAGCTGGGTCTCCACGTACTTGCGGAAGACCATCTTCGAGTCCGAGTCCGGGTCCTGCAGCCGGCGGGCGATGCGGATGGCGCGCTGGATGGCGTCGCGCACATCCTCCAGCTCCTCGTGGAAGTCGCGGGTGACGAGAGGCCGCTCGTGCGCGTCCACCACCACGTTGTGGAGGTTGAAGTAGCGCTCCACGCCGCGCAGCAGCATCTCGAACTCGAAGAGCTGCTCCTCGCGTCCCTCCACGGAGATACCGCGCAGCCAGCGCTCGCGCTCGGCGAGCACTCCGGAGCGCGAGGCCTGGGTGGTGCGCATCAGGTCCGCATAGAAGTCCCGCGCGACCCGAGGGGTCGTCTTCACCGGCTCCTTGGTGCGTGCCTGGCTCATCGGAAGCGATCCCCTATCAGAAGAGGCTGCCCTGGGGCGAGGCGGGCGGCGGTGCCTTCTTGAAATAACCGTAGGCGCGGTGCGTGGCCATGCGACCTCGCGGGGTGCGCTGCAGGAAGCCTTCTTGGAGGAGGTAGGGCTCGTACACGTCCTCGATGGTGTCGCGCTGCTCGCCCACGCTGGCGGCGATGGTCTCCACGCCCACCGGGCCTCCGCCGAACTTGTCGATGATGGTCAGCAGAATCTTGCGGTCCATGGAGTCCAGGCCGCTGGCGTCCACGCCGAGCCGGTCCAGCGAGGAGCGGGCCAGCTCCAGGGTGACGTGGCCCTCGCCCTCCACCTGGGCGAAGTCGCGAAGCCTTCGCAGCAGCCGGTTGGCGATTCGGGGCGTGCCGCGCGAGCGGGTGGAGATCTCCTTGCTGGCGTCGCGGTCCAGGGGCACCCCGAGGATCTTCCCGGAGCGGTTGATGATCATCTCCAGGTACTTGGGCTCGTAGTACTCGAGCCGCTCCTGGATCTGGAACCGGTCCCGGAGGGGCGAGGTGAGCAGGCCCGTGCGGGTGGTGGCACCGATGAGGGTGAAGGGCGGCAGGTCGATCTTCATCGCGCGCGCGGCGGGGCCGGTGTCGATGGTGATGTCCAGCCGGAAGTCCTCCATGGCAGGATAGAGGTACTCCTCGACGGCGGCGTTGAGGCGGTGGATCTCGTCGATGAAGAGGACGTCGCGCTCGTTGAGGTTGGTGAGCAGACCGGCCAGGTCGCCCTTGCGCTCCAGGGCGGGCCCACTGGTGACGTGGATGCCCACGCCCAGCTCGGAGGCGATGATGTGGGCCAGCGACGTCTTGCCCAGGCCGGGAGGGCCGGAGAAGAGGCAGTGGTCGAGCGCGTCCCCGCGGCGGGCCGAGGCCTGGACGTAGACCTTGAGCTTCTCGACGACGGCCCCCTGGCCCACGTACTCGTCGAAGGTGCGCGGCCGCAAAGAGGCTTCCAGACGGACGTCATCCGTCAGCACCTCTTCCGACAGCGTGTCGGACTTCCGCTTCGTAGCCATGTCAGGGTTCACCCTAGCAAGAACGGCGCGCGTGTCGCCGTCCATCTCCCAGCGGTAGACTCGCGGGTTACGCCGGTTGGCTGGCCAGGGAGCGCGCTCCACGTGAAGGGTCTCGTGTTCGACTTGTCCATCCCCAAGTACGTCCTCGCCAAGGGCATCGGAGGGATGTACCCGAAGGTCCACTATGGCCCGGGGAGCTGCCTGTCCCTGCGCAAGCTGCCCTCCCCTACCCCGCCCGGCCCGGAGTGGGTACGCCTGAGGCCGCTGCTCACGGGCCTGTGCGGCTCGGACATGGCCACCGTCTTCTTCAAGGCCAGTCCCCAGCTCGAGCCCTTCAATAGCTTCCCCGCGGTGCTGGGGCACGAAATCCTGGCCGAGGTGACGGCGCTGGGCCCGGAGACACGCGGAGTCGAGGTGGGACAGCGCGTGGCGGTGAACCCGCTGCTGCCGTGCCGGCTTCGCGGCATCCACCCCCCGTGCAAGCCCTGCGCGGCGGGGCTGGAGAACGGCTGCGAGCGGACGGCGGATGGCTGCCTCGCGGCCGGGCAGATGCTCGGCTACCAGAAGGACCTGCCAGGAGGCATGGGTACGGAGATGGTGGCCCACCCCTCCCAGCTCCACCTGGTGCCGGCGTCGGTGTCGAACAAGGCGGGGGTGCTGGTGGAACCGCTGGCGGTGAGCCTGCATGCGGTGCTCAAAGCGGGGTTGAAGGACGAGGACCGGGTGCTCGTCATCGGCGGCGGGCCGGTGGCATTCGCGGCGCTGTGGGCCATCCGAGCGCTGGGGCACCGCAGCCACGTGACGCTGCTGGCGACGGAGGAGTACCAGCTCAAGCTCGCCCGCCTGCTTGGGGCGGACGAGGCCTTCCGGGTCCAGGGCGACGTGGCCGAGGCCCAGGAGGTGGCCCGGAGGACCGGCGCTCGGGTCTACCAGCCCGTCATCGGCCCGCCGGCGCTCACGGGGGGCTTCGAGGTGACGATCGACTGCATCGGCAGCGCGGCGTCCGTGCAGGACTCGCTGCGCTACACGCGGGCGCTCGGCCGGGTGGTGCTGGTGGGTGCGGCGGGCATCCTGGAGCGGGTGGACTGGACCACAGTGTGGCGGAATGAACTAACGCTGCTCGGCTCTTACGTCTATGGGCCCGAGAGCTTCCGTGGAGGGCGCAAGCACACCTTCGATCTGGTACTGGAGTTGCTCGCCCGCCGGGAGGGGCCGGACCCCTCCGTGCTCGTTACCCATACCTTTCCGCTCTCGAGATACCGAGAGGCCATCGAGGCGAATCTGGCGCGTGGACGCTACCAATCCGTGAAGACGGCTTTCGATCTGACGGTGAACGCATGACCTCGAACTTCCGCCCCCTGCCCTCCCTGACCGAGGCCCGCGCCGAGAGCGTGCCGGGCGTCAAGCTGCAGCAGTTGCGCCGCGCCACGCTGGAGGCGCGCGAGGCCTTCGTAGCAGGCGGCCCGGTGGCCTCGGTGACCACGTGCGACCTCATTACGTTCCCCTACCCCACCCAGTTCGCCTTCAGCGGGGCGGCGATGTCGCCGGCGCCGTACGTGATGATGACGAACCGGATGCAGGTGGTGCAGTTCCTGGAGGACGGCGAGCTGCGCACGCTGCTCTTCAACCCCAGTGACTACGAGCGGGGGTACGCGGCGCCCTTCTTCCGGAGCCTGCGCGAACGCTACGGGGCGTTCGTCTCGGACAAGGTGATGTCCACGCGGCACGGCTCGGTGGAGAGCCACCTGGAGGCGCTGGGGCTGAAGCCAGCGGACGTGGACTACCTGGCCTTCGACCATCTGCACGTGCAGGACGTCCGCCGTTGGGTGGGCGGGGCGGGCGAGTCGGCGTACTTCCCGCGGGCGAAGCTGCTGGTGCAGCGCGCCGAGTGGGAGGGCGTGAAGAACCTGCACCCGATGCAGAAGGCCTGGTACGTGCCCAACGGCACGGCGGGCGTGCCCGAGGACCGGGTGGTGCTGCTGGAGGGGGACGTGTGGCTGGGGCCGGGAGCGGCCATCCTGTCCACGCCGGGGCACACGCTGGGGAACATGTCGCTGGCGGTGGCCACGGACCGCGAGGTGTTCGTGGTGAGCGAGAACGGCGTGGCGACGGAGAGCTACACGCCGCTGCAGTCGGCCATCCCGGGCATCCGAGGCTTCGCCGAGCACATGGGGTTGGAGGTGGTGCTCAACGGCAATACCCGCGAGCACTCGTTGGACCAGTACTCCTCCATGGTGGTGGAGAAGCTGTTCGCGGGGCCCTCTCCGGTGGAGGGGGCGTTCGTGAACTTCCACCCCTCGTCGCTGCTGACGACGTCGATGCTGGCGCCGGGCCTGTCTCCCACGGTGGTGCTGCCGCCGCCGAACTTCGGGGATGTGCGCTCCTCGGCCGCCTCTCGCCGCGCCGCGTGACTCCTTACGGCTGGGCCTGAGTCGCGGACGGGTTGTAGGTGATCTGCAGCACCTCGCCCGAAACGACAAGCTGGTTCTCCATGTACGTGGCCATGTCGTTCCGGGGCACCTCAATGGGCCCCGTGGCCATGGGGTCGAGCACCAGGAAGGTGTCGGTGTCCGCGTTGTAGCCCACCACCGAGACGAAGTGGCCTCCGTCAAACACCCCCTTGGGGGAGGCGTAGTGCGCGTCCATGCCCTCCGTCTCACCCCACCCTGAGTTGGGGTTGCCCGCCACCACGAAGGCGATGTTGTCGTTCTCTCCGTTCATGAAGGCCAGCGCCATGCGATCCGCATCGGACTGGCGCGCGCCGTTGTAATCATTTTCCCAGACCGTGACCTCGACTCCCGCCGCCTGCATCTCGGGCTTGAGGAGGGCATCCTCGATACCGTCGGGAGTCGAGTCGTCGAGCTCATCGCTGCCGGGCTGCCCCATCTCCCGCAGCCGCAGGGTGGACTCGTAGCTCTGCGCCGGCGTCATGCCCTCCACGCTCCAGCCCGGCACTCCCAGGTAGCTCAAGGCCATGTTGGCGGAGGCGTAGCCGCAGTTCTGGTTGCCATCCACGGCGCGGTCCGGGTCTCCCTCGAGCTGGTTGATGAAGTGGCTGCCCGCCCGTGCCTGTGTCGCCGCATAATCCTGCGGCGAGAGCAGGCTGTTTCCCTCCCGGTCCAGCATGCGGAAGCCGCCTTGGGGTCCCATGACCAGGGTGCCGTTCTCGAACGACTGCCTCACGGAACCGTCCGGCTGGGTGACGGCGGCCGAGGTAGCCAACCCCAGTTGCGCGCCATAGACGTTGGCCGCCTCCTGGAAGAGCGTCTGAGACAGGGCGATGGCCCCGTTCGGATCGAACCGGCCGTTGGTGGTCGGCATGCCGTAGCCCGGGCGCGGCCTCGGGTTCTGCATGGCCGCCACCGTGGCGTCATCCACGATGCCCGTGGGCTCCAGGCCGTTGTCCCGCTGGAACTGTCGGACGGCCTCCTCCGTGTCTCCGTTGAAGGTGCCCATCAGCTGGTGGTCCGCGTCCAGGTAGCCCAGTCGGTCCAGGAACCGCTGAACGATCTCGACCCCGTGGGCGACGCTGTCCTCCGGCCCCACCGGATCCAACCGCTGGTTCGGTCCTCCGACGTTCACCCCCGTCAGCTGCCGGGCAAACGGCTCACCCATCGGCCCCCAGGCGAACTGGGAGAACAGCCGCCCCTCCTGCGCCCGCTGCGACACCGTGGTGGCGAAGGTGTCCACCGCCTGGCGCACCTGGGTCACCGCGTTCTGCACCGTCTGGACCGGGTCCCCGCCGCTCTTCGCCAGGGCGGTGACCCCCACCTGGAACAGCTTCGGGAGGATGGTGTTCGACACGCGGACCTCGGAGCAGGGGGTTCAAAACCATTATCACCCGAATGCTTCCCGAAGTTCACGTACCGTGTGGGTCGTCCTACAGCGGTCGAACCTCACAGGAAAGAGGCCGACCGGGCGCGTCAGGTGCTATCTCTGCGACGCTATGTCCCAGTCTCCTACCCCTCTGTTCTCCACGGTCCCCAACGAGATCGACTTCCCGGCTGACGAGCGCCGCATCCTCGCCTTCTGGAAGGAGCGCCGCATCTTCGAGCAGACGCTCCAGGGGCGGGATGAGGCTCCCGCCTTCGTGTTCTACGAGGGCCCGCCCACCGCCAACGGCCTGCCCCACAACGGGCACGTGCTCACCCGCGTCATCAAGGACCTGTTCCCCCGCTACAAGACGATGCGCGGCTTCCGCGTGCCTCGCAAAGCGGGCTGGGACACCCACGGCCTGCCCGTCGAGGTGGAGGTGGAGAAGGAGCTGCGCATCCACGGCAAGGCCGAGATCGAGCGCTACGGCGTGGAGCCCTTCACCGAGCGCTGCATCGAGTCCGTCTTCCGCTACACCAACGAGTGGGAGCGGCTGACCGAGCGCATCGGCTTCTGGGTGGACCTGCCCGAGGCCTACGTCACCTACCACCGCAGCTACGTGGAGAGCGTGTGGTGGGCGCTGGCCGAGCTGTACCGCAAGGGCCTGCTCTACCAGGGCCACAAGATCGTCTGGTGGTGGCCGCAGGGTGGCACCGCGCTCAGCTCGGGCGAGGTGGGCATGGGCTACCGCACGGTGGACGACCCCAGCGCCTACGTCGCCTTCCCGCTGGTCAACGCGCCGGACACCTCGCTGGTCATCTGGACCACCACGCCCTGGACGCTGCCGTCCAACATGTACGCGGCGGTGAACCCCACGGTGGACTACGTCACGGTGGACGCGGGTGACCGCAAGTTCATCCTCGCCGCCGCGCTGCGCGAGGAGCTGGCCAAGAAGCTCAAGAAGGACCTGCCCGTCCTCGAGACGCAGAAGGGCAGCGCGCTGGTGGGCCTGCGCTACACGCCGCCCTATGACATGTACTTCAAGCGCGTGGCCGACACGGAGCTGCCCCTGAAGGAGGGCGGCAGCGACTCGCCCGCGTGGCGCGTCATCGGCGCGGACTTCGTCACCCTCAGCAGCGGCACGGGCATCGTCCACATCGCCCCGGCCTTCGGCGAGGACGACTACGACGCCTTCCGCAAGGAGCGCACCCGCTTCAGCAATCCCGAGGCGCTGGAGCTGTTCTGCGCCATCCGCTCGGACGGCACCTTCTCCGAGGACGTGCCCTCGCTCACGGGCAAGTTCGTCAAGGACGCGGACAAGGACATCCAGCGCGAGCTCAAGGAGCGCGGGCGCATGCTGCTCATCGAGCAGTACCGCCACGAGTACCCGTTCTGCTGGCGCGCCGATGACGACCCGCTCATCCAGTTCGCCCGCCCGGCCTGGTACATCCGCACCACGTCCGTGAAGGACAAGGCGATCGCCAACAACCGCGCGGTCAACTGGGTGCCCGAGCACATCAAGGAGGGCCGCTTCGGCGACTTCCTGGCCAACAACGTGGACTGGGCCCTGTCGCGCGAGCGCTACTGGGGCACGCCCCTGCCCCTCTGGGTCCACCAGGAGACGGGCGAGGTGGAGTCCATCTCCTCGCTCCAGGAGCTGCGCGGCAAGCCCGGCAACAACCTGGCCGAGGTGGAGGCCGAGCTGAAGGCGTTCCTCGCCAAGAAGCCGGGCGCCACCGCCGTCGAGCACCTCATCGTCCACAAGCCGTGGATCGACAAGGTCACCTTCGAGAAGCCCGGCACCCCGGGCCGCTTCGTGCGCGTGCCCGAGGTGGTGGATGTGTGGTTCGACTCGGGCTGCATGCCCTTCGCGCAGTGGGGCTACCCGCACGCGCCGGGCTCGCGCGAGAAGTTCGCTCAGGCCTTCCCCGCGGACTTCATCTCCGAGGCCATCGACCAGACGCGTGGCTGGTTCTACTCGCTGCTGATGATCAGCACGCTCGTCTTCGATGAGGAGACGCAGAAGCGCGAGGGCATCACCCCCCGCCGCGAGTGGCCGATCCCGTACAAGAGCTGCATCGTGCTGGGGCACGTCTCCGACAAGGAGGGCAAGAAGGAGTCCAAGTCCAAGGGCAACTACACCCCGCCGGAGATCATCCTCGACGAGGTCCGCATGGACTTCGCCGTGCTGGATGACAAGGCGGCGGGCGTGCTGGGCGTGGCCGGCGAAGCGCTCATCGCCCGCGAGGACCTAGAGGGCCTGGACATCCAGGAGGGCGCGAAGGTGCAGGTCTTCCGCCCGGACAACCCGGGTACGGCGCTCACCCTCACGGTGAAGGCGCACAAGAAGCTCAAGCGGCGCGTGCTGCTGCTGGCCAAGAAGGACCTGGAGGCGCTGGGCGTGGCGCCCTCGGCCCGTGGCGCGGACGTGATGCCGGTGGAGGTGCCCCGGCTGGCGACCTCCGAGCGCGTGGTGCTCAAGGATCCGGCCAGCCGCGCGCCGGGCGCGGACGCGTTCCGCTGGTTCTTCTACGCGGCGAGCCCCACCTGGTCCAACACGCGCCACTCGCTGAGCAACGTGCGGCTCCTGCAGAAGGACTTCCAGGTCAAGCTGCGCAACGTCTACTCGTTCTTCACCATCTACGCGAACATCGACGGCTTCTCGCCGGCGCGGGGCAACCCGGACTCCTCCGAGGCGCCCTGGCGTGCCATCCGCAAGAGCGAGGGCTGGCGCGAGCCGAAGTCCCGCACGGTGCTGGACCGGTGGATCCTCTCCGAGGTGCAGCTCGCCCTGCGCGATGTGTCCCGCTCGCTGGACAGCTACCACGTCTACGAGGCGGCCCAGCGGATGGTGGCGCTCGTGGACGCGCTGTCCAACTGGTACCTGCGCCGCAGCCGTGACCGCTTCTGGGCGCCCGGCATGGAGCAGGACAAGCTCGACGCCTACTACACGCTGTACGAGGCGCTCACGACGATCGCCGCGATGTCGGCACCCTTCATCCCGTTCTTCGCTGATGAGATGTGGGGCAACCTGGTGCGCAAGCCTTGGCCCACGTCCCAGCCGGAGAGCGTCCACCTGGGCCGCTTCCCGGACGCGGAGACGGGGCTCATCGACGAGGGGCTCTCGGCGGAGATGGGCGCGGTGCGCGAGCTGGTGTCCCTGGGCCTCAAGGTCCGCACGGACAACCGGCTCAAGGTGCGCCAGCCGCTCTCCAGCGCGGACGTCATCCTCGCGCGCCGCGAGCTGCAGGAGCGCGTGGCCGTCTACAAGGACCTCATCAACGACGAGCTGAACGTCCACGAGGTGCGCTTCCTGGAGACGGGACAAGAGGCGGACGTGGTGCGCTACAAGGTCCGGCCCAACCTGCGCGCGATGGGCAGTCGGCTGGGGCCCAAGCTGGCCCCAGTGCGCAAGGCGTTCGACGCGGCGGATGGGCGCATCCTCCAGCGGGAGCTGGCGCTGAAGGGCATGGTGGCGCTGACCGTGGACGGGGAGCGGATGGTGTTCCCCGCCGAGGAGCTGGAGGTGCTCGTGGAGGCCAACCCCGGCTACGCGGCGGCGGGCGCGAGCGTGGGCGTGGTGGTGCTGCACACGGAGCTGACCGAGGCGCTGGTGGACGAGGGACTCGTGCGCGAGCTGCTCGCCCGCGTGCAGGCGGCGCGCAAGGACATGGCGCTGGGCTACACGGACCGCATCCGCCTGTGGGTGGACGGTGACGCGCGGGTGAAGAAGGTGACGCAAGAGGCCAAGGACCTCATCACCCGCGAGACGCTCACCTCGGAGCTGCACGTGGGCCCCGAGGGGCTCACGGGCAAGGAGGAGGAGTTCAGCCTCAACGGCCTGCCCGCGCGTCTGCGCGTGGAGCGGGCCTGAGCGGAGTCCCGCTCAGGGTCTGTAACGGAGGATGGAGCCGCCGAAGCCGCCGATTCGCGGCACCATCCCCATGCCCCAGAGGGCGCTGAAGCGCCCTCCGTACGGCACGGGCTCCGGCACCCAGGTCAGCCCGTTGAAGTGGAACAGGGTCGTTCCCTCCGCGTGCCGCTCCAACACGTAGACGTCCGAAGGCCCTGTGCCCCAGATGTCGATGAGTTCGCCTTCCGCGAACGGGACCACGGGCGACCAGCGCTGCCCGTCGTAGTGCCGGACGACACCTTGCGCGCCGACGGCCCAGATGTCGCTCGGGCCCGAACCCCACAATCCATAGAAGGCATGGGTGGTCGGCGGGTCCAGCGGAACGGTCCTCCAGCCGCTCCCGTCCTGGCGGAGAAGCGTGCCGGACTCCCCCACCGCCCATACCGCCCCGGAGCTCGTCCCCCACACGCGGTGCAGCGTGGCGCCAGTCGGGCTGGGACTCACGGTCCAGCGCTGGCCGTCGTAGTGGAGGATGCGGCCCGCATCTCCCACCGCCCACACGTCCTCTCGGCCCGTGCCCCAGACGCTTCGCAACGTCTCCGGGACGAGGGACTCCGGCCAGGGCGCGGCGGTCGTGCCGTCGGAGCGCACGATCCTTCCGCCCTCCCCGACCGCCCAGATCTCCTCTGAGCCCGAGCCCCAGACATCATTCAGCGCGGCGGTCGTGCCGGTGGGAATGACGTCCCACCGCCCGTCGCGCCAGCGCAGCAACGCGCCGAGGTCTCCAGAGGTCCACGCCTCCCTGTCACTCAGGGCGTAGCCCCCCAGCACCGGGGCATACGAACCCTCGCGGAGAGAGGTCCACCCGTCGCCGTTCATCCGAAGGATCTGGCCCCGGCTACCCACCGCCCAGAGTCCCCAATCGCGTGTGCCCCAGATATTCGCGAGGTCCTCGGAGATGCCCAGCGAAGTCCACACCGGCCCGTTCTCATCGATGCGGAGAACGTTTCCGGCGTCGCCCACTCCCCAGACTTCGTTCGGCCCGAGCGCCATGAGGCTGTTCAGTGGCTCGGTCCCCTCGTGGACCACGCTCCACACGCTCTCGCTGTAGCGCAGCACGCGCCACGTCCCGGTGGTGGCTCGCTTATCGAGTGCCCACAGCACCCCGTCCGCGCCGCTGAGGCTCAGGACGAGCTCCCCCTGGAATCTCGGCTGCTGCACCCAGGCCTGGCCGTCCCAGCGCAGCAGCGCACCCTCCGCGGTGACGACCCACACATCATTGGGAGCCGAGCCCCAGAGCCCCGTGAAGTAGTGCGGAGGCACGCTCTCCGGCTTCGTCCACTCCGCTCCGTCCCAGTGAAGCAGGGCCCCATCGAACCCCGCCACCCAGACGTCGCTCGGGCTGCTGCCCCAGACGGCCACCAGGTGTTGCTTCAGGCCCGTGGCCACGGGCTGCCAGGCAACCCCGTTCCACCGCACCACCGCGCCCCGGTTGCCCACCGCCCAGACGTCATCAGGACGCGTCCCCCAGATGGCCAGGAGCTGCTGCGTCGTGGCGGAGCGGTAGACCTTCCAGCCGTCGCCATCCCACCGCGTGGCGATCCCCGCCGCCCCTACCACCCAGACGTCGTTGGGCCCCGACGCCCAGACCGCCTCGTAGTAGCGCGCGTGGGGAGACGGGTTCTCCCAGCACCAGTGCTCATCGAAGCAGCGGCCTGCGAGGTCCAGATAGCCCGCATCCGGTTCGTCGGGCTCAGGGTCGCCTCCTCCGTCTGGCCCGCCGTCGTACCCTCCATCCGTTCCGCCGTCGAAGCCTCCGTCGGTTCCTCCGTCCTCTTCCGTGGGAGTCGCGGGGTTCTCGATGGACTGGGGGCACTGATCCGCCGCCCGCATGCACATCTGCGTCGCCTCGCAGCAGGTCCACCCGTCGGCACACGGGCAGGCGCGCTCGTCCAGCGACACCGGCGCCACGCACGCCCCTAGCAGCACCCCGAGCACCGCGAGCAGGCGCTTCAAAACTGACCTCCCAGTTGCAGTCCCGCGGTGCCCGGTCCGACGACAGGAGCGGCCTCGGCGTTCGCCCCGGGCCACAGCAACAAGCCGAGCCCCACCGCACCCGCCACGGCTCCCGCCGCGTACAGCGTGGTGGACCGTCGGTTCAGCGACTGGATGCGCTGGTTGCGGCGCATGACCTCGGCCTGGGGCAGCCCGTTCATGCCTCCCGATCGCACGCCGCGCGCGGACATCGTCGTCCACACGCCTCCGCCCAGGCTCGCTCCCGCCAGCCCGACCGCGCTCCAGCCCGCCACGCGCCGCCATGCGGGGACCGTGGACTCTGCGGGCTCGATGAGCACCGGCATCCGGAAGTCGTACGTGTCGACCGTCTGCCGGTCATACGGCAACGAGAAGATGAGGCTGAACGCCTCGTGCTCCGCGCCACGGGCCCCCACGCGCGGCGCCTGCGGCGTGAGCGCGGCGAGCTGGACCACCTGAGGCATCGCGTCGATGCGGTACTCCTGCCCGTCCACCACGCGCCGCACGTACAGCGGGCCCGTGCCGATGGGCCTCGCCACCCAGAGCCGCTGCCCGGAGGCGTTGTGGAAGTCGGCCAGGCGCACACCCTTGCTGTCCTCGAGCCGCAGGTGCATGGCCTCGCGCCCGTCCACCTCGATGCGGTGCTCGAGCGCATTGCCCAGCTCCACCAGCCACTGCCCGTCCTTCGGTGGGCGCGCGTGGACCTCGGGCCGGAAGCGCTCGTTGGGGATGGCCGCGTTCGCCCGCTCCACGAAGGCGGCGATCTCCTTGTAGCTCACCCGCCCGTCCCCATCCGCGTCCGCCGCCCCGTAGAGCCCCGAGCGCACCTCGTGGCTGAAGACCCCCGCCTGGAAGGCCTCCCACTCGTGGCTCTCGCGCACACTAGAGGTGGACAGCAGCAGCCCCACACGGCCGTCGTCCGACAGGCGCGCCACCTCGCTGAAGCCCTGCAGCGGGCGACGCTGTCCCCCCGGCCCACGCCCATACGCCAGGAAGTACGAGGAGCACGCATCCACGATGAGGTGCGCCTGGTCGGCCTTTACCCGCTCGATCAGTCCTTCGGCCAGATCCCTGCCCGTGAGCCGCCGGTCCTCGAGCGTCACGTAGCCCTGGCCGTTGCGCACGCTGCCGTGGCCCGCATAGACGAAGTAGATGACCGTCCCCAGGTCGCGCGCCCGCGCCTGCTCCACGTCATGCGCGAGCTGGTCCACCAGCCGCTGCCACTCGGCCCACCGTGGCGCGCTCGCCTCGGCCGCAGCCTGCGGGTGCAGCCGCTCCGTGTTCTCATCCAACCGCGCCAGCAGGTACGTGCGCGCCCCGAGCAGGCGGAACAGGTCCAAGTAGCGCGCCGCATCGTCATCCGCGTAGCGCAGCGCCGGCTCGTTCGGGTCCACGCTCTGGTTCACCCCGACGATGAACGCGAAGGCCGCGCGCGGGCGCTCCTCCGCCAGCGCGGGCAGTGCCACCAGCGCCAGTGTTAGCGCCAGGCTCCCCCTGCTCATTTCCTCACCTTCAGCGAGAAGGAGGTGTGCTCCGCGCCAGGCAGCGGCAGCGGCTGCGTCGGGTCTCGCCCCTTCAGTAGCGCCTCGGCCCGCTGCACCGTGAGCCGCTCGTCCGCCAGGACGCTATGCACCACCAGCCGCTCTCCATCAAAGGTGTGCGAGATGGCCTCGGGCAGCTCGTGCAGCGCCGTGCCGCCAAACGCCTGCACCGCACCGGGGTCCTCGTCCGGGTTGGACCAGCTCGGGTGGAACCAGTACACGTGCTGGTGCTCGTCCACTCCATAGATGAGGAGCCACTTCCGGCCCTTCGGGTTCTGGTACGCGAAGGCCAGCTCATCCCCCGCGCGCAGCTCTCCCTCCACGGGCTCGGCGGCCACTCCCGGCCGCACCCGGAAGACACGCAGCGCCTCGGACGAAGTCACCACCGGGCCACCGCGCGCCGTGAAGCCCTCCGGCTCCGGCTGCCCGAACGGCTGGGTCCGCGTCGCCACGACTCCCACCACGAGCAGCGCCACCACCGCCAGCGCCACCGCGCCCTGCGTTACCGGTACCGGCGGGCGGACCAGGCCCAGCGCCTGCCCCAGTCGCGCCTGTGCATCTCCCGACGCTTTCGGGTCCAGCCTCCGCAGCAGCAGGTGACGATCATAGAACGTCTTGCAGGAGACACAGTTCGGCAGGTGCTCCCGCAGCGCGTGCTCGGCGCCCAGCTTCAGCCGGCGCGCGAAGTGGTCGTCCACGCGACCACGCATGGGGCAGACGACGTTCTTCATGACGGTGTACTCCCTTCGCGCAGCAAGAAGCGGCGGAGCAGCGAACGGATCCGCATCTCCTGGTAGGCCAATGTCGTGCGGTGGATACCCAGCTCCCGCGCGGCGTCCCGCTGCGGCAACTGGCGCAGGAAGCGCGCCTCGAACACGCCCTGCCACTTCTCCGGCAGGCACTCGCGCCGGAAGCGCTCCACCAGGATGCGGGCCTCGCACTCCTCGGAGGCCTCCGCCACCGTGGTGGCTTCATCTCCCCCGAGCTCCCGCGCCTGCTCCAGCGCGCCCTTCTCGCGCTGCTGGCGACGCACGAACTCGAGCGCAAGGTGGTAGGCCACCGTGGCGATCCACGCCTTGAGGGCGCCACCCCGGAAGCTCCGCCGAAGCTCCTCGCGGGAGATCAATCGATAGAAGACCTCATGGATGACGGTCTCCTGGTCCGCCCCGGAGAGCACCCGCCCCACCGCCCGCTGCACCGTGGGATAGAGCTCCCGGTAGCACTGCTCCAGAACGGAGCGGCGGCCCGCGTGAAAGTCCACGAGCCAACGGTCCGAACCGGTCTCGCCGAGTTCGACGCAGAGCGCATTGTCGATATCCGCCTGCACGCCGACCCCTTCCCCGTTCACCAACGGCCCCTGGAAGGGATCTAGGTGCTCCAGACCTGGAGACAACCCCACCCCCCACCCCACTCGCGGTGCGTGTTCAACCCGCGACGCCCCCGCCGCGAAAAATCCGCCGGAAAAAGGAGTTCGTCCACGTGACGGGCCTCGCGCATTTCCAAAGGTGAGAGCGACGAAGAACGAAAACGCGCTGGAGGATGAAACCCATGAAGGCGGTGGTGGTGATGGCGGGCGGGGGGCAGAAGGACACGCAGGAGCGCGCGGTGTGGTGGATCGCGCTGGTGGGCACGGTGCTGCTGATGGCGCTCAGCGGCTGCGGGCAGGAGCAGCCCGGGCAGGAGGAGGAGTCCACGCAGCAGGACACCTTCACCTTCCCCGAGCTGCAGCAGGAGGTGCCCATCTACCAGCTCTACATTCCTCCGGAGACGCTGGCGAAGTTCGAGGCGGATCCGTACCTGGACGAGCAGCCGGCGCGGCTCGTCATCAACAAGCAGTCCTATGACGTGAAGGTCCGCCTGAGAGGCTCCAGCTCACGCTTCTTCCCGAAGAAGAGCTGGCGCATCGAGTTCCCCAAGGACACGGAGTTCGACGGCCGGCGAAAGCACAACCTCGTGGCGGAGTTCCAGGACCGTACGCTCATGACGGAGAAGCTCGCGTACGACTCCATGCTGGCCATGGGTCTGCCCGCGCCGCGCACGAAGTACGTGCGCCTGGCCATCAATGATCTGTACCAGGGCGTCTACCTCGACATCGAGCGCGTGGATAACAGCTTCGCCGAGGCCCACGGCTTCGCGGATCCGGATCCGACCATCTACCGGTGCGGCGCCAAGGACTGCGAGATGAAGCTGTGGCGCACCGACTACCAGCAGGACTGGCAGAAGGAGACCAACGAGAAGAAGGAGGTG
Organism: Hyalangium ruber; assembly: GCF_034259325.1. Taxonomy (NCBI): domain Bacteria; kingdom Pseudomonadati; phylum Myxococcota; class Myxococcia; order Myxococcales; family Archangiaceae; genus Hyalangium; species Hyalangium rubrum. The sequence goes on along the minus strand of NZ_JAXIVS010000009.1, from coordinate 84,238 downwards.
GGCAAGAAGGACATCGAGGCGCTGATGCGCGTCATCAACCACACGCCCGAGCCGGACCTGCCGCGCGTGCTGGCCGAGAACCTGGAGCTGGAGCGCTACCTGCGCACGCTGGCGGTGGAGGTGCTCATCTCCAACAACATCAGCGAGGACTCGCAGAGCTACCTCATCCACGACCGCGTCACGGGCAAGTGGACGTACGTGGCGTGGGACCTCAACAACAACGACGCGCGCTGGTGGCCCACCTACGGGCTGGGGATGAAGCCGGTGGTGGAGCACCCGCTGTTCCCCTTCAGCCTCGCGGACGGCTGGGTGGAGAAGATGTACGTGAAGCGCGCGAACCGCCCGGACTTCCTGCCGACCTTCTCCAACCTCAACACCCGCATCACCTACAACCCCGAGCTGCGCGCGCAGTTGGTGGCCCTCATCGACCGGGGCTTCAACGAGCTGTTCGCCCCCGAGGTGCTCCACCCGCGGCTGGACGCGATGCACGCGCTGATCGCCCCGTACATGGTGGCCGACCCGTACCTGAACCTGGGCCCCGAGGGCCAGTATGACCCGGACGGGCTGGCGAAGTTCCACGAGGGGCTGCCCTTCCTCAAGGCCTACGCGGAGCGCCGGGCCGACTTCGTCCGCGCCCAGCTGGCGCGCTTCGAAGCCCCGCCCCAGACGCTGCGGCTGAACGCGGTGAGCCCCTCCGAGGGCTGGGTGGAGCTGCACAACCCGACCGACCACGCGCTCTCCACCGACGGGCTCGTCCTCACGGCGGACCTGCGGCGCACCACCGCCTCGCTGCGCCAGAGCCACACGAGCACGGTGCTCGCCGCGCGCCTGGTCCCCGCCGGTGGCACGGTGCGGCTCACCCGCGAGGAGCTGGGCTTCACCCTCCCGCCGCAGGGCGAGCTGGGGCTGTTCGACGGCAAGTCGGTGGTGGGCGCCCTGGATGTGCTCTTCTACGGCGCCCTGCCCGCAGGCAGCTTCTACGTCCGGAGCCAGGGCAGCGACTCCCGCTGGGAGCGCCACTGAGCAGCGCGGCTCAGGCCCCCGAGCGCAGCGCCTTGAGGGCCTCGCGGAACAGGGCCTGGAAGGCCGCCTCGGGGCCCAGCCGCTCTCCGGCCAGCTCCGCCGCCTTCTCCGCCTGCGGCGCCTTGTAGCCCAGGTTGAGCAGCGCAGAGACGAGGTCCGCCTTCGGCCCACCGGCCGGAGGCGTCGCCGTTGCACCCTTGGCCACGGCCTCCAGGTGCAGTTCCTTCACCTTGTCCTTGAGCTCCAGCACCAGCCGCTCGGCCGTCTTCTTCCCGATGCCGTGGATCTTCGTGAGCCGCGACACCTCGCTCTTGCCCAGCGCCACGGCCAGCTCCGAGACCTCCATGCCGGAGAGCACCGTGAGCGCCAGCCTCGGCCCCACGTGGGACACGGAGGTGAGCATGAGGAACATCTCCTCCTCGGCGCGCGACAGGAAGCCGAACAGCTCGAAGGCGTCCTCGCGCACCACCGTGCGCACCCGCACCTGGACGGGCTGGCCCTCCTCGGGCAGCTTCCCCAGCGTCAGCGTGGAGAAGGCAACGCGGTAGCCCACGCCCCCCACGTCGATGACGGCTTCTTCCAGGCTCTTCTCTACAAGGGTTCCGCGCAGTGCGGCGATCATCGCGCCTCCGGGCGCCGGTAGGACGGGCTGAGCCGATCCGCGAGCAGCGCGGCGGCACCCTTGCGACGCTTGCCGCCCGTACCGCTCGCGACGAGGGCCCCCATCCGTCCGTGGTTGAGGTGGCAGAGCGCCACCGCGAGGGCGTCGCTGGCGTCCGCCCGTTCAATGGCTTCGAGCTTCAAGAGCGCACACACCATGCGCGCGACGGCATCCTTGCCATCCGCGCCGCCCGCTCCCACCGAGCGCTTCACCTTCGCCGGCGGGTACTCGTGGACGGACAGCTGCGCCTGCGCCGCTGCCAGCAGCGCCACGCCTCGGGCGTGCCCCAGCACCAGGGCGCTGCGCGCATTGCGGAAGGTAAAGACGCCCTCCACCGCTACCGCGTCCGGCTTGTACTGCCTCAGCCGGGCCGACAGGTCGGCGTGCAGCACCATCAGGCGCTGGTGGAGCGGAGCCTCGGGGTCGACCTTGATGACCCCGTGCCCCACATGCACGAGGCGGCCGCGCCGCTCCTCCACCACGCCATAGCCCATGAAGCGGCTGCCGGGATCGACTCCAAGGACGCGCAAGTTCCTCTCCACCGGGACAACGAGACGGGTGTTCAGCCCTTGTAACGTGTGAGCCCGCCCCTGTCGATCCCCCTCGCCTGCTGGGCGAGCTACTGCAGGGACTCCATCAGCGCTTCGTCGATCTCGAAGTTCGCGTGGACGTTCTGGACATCGTCGTTGTCCTCCAGCGCGTCCAGCAGCTTGAGCATCTTCTGGGCGTTCTCGCCCTCGAGCTTCACGGTGGTCTGCGGGAAGAAGCTCCACTTCTGCTCGCCCAGCTGCAGCCCCGCGCCCTCCAGGCTCACCGCCACGGTGTGCAGGTCGACGGGTGTGGTGCGCACCTCGAAGCCGTCGGCGCCGTGGTTGATGACGTCCTCGGCGCCCGCCTCGATGGCCTTCTCCATCACCTGGTCCTCGGTGGGGCCGGGCTTCACGGTGATGACGCCCTTCTTCTGGAACATCCAGCTCACCGCGCCCTCGGCGCCCAGGTTGCCACCGCCCCGGCCGAAGGTGGCGCGCACCTCCCCAGAGGTGCGGTTGCGGTTGTCCGTGAGGCACTCGACGAGCACCGCCACGCCGCCCGGGCCATAGCCCTCGTACATCACCTCTTCGTAGCTCTCGCCCTCCAGCTCGCCCGTGCCCTTCTTGACGGCACGCTCGATGGAGTCCTTGGGCATGTTCGCCTCTTTCGCCGCGAGGATGGCGGCGCGCAGGCGGGCATTACCAGCGGGATCGCCTCCGCCCAGACGGGCGGCGACGGTGATCTCCTTGATGACCTTCGAGTACAGCTTGCCCTTGGTCGCGCCCATGGCGGCCTTCTGGCGCTTGATCTTCGACCATCGGTTGTGACCGGACATGGGAGTGTCGCCCCTCGCGGATGCTCAGCGGGTGGAGTCCAACGTGCGGCGACTTCTCCCTTAATCCGACCCGAGGAGTCAAACCTTGTCCGCTGTGCGCGGACTGGTCGACTCGGCCCCGGAGGCCAGATTGAACCGCTCGGCCGGAGCGTCCTCGGCCGGCTCCTCTTCCCGACGCCGGGACGGGGGCGTGGGGAAGGCCAGCACCTTCGCTTCCGGCTCGGTCCCGGCGGCCTGGCGCTCCGCGGCCTCATGGAGCCGGGCCTCATGCTCGTCGGCCTCCCGCTCGTCGGCGGCGCGCTCCTCGGCGGCGAACGCGGCCCGCCACGCCTCGGCCGCCTCGGAGCCCAGGCGCTGCGGGTCCTGCACGCGCTCGCGCTCCTCCACGTGGCTGGCGGGCACCAGCACCCCGAGGACGAACAGCCGGGTAATGGCCTCGAAGGCCACCACCTCCGTGAAGCGGCACTCCTCCAGCACCGTGCGCACCGTGCGCCGGCCGTCGAACAGGCGCACCAGGGAGATGACGTCCTCAGGCAGCGCGTCCAGGTGCTCGGCCAGCTTCGGGAAGTCCACCGCCAGGCGCGCCACCAGCGGCACGCCCACCTCGCGCAGCCGCTCGAAGCGCTCCAGCGCGGGCAGCACCTGCTGGCTCAGGTACGGCAGATCCATCAACAGCGAGCCCCGGTGCAGCTCGGGCCCGAAGAACGCCGCGTACACGCCGCTGCCGAAGGACAGCAGGCGCCGGAACGCCATCACCCCGCGCGCGCCCTGGAAGGAGGCATCCACCACCTTGCCTTCGCGGAAGGCGAAGAAGCCGTCACAGTCCTTGAGCACCACGCGCCCAGAGCGTGCTCCGGTCAAGAGCGCGCGGGCGATATGCGTCAACGGCAGCCGCGCCGAGTGCGCCTCGTAGGACAGCTCCCCGGTGCGTCGGCCCGCCTTCAGCCGCGCCAACGCGACCAGGTCCTGCGCCGCTACCGGCTTGGGCAGGAAGTCGTCCGCGCCCACGCTGTGGGCCAGCTCGGCGTGGAATGGCTCGCGCCGGCTGGCCATGAGGAAAACCGGAAGCTGCGCCGTGCGCGCCTCGGCACGCAGCTGGGTGCAGAAGCTGAAGCCGTCGAAGCCCTCCAGCTCCGTCTCCGCGATGACGAGGTGCGGCAACACCTGGGAAGCCGCCAGCTCCGCGCGGGCATCCTCCGCCGAGGGCACCACCACCACCTCGAAGCCCGCCTCGGCCAGCCCCGTCCCCAGCAACGACTGGTAGCGCGCATCCGGCTCCACCAGCAGCACGCGCAGACGGCGGGCGCGGCGGCCTCGGGGGCTCAGTCCGGACGCGGTGGCGGTGGGCTCGAGAATGGTCGCGCGATGGGTGCGGGCGGCCATGAGGGACTCCGGAGGGCGAAGAGTGAAGCGGGACCTGTCAGCCTGTGCGGTAATAATCTGAAATAGCCGAACTACTGTCCATTCTGGCTCAATCTCACTCTCCGAGAAAGACCCGGGTTCGCTTTTTTCGATGCCTCACCCCGTTTGTCTGGAATTGAGCGGACCTCAGCGGAAAGTCGACGGCCCGGCGTGGGGGCGTAAGGTGGGCGCATGACGCGCCCGGTCTGGTTGTTCGCCCTGGTCCTTGCCCTCCCTGTCGCCTCGGTGGCCCAGGAAGGCGCCTCCCCTGCACGCGAGGCGTGGTCCTTCGGCGCGGTGCTCGCCCCGACGGTCATGCCGGACGGTGTCACCGCCCTGTACGGGTATGTGGGTGTGCCTGAGATGGGGACGGGGTTTCGCCAGGGCATCGGCGGCTTCGAGGTCGAGGCGCGAGCGAAGCTGGACTACTTCCGGGTGGCGGGCATCCTCGAGGGCGGGATGCGCAAAGAGGTGTGGCGGCAGGGGGATGCGTCCCTGGCGCCCACGCTGAGCCTGGGGTTGGTGTTCAACTCGGGCAGCGCGTACCTGGACGCGGACAACTTCGGCGGCGTGCTGCTGCGCCTCACCCCGGGAGTCATCGCCGGTTATCGCGCGGCGGAGACGGTGACGGTGGTGGGGTTGGTGGATGTGCCGCTCGATCTGGGCCTGAGCCCCACGGGAGCGCGGCGCATCCAGGCGCTCGCGGGCGGCGGCACGGAGATCTACCTCGGGCAGGACGTGTCGCTGCTGATCGCGGGGCAGCTCGGCGTGGAGAGCTTCAAGGCGCCACGGGAGCCGGCGGAGACGCGGCTGGGCTACCAGTTGAAGCTGGGCATCGGCACGCGGCTGTTCTGAGCCTCACGTCAGCCCGTAGCGCTCGAGCTTCTTGAGCAGCCCCTGGCGCGAGAGCCCGAGCGCCTCGGCGGTGTGGGTGCGGTTGTTGTTGCAGCGGCGGAGGGCCTCTTCGATCTCCCGCCGTTCCAGTGCCTCCACCTTCTGTTGGAGCGTGGTGGCGCCCGGTGCGGGGGCGCGCAGGCGCTCGCTTCCAGTGAAGGAGAGATCCTCGGGTTGGACTTCGCGCCGGTCCCCCGCGAGCACGGAGGCGCGCTGCATCTCGTGGCGCAGCTCACGCAGGTTGCCGGGCCAGGTGTGCGCCAGGAGCGCCTCGGTGGCTGCATCCGAGAGCAGCTTGGCGCGGCCGTCGGGGCACAGGTGGGCGCACTGGTTGAGGAAGTGCCGGGCGAGTAGCGGCAGGTCCGCGGCGCGCTGGCGTAGGGGCGGCAGGTGGACCTCGACACCCTTGATGCGCCAGTAGAGGTCCTCGCGGAAGGTGCCGGCCTGCTGCATGGCACCCAGGTCCTTGTTGGTGGCGGAGACGCAGCGCACGTCCACGTGAACGGGGCGGTCGGCGCCCACGGGGAGGATGTCTCCGGTCTCCAGGGCGCGCAGCACCTTCACCTGGAGCGAGGGCGTCATGTCGCCGATCTCGTCGAGGAAGAGCGTGCCGCCGTCGGCCTCGGAGAACAGCCCCTTGTGGTCGCGGGTGGCGCCGGTGAACGAGCCCTTCACATGACCGAACAGGGCGCTCTCCAAGAGGTTCTCCGGAAGGGCCCCGCAGTTGACGGGGATGAAGGGCCCCGTACGGCGGCGGCTCTTGAGGTGCAGTGAGCGGGCGAGCAACTCCTTGCCGGTGCCGTTCTCGCCGGTGACGAGGACGGGCAGATCGCTGGCGGCGATTCGCTCGGCGAGGGAGACGGCGGCGAGGAACGGGGCGCTCTGCCCCACCATGGCGGAGTCCCCGCCGACGTGGGCGAGCGAAGACTGGAGGGCCTCCACCTGCCGCTCCAGGGCGATGCGAGCCATGGCGCGCTGGACGACGACGAGGAGCACGTCGGGGTCCACGGGCTTGGTGAGAAAGTCATAGGCGCCCAGGCGGATGGCCTCGAGCGAGTGGCGCGTGTCTCCTGCCCCGGAGATGACAATGACCTTGGTGCCGGGGCGGGCGGCGATCAGGGCTCCGAGCTGCTCCAGCCCTGTGGACACGCTGCCGTCAGGCGGGAGCATGAGGTCGAGCAGGATGAGCGGAAAGGCGCGGGCCTCCACGGCGGCGCGAGCGGAGGAGCGATCGGCGGCCTCGTGGACCTCATGGCCCGCGTCACGCAGGAGCGCGCCGTAGACCTTGCGAAAGGCGGCGTCGTCATCGACGAGGAGGAGCGGGTGCGATGAGGGGCTCATGAGAAGGCCCCCTACTTCATCATGCGCTGGGAAGCGCGTCTCCTCCTCCGGGTCAATTGCCGGCGGAGCTTCCCTTCTTGCGTTCCTGTCCCAGCTTCTTTGCTCGCTCCTCGACTGCTTCAAGCGTCTTCAGCACGCCGTCCTTCTGGCCGAAGTTCGCCGCCCATTTCGGAATGGAGCCTCCGGGATCGACGCTGAACTTGTAGACGATGTGCGCCTTGCCCTCGCCCTTCGAGGTCACTTGCCAGATACCCTCGTTGTGCTTGAGCCGCACCACGCCCTGACGCTCGGGCACTTCCCCTTCGGCGGCCTTCCAGCGCTGGAGGTACTCACCCTGGCCGTCCTCTGACAGCGTCCGCTCTTCCACGATATGCACCGCGTAGTCGCGCGCGGTGATGACCGGCAGGTTCAGCTTCGCGTAGGCCACCCATGAGCCATCTTCGCGCGTGGATACCCGCCGGGATTCCTTCACGTACGGCATCCACAGCCGAAACGACTCCGCGTCCCTGAGCGCCGTCTGGACATCGTAGGCGTCAGCCTCCACGTCCCCTTCTGCCCAGACCTCCTTGCCGTCGCCGTCGGGCCGGGGGCGCACCTTGATGACAACGGGATCGTCCTCCACGGTCTTCCACTCGTCCGCGGCTCCCGCCACTCCTGCCCCCAGCACCAGCGCCACCGCCCCACACCAGCCCAGCCACTTCACGTCGAGCATGCGCTTCTCCTTGGGATGAATGGCGTGAGCCGTCGCCATAGCGCGAGACTTTGACGGGTCCGGCGTCCTCCGATTCATGAAGCATCCGAACCGACTCTCGACGCACCGGGCCAACTCATGCTCGAGCGCCTGGTATGCGGCCATGAGGGCGGGGCCTCGGATGACACCGGCGCTCAGGGTTCGCACCTTGAATTCGGAGGTGGCGAGCATGGCGGACAACCCCATCGAGAAACAGCACCAGCGTGAGCGGGAACAGGAGAGGGAGCGGCTGCGCGATCAAGAACAACAGGATCTGAAAGTAGAGGCCCAGAGAGGTACACGTCCCTTGGAGGGCTTCGCAGGCGGGCACACCACCTGGACCGGCCAGCAGGATGACGAGGCCGCCGCCCAAGTGCATGCCCGAGACGCGCAAGAATCACTCGAGGCGAGTGAGCGTCAGGCCCGCCTGGAACCAGAACCTGAGTCCAGGTCCGACATCCGCGACGGGAGCGAGGACGAGGCTGCGCGCTAACCTGTCAGACAACCAGACAGCTTTGGCGGGGGCGCCTCTGGGGGCTGTCACCCCGAGTTCGGAGCTCGGGCGCTGAAGTCCAACGTGGACGCCTTCCCGCGCCGGGCGAGTTTCCCCTCCAGGCGCACCACCCGGAGACGATGCTCCTCGGAGGACTCGGCAGGCGCCGCGAGCCGTGCGTGGTGGAGCGCCCGTCCGAGATCCTTGATGGAGTGTTCGTACAGCTTGGCGAGCGTCAGGTGGATGGGTGCCGTCTGGGCCCCCCGCGCGGCCCCGAGCGCCCGCTGTAGGTGCTCCACGGCGGTCACGGAATCCCCGGCCCGACGAGCCAGCTGGGAGGCCAGCGTGAGCGCCTCGACGCTCACCGCGCCGCCTCCCTCCGCCGCAGCGCGAGCAAAGGCCTGCGCCCTCGCATAGTCCCGCGCCCGTGCCGCCACTCCAGCAAAGCCCAGCAGGTCCCGCGGGTCCTCAGGCTCCGCGCCCACGGCCCGGAAGCGCCTCCCCAGCTCGCCCAGCAGTGCCGCCAGCAGCAGCAGGTCGTTCGCGTTGTGCTCCAGCACCGGCGTCAGGGTCGAACCGTCCCCACCTCGCAGGAAACGGAAGTAGAGCTCTGGAATCAACGCGCCGTCCACGTCCCCGACCCGCCGGTAGCCCAGGACCTGCTCCTCGATGTGGACCAGCCGTGTCCCCGACCCACGGTGCTTGAAGACCCGGCGCGCGCAGTGCAGCAGGTCCAGGTGAGGCAGCACCTCCGGCGTGGGAACACGGTTGAGCACGAAGCGCGTGCGCAACAGCGGCCAGTCGAAGCTCTTGCCGTTGAACGTCACCAGGCAGGAGGAGGCCGCCATCCGCTCGGCCAGCACCTGCAGCATCGGCGCCTCCTCTCCCAGCCGGCGCAGGAAGAGCTGCTGCACGCGCAGCGAGCGACCCTCGAACCAAGCCAGGCCCACCAGGAAGGGCACTGTGCCCGTTCCCCCCGCCAACCCCGTCGTCTCCGTGTCGAGGAACAGCATCCGCTGGAAGTCCACGCCCGCCAGCTCCGGGTGTAGCGCAAGGCTGGCGATCAGCGGCGCCTCCACATCCAGCGCTCCCGCGAGCGTCGCCGAGCCATGACGGTGCTCCGGCGGCAGGACACGCTCGGAGACGTGTACAGGTCCATGAGGCGTCAACCGCGCATCGACAGGCAGTGGCCCCGGACGCGGCGCGGAGACCGTGGCCTGGCGCGCAGTGCCCACGCCCCGGCGCTCCGCCCAATCCGTGAGCATCTGGCGCAGCGCATCGATCCGCGGGTCACGCGGCCGGGGAGCCTCGGGAACAACAGCACCTTGTGTTAGCGAGCCCTGAGCCGCCTCCGTCACCGGAGCGTCCGCAGTGGGAGAAGCTTCGGCCTTGTCGGCCGCGGGGCTTTCCACCTCGACAGCCGTGGCCGGTCTCGTCGGAGGTTTGCCTCCAGGACCAACCTGGGTGAGCCGTGACAGCTTGCGCTTCAGATCCACGGCCCACCTCGCCTATTGAACGCCAGCGACTCCGAGCGCCGAGAGGATCTCGATGCCCAGACGCTTGCGGGGATGCGGGTCCACCTGCGTGCTCCCGGGCACCACGCCTGCGGCCGGGCCCACACAGGCGGGACAGCCCTCCTCACACGCGCACGACTCCAGCAGCTTCCGCGCCCGGCGCAGCAGTTCCTCGCGCTGGTCGAAGAGGCGCGCGGCCAGCCCGACTCCGCCCGGCACGTTGTCATAGAGGAAGATCGTCGGATCGAACCCCACCCCGCCATCCTTGCGCGGCGGTCCTTCGGCGTCGTCCTTGCTCCCGAGCGTCTTGCCGATGTCGCGCGGATCGATCATCAACCCCGCGCAGGCCACCGTCCGCAGTGCCGTGGCGATACCACGCAGGGCATCGATGACCGCCGGCCGCGGCGCCGCCATCGAGCGCACCACGGTTTCCGGCACCGTGAGCCAGAGCGACGTGGTGTGCATCTGCATCTCCGGCAGGTTCACCTCGCCGTAGCCGACGTTCTCGTGCGTGTGGAACTTGATCTTCTTGTAGCCCACCACCTTCTCGATGACGCTCACCTCGCCCATGCCCGACTGCAGGTCCGGGCCCACCTGCGCGCCCTGGTCCTCCTGAATCACGTTGACCCGCACGTAGGTCATCGCGTCCGTGAAGTAGTCCGGCGCCACCTTGCGCACGTAGGCCTTGTGGTTGTCGTAGTCGAAGCGCTCCACCTGGTACTGCTCGGCCTCGTGCTGGTAGATGGCCTGCTCGTGCAGCATCGTGTGCGCCGAGCGGAAGTCCATCTCCGCCAGCGTCCGGTCCGTGCCCAGCTCGATGATGACCACGTTGTCCCAGCCCACGCTGCGCAGCGAGACGTGGTTGGCCGGGTACGCGTCCGAGGACCAGTGGAACACCCGGCGTCCCGAGACTCCCGTGGACGGATGCACCACCTCGTGCTGCGCGAGGAACCCCAGCGCGTCCGTGGTGGACTCGGCCGGCACGTCTCCGAAGGTGTCCCCCTCCTCGAAGGGCAGCTCGAAGGCTGCGCACTTGAGGTGCTGCACGAGGATCTCCACATTGTCCGGATCGATGCGCGCGTGCTCCACCGGCGCCCCCAGCAGATGGCGCGAGTCCCCGGCGAAGTACTGGTCCAGCGGCCCACTGGAGGTGACCAGGAGCGACAGGCTGCTCGCGCCCCGGCGCCCCGCCCGTCCGAAGCGCTGCCAGAGCGCGGCCACCGAACCCGGGTACCCGGCGCACACCACCGCGTCCAGCGAGCCGATGTCGATGCCCAACTCCAGCGCGTTGGTGGCCACCACGCAGCGCACCTCTCCGGCGCGCAGAGCCGCCTCGGTGGCCCGGCGCGTACCCGGCAGATAGCCGCCCCGGTAGCCCTGGATGAGGGCCGGGTCGAGCTTCTCCTCGACGAACCGGTCCCGGAGGTACTTCAGCATCACCTCCACGGAGTTGCGCGACTGGCCGAACAGCAGCGTGGATACGCCCGAGCGCACCAGGTCCGCCACCAGCCGCACGGAGCTCTTCAAGTAGCTGGCGCGGATGCCCAGCTCCGCGTTCACCACGGGCGGGTTGTAGACCATGACGCGACGCTCACCGGAGGGCGCGCCGCTCTCCGAGACGAGCGCTACCTCCCGGCCCAGCATCCGCGCGGCGTGCTCCTTCGGATTACCGATGGTGGCCGAGGCGAAGATGAACACGGGCGAGGCGCCGTGGAAGCGCGCCACTCGCTGCAGCCGGCGCAGCACGTTGGCCAGGTGCGAGCCGAAGACGCCCCGGTACGTGTGCAGCTCGTCGATGACGACGTAGCGCAGGTTGGAGAACAGGCGCGCCCAGTTCGCGTGGTGCGGGAGGATGCCGGTGTGCAGCATGTCCGGGTTGGTGAGCAGCACCCCGCTGCGCTCCCGAGCGGCCCGGCGCGCGTCGGCCGGCGTGTCCCCGTCGAAGGTGATGGCGCCGTGCTCCAGCCCTGCCTCGCGCATGAACACGCGCAGGGACTCCTCCTGGTCGCGAGAGAGCGCCTTGGTGGGGAAGAGGTACAGGGCACGCGCCTGGGGCTCGCGGGCGAAGCGGTCCAGCAGCGGCAGGTTGTAGCAGAGGCTCTTGCCCGAGGCCGTGGGCGTGGCGATGACCAGGTTCTTCCCGGCGCGCGCCAGCTGGTAGGCCTCCGCCTGGTGGGAGAAGAGCTGCTCAATCCCGCGGTTGCGGAGCGCCTCGCGCACCTGGGGTGCCACTTCCTCCGGCACGGGCGCGTAGGAGCCCTGCCGGGCCGGCACCGCCTCGTCCAGGACGAAGGAGGGCCACAGCTGCTGATCCGCCCGCCACCGCTGGAGGACGGCGTCGAGCCCTTGGGGCCCTGACCACGGGGTGCGCCGGGGCCCGGTGAAAGCGCCCAGTTCCTTCTCAGGCTTCATGGGGCCGGGCACTGTACAGACGTACACCCGGTGAAGCAACGCGCGCGAGCCCCGCTCCTCAGTCCGGGAGCGGCGCCTGTCGCGGAGTCCCCATCAGCTCCAAGGTGCGCACGGCGACGCGGACCAGGGTCTGCGCACACGGCTCACAACCGCCTCCACAGCACCGGGGCCAGTGGCCCTCGGGGTTGCGCACCAGGGGCCGGACGGAGGACTGGTAGTAGCTGGGAAGCTGGAGCTCCTCGCTGGCGCGGGCGAGAGCGGCCTCCATGTCCATCGCGGGTTCAGGAACGTCGGGCACGCCTCAGCCTATAACCCGAGCGCCCGGTACGCGCTCCCCGTGACTCCACGTCGGCTTGACTCGCACGGAGCGCCTCTTTAACTTTCGCTTACTGATGCGTTCCTTCTGTACCCGCTCCCTGACGATCGCCCGCGGCTGTTGTTGCCGCTGTGGTCGCTGTTAGCGCCGGCGCGGAAGAGAACCGTCCCTCCCTTCACGTACTGAGCGCACCGTCGTAGCGGCCTTGTCGCCGCGACCGACCCAGCGCCAGTGCGTGGGCCCCGTCGTCCCTCCCCTCACCTGCCCCGTCTCACCCGAGGCCCCATGCCCATCACCCGCCTTGAGCCGTATGACGATTTTCTGCGCATCCACTTCGCCTCCGGAGAGAGCCCCCACCACGCCGACTTCCACTGGTTCTGGCTGCGACACAACTCCGAGCTCGACCGGCACCCGCTCACGCACGAGCGCATCGTCGACTCGTCCGAGCTCCCGCTCGATCTCCAGCCCCGTCACGTACGCATCTCCGAGAGCGCCGATGCGCTCGATATCGACTGGGGCGACCGTTCCGACGGGCAGGCGAGCCGCTACACCGCGGCCTGGCTCCTCCACCACGCCTACGCGACCGACCGCGCGCCCTGGCCCGCGCCTCCTTCCGACACCGCAAGCGTCACCGTCGACTTCGCGAACCTCGAGGAGCCCCTCGGCCCCAAGGCCCTGCGGACCCTCGCGCGCACCGGCATCCTCGTGGTGCGCGGCTTTGGCCTCGACACCGAGGCCCTCATCGACACCTTGAGCCGCCAGGGGCTCTCCGTCATCGAGACCCACTTCGGGCGCATCGAGGATCTGCGCACCGACAACACGACGAACCAGAACACCGACCAGCTCGGCTACACCGACAGCGCCATTCAGCTGCACACGGATCAGCCCTTCCTCGACCGGCCGCCGCGCTACCAGCTGCTCCACTGCCAGCGGCCCGCGGACACGGGCGGTGGCAATGCCGTGGTGGATGCGCTCGCCGCTGCCCACTACCTCGCCGATCTCGACCGGCCGGCCTTCGAGCTCCTGCGCTCGGTGCCGGTGACGTTCCACCGGCAGCAGAAGTCCTTCGAGCGGGTGCTCGTCTCCCCCATCCTCGACTTCGACGCGCCGGGAGGCTTCCGCATCCGCTACAGCTACTTCACGCTCGCGCCCCATCGGCGGCCGTTCGCCGAGATGGAGGCGTGGTACCGGGCCTACAACCGCTTCGCGCGGCTGGTGCGGGATGAGCGCCACCAGTACCGCTTCCTCCTCCAGGCCGGTGACTTCCTCATCTATGACAACTGGCGGATGCTCCACGCGCGCACGCAGTTCACCGGCGCGCGCTGGGTGCGGGGCGTGTACTTCGATACCCCCGCCCCTGCCCCCGCGCCTCTATAGTCCGCTCCCCGGCCGCTCCCATTCCCTGGGAGGGCCACGTCACCGGGAGACTGAGACATATGGACGTTCGTGCAGCGGTCGCGTTCGAGGCGGGCAAGCCCTTGCGCATCGAGACGGTGCATCTCGAGGGCCCCCGGGCCGGAGAGGTGCTCGTGGAGCTGAAGGCCACCGGCGTCTGCCACACGGACGACTACACGCTCTCCGGCAAGGACCCCGAGGGGCTCTTCCCCGCCATCCTCGGCCATGAGGGCGCGGGCGTGGTGGTGGACGTGGGCCCGGGCGTCACCTCGGTGAAGAAGGGGGACCACGTCATCCCCCTGTACACGCCCGAGTGCCGGCAGTGTGAGTACTGCCTGTCTCGCAAGACGAACCTCTGTCAGGCCATCCGCGAGACGCAGGGCAAGGGGCTCATGCCGGACGGCACCAGCCGGTTCCGGATCGGCAAGCAGCCCATCCACCACTACATGGGCACCTCCACCTTCGCCCAGTTCACGGTGCTGCCGGAGATCGCCGTGGCGAAGATCCGCGAGGACGCACCCTTCGAGAAGGTCTGTTACATCGGCTGCGGAGTCACCACGGGCATCGGCGCCGTCATCCACACCGCGAAGGTGGAGCCCGGCAGCAAGGTGGTGGTGTTCGGCCTGGGTGGCATCGGGCTCAACGTCGTGCAGGGCGCTCGGCTGGTGGGCGCGGACATGATCGTCGGGGTGGACATCAACCCTGGGCGGAAAGAGCTGGCCGAGAAGTTGGGCATGACCCACTTCGTGAACCCCCGCGAGGTGGAGGGCGATCTGGTGAAGTACCTGGTCAGCCTCACCAAGGGCGGCGCGGACTACAGCTTCGAGTGCGTCGGCAATGTGCAGCTGATGCGCCAGGCGCTGGAGTGCTGCCACAAGGGTTGGGGCGAGAGCATCATCATCGGCGTGGCGGCCGCGGGGCAGGAGATCAACACCCGTCCGTTCCAGCTCGTCACCGGGCGCGTGTGGAAGGGCTCGGCCTTCGGCGGAGCGCGGGGCCGCACGGACGTGCCGCGCATCGTGGACTGGTACATGGAGGGGAAGATCCAGATCGACCCGCTCATCACCCACACGGTGCCGCTGGAGGGCATCCACGACGCCTTCGAGATGATGCACCGGGGCGAGTCCATCCGCACGGTGGTGAGGTACGGGACGTGACAGTGCCGCTGACGCTCATATCGGAGCACCGCAGCTTCGGGGGCACGGTGGCCTTCTACCGCCACGCCTCCGAGGCGTGTGGTGGGGAGATGCGCTTCGGCGTCTACGTGCCTCCCCAGGCGGCCAAGGGCCCGGTGCCGGTGCTCTACTACCTGGCGGGCCTCACCTGCACGGAGGAGACGTTCCTGGCCAAGGGAGGCGCTCAGCGGATGGCCTCGGAGCTGGGGCTGATGCTGGTGGCTCCGGACACCAGCCCCCGTGGAGCCGGATTCCCGGGCGAGGATGCCTCGTGGGACTTCGGCGTGGGCGCGGGCTTCTACCTGGATGCCACGCAGGCGCCGTGGTCCTCGCGCTACCGCATGTTCACGTACGTGACCCGGGAGTTGCCGGCGCTGGTGGCCGCGCACCTGCCCGCGCGCGCGGACCGGGAGGGCATCTTCGGCCACTCCATGGGGGGCCACGGAGCGCTCATCTGCGCGCTGCGCCAGCCCGGGCGCTATCGCTCGGTATCGGCCTTCGCTCCCATTGGCGCGCCCATGCAGTGCCCTTGGGGACAGAAGGCGTTCGGCGGCTACCTGGGACCGGACACGCAAACCTGGAGGGAGTGGGATGCCAGCGAGCTGGTGCGCACGCTGCGCCAGCCCCTGCCCACGCTGTTCGTGGACCAGGGCACCCGGGACAAGTTCCTCACGGAGCAGCTTCGTCCGGAGCTGTTCCAACAAGCGTGCGCGGCGGCGGGGCAGCCGCTCACGCTGCGGATGCAGGAGGGGTACGACCACAGCTACCACTTCGTCTCCACCTTCATGGAGGACCACCTGCGCCACCACGCGGCGGCGCTAAACGGCTAAGGCCGAACCTCCACCTCCCGAACCTCGGGCGACACTTCCCGGACGTCCACCTTGACGTCCAGGAAGTGCGCGAAGGTGTGGAGCTGCGTCTCCGAGTGCCCGTCCAGCGGCAGCGTTCGGAACGAGCCTCCCTTGGCCAGCGCCAGCAGCAGCAGGAGCTGATCGCACAGGTGCTCGCCCACGGGCACCTCCGCGTCCAGGTAACGCTTCGCCTCCGCCGCCGCGTGCCCCGCGACATCCTCCGCGCGCACGCCGCGCTCTCCGAAGCTGGTGAACACCTCCGTCACGTGCTCGCTCTCCACCTCGAGCGTCAGCACGTTGCCCGGCCCCACCGAGCGCTTCAGCTCCTCGGTCCGCAGCTCGTCCGGCCGCCACTTCAGCAGCTCCTCTACCGTGGCCAGCTCCCGCTTCGCCACGTCGAAGGGAATCTGCGCAATCAGCGCCGTCCCCTGCCGCCGCGTCACCCTTCCCCGCTCCATCAGCGTGAGCGGCTTGAGCGGCGCGGGATCCACGTTCACCCGGAGCTTGCCTCCTCCCGCCGGGAAGAAGCCGTGGCGCTCCAGCACCGCCTCCACCTTCGGCCCCATGCGCCGCACCAGCGGCAGGTAGGCCTTCTCCAGGAAGTCGAACGGCGGCGCCGCCTTGTTGTGCGTCCCGCCCTCCAGCCTCAGCGTGGACGGGCCGCTCGCCATCATCAGCGCCGGCAGCACCGTCTGCAGCACCAGCGTCGCGCTGCCCGCCGTGCCCACCGCGAAGTAGTAGTTGCCCGGCGACAGCGCGCGCGGCTTGAACGTCAGCTCCCGCGAGCCCAGCTCCGCGCCCGTCACTTCCGCCGCGCCTACCTCCGCCGCCGCCTTCACCGCCGTCAGGTGCTGGCGCAGCAACCCCGGCTTCGCGCGCCCCGCCCGGATGTTCACCATCTCGAACGGCGTACCCGTCACCAGCGACAGCGCCAGCGACGTGCGCAGCACCTGGCCTCCGCCCTCTCCCTTCGAACCGTCGATACGGACCATTTGCGAATCCCTCTACTCGAAAAATAGCGGCGCCCGCTCCCCCAACCTAGCGACCGAAGTCTCGGGGGGAGCGGGCGCCTCGAATGTCGTCATCCCGGCATGGTCACCTCGCGCCTGCCCACCGGGCCTAACCCTTCACACACACGACCTGCCGCAGCGTGTGGACCACTTCCACCAGGTCCGCCTGCGCCGCCATCACCGCGTCGATGGGCTTGTAGGCGCCAGGCGTCTCGTCGATGACGTCCACGTCCTTGCGGCACTCGATACCCGCCGTCGCCTTGGCGTGGTCCTCGAGCGTGAAGCGCTTCTTCGCCGCCTCACGCGACATCACCCGGCCCGCACCGTGGCTGCACGAGTGGAAGGCCTCTGCGTTCCCCTTCCCGCGGACGATGTAGGAACGCGCCCCCATGCTGCCGGGGATGATGCCGAGGTCACCCTCGCGCGCCCGCACCGCGCCCTTGCGCGTCACGAAGCAGTTCTTCCCATAGTGGTGCTCACGGGCCACGTAGTTGTGGTGGCAGTTCACCGCCGCGTCCGTCAGGGCGAAGGCCGGCAACAGCTGCGAGGCCTTCAGGGCATGCACCACCGAGTCCAGCATCAGCTGCCGGTTGGTGGCCGCGTAGTCCTGCGCCCACTCCACCGCGTGGACGTAGTCCTGGAAGTGCTCCGTCCCCTCCGGCAGGTACGCGAGGTCCGCGTCCGGCAGCCGGATGAAGAAGCGGCGCATGTCCTCCTTGGCCAGCTCGATGAAGTGGCTCCCGATGCGGTTACCCACCCCGCGCGAGCCGCTGTGCAGCATCACCCACACGGCGTCCGCCTCATCCAGGCACAGCTCGATGAAGTGGTTCCCCGTCCCGAGCGTCCCGAGGTGACCCAGGTCCGGCCCACGGTTCAGGCGCGGGTGCTTCGCCACGATGGCGTCATAGCCGGGCTTCAGGCGCGCCCACGCCTCCTGGTGAGCCTTGGGGGCCTCCTGCCACGCGCCGCGGTCATTCTTCCCGCCGTTGTCGGTACGGCCGTGCGGCACCGCGCGCTCGATGGCCGCGCGCACCGGAGCCAGGGAGTCCGGCAGCTGCTCGGCGCGCAGCGTGGTGCGCACCGCGATCATCCCGCAGCCGATATCCACACCCACCGCCGCGGGGATGACGGCGCCCACCGTCGGCACCACCGAGCCCACCGTCGCGCCGAAGCCGCGGTGTACGTCCGGCATCGCGGCGATCCACTTGTGAATGAAAGGCAGGCCCGCGAGGTTCTTCAGCTGCTGCTTCGCCTCATCCTCGAAGGGGACGCCAACCGTCCACGCCTTGATGGGGCGACCCGCCTCGTCCGACAGCACCTCGTAGTTGCGATTCATGGCCTTGCCTTCCGTTCGTTCGCCCGATCCATGCGCCGGGCACGGAGGGGGATAGAGCATCCGGCGTGCCAGCCCTCGTTCCGAGGGAGAGGCCTCGGAGGGTGCCCGCTTTCATATCCATTGGGATAAAGTCGTATCCGTATGGCGAAGAACGCGCGGCGCAAGACGGTGGTCATCGGGATGCTCGGGACGACGATCGACCAGGGGCAGGGACCGAAGCGGTGGGAGAAGTGGCGCCCCACCGTGGCGCTGTGCCAGCAGGAGGACCTGCTGGTGGACCGCCTGGAGCTGCTCTATCCGCCCAGCGCGGGGGTGCTGGCGGCGACGGTGACGGAGGACATCCGCCAGGTGTCACCGGAGACGGAGGTGCAGGGAGCGGAGGTAGGCATCCAGAACCCGTGGGACCTGGAGCAGGTCTACGGAGCCCTGCTCGACTACGCGCGGAGCTACCCGTTCCAGCCCGAGCAGGAGGACTACCTCGTCCACATCACCACCGGGACGCACATCGCGCAGATCTGCATGTTCCTGCTGGTGGAGAGCCGGCACATTCCCGCCCGGCTGGTGCAGACCTCCCCGCCGACGGGACGGGACAAGGGGCTGGGCGGCATGGGCGGGCACACCCTCATCGACCTGGACCTGTCGCGGTACGACACGCTGGCGGCGCGCTTCCAGCAGGAGCAGCGCGAAGGCCTGGCCTTCCTCAAGGCGGGCATCGACACGCGCAACGCCGCGTTCAACCGGATCATCGAGCGAATCGAGCAGGTGGCCATCAGCTCCCGCGCACCGCTGCTCATCACCGGGCCCACGGGGGCGGGCAAGTCACAACTGGCGCGGCGCATCTACGCGCTGAAGAAGACGCGACGGCAGGTGAGCGGGCCATTCGTGGACCTCAACTGCGCCACGCTGCGCGGAGATGGCGCCATGTCCGCGCTGTTCGGCCACGTGAAGGGGGCGTTCACGGGCGCGGTGGGAGACCGGCCGGGGCTGCTGCGGCAGGCGAACGGCGGCGTGCTGTTCCTGGACGAGATTGGCGAGCTGGGCGCGGACGAGCAGGCCATGCTGCTGCGGGCGCTGGAGGACAAGCGCTTCCTGCCCGTCGGCTCGGACAAGGAGGTAGAGAGCGACTTCCAGCTCATCGCCGGCACCAACCGGGACCTGCAAGTGGATGTGGAGCGCGGGCGCTTCCGAGAGGACCTGCTGGCACGCATCAACCTGTGGACCTTCCGGCTGCCGGCCCTACGTGAGCGCCCCGAGGACATTCCTCCCAACCTGCTCTACGAGCTGGATCAGGCCTCCCAGGCGCTGGAGATGCGGGTGACGATGAACAAGGAAGCGCAGGAGTACTTCCTGCGCTTCGCCATATCGCCCGAGGCCCGGTGGAGCGGCAACTTCCGCGACCTGAACGCGGCTGTACTGCGCATGGGCACGCTGGCGTCGGGCGGGCGTATCACCCGGGAGGACGTGGACGAGGAGCTGGAGCGGCTTCGAGGACAGTGGACGAAGACCGCGCCGAGTGGCGCGGTGGATCTCGTGGCGGAGGTGCTCGGAGCCGAGCTGGCCTCCGAGCTGGATCGGTTCGACAGGGTTCAACTCGCGGACGTCATCTCCGTGTGCCGGCAAGCGCGCTCCCTCTCGGAGGCGGGCCGCCTGCTGTTCGCGCAGTCCCGCGCGCGAAAGCAGAGCACCAATGACGCGGACCGGCTGCGCAAGTACCTCACCCGCTTCGGGCTGGGCTGGGACGATGTGTCCAGGCGCGGCGCCGCCGAACTGAGCTGAGGCGTTACTTCGGGAGCTGCAGGCTGCCGTCGGGCCCCAAGGGGAAACCCGGGTTCCAGGCCACCTCCCAGGGGTGGCCATCCGGGTCGGCGAAGTAGCCGTTGTACCCGCCCCAGAAGGCGTCCGCCGCGGGCTTCAGGATGCGGGCCCCCGCCTCCTTCGCCCGTGCGAGGAGCGCATCCACCTCCTCGCGGGTGCGTACGTTGTGCGCGAGGGTGAAGCCTCCGAAGGAGCCTCCGCCGGTATCTTCCAGATGAGCGTCCTCGGCGAGTGCCGCGCGGCTGAAGAGGGAGAGACCGATCCCTCCCAACTGGTAGAAGGAAACGTTCTCGTTGCTCCCCGTTTCCGAGCGCTTCCACCCAAGTCCCTGCTCGTAGAAACGCCGACTCCGGGCGAGGTCCGCCACTCCGAGAGTGATGAGGCTCAGTCGCTGTTCCATGTGCTCTCCGCCTTGTTGGGAATGGGCGCTGCCATCAGCCCGCGCGAAGCAGGAGCGCGAACGTGGCCCCCTGCCCTGGCGCCCCTTCGTAGCGAAGTTCCGCACCCATGGCACGGGCAAGTCGACGGCTCAGCGCGAGTCCCAACCCGACTCCCGGCGCGGACTCCGCGGCGCGCTCCGAGGACTTCGAGAAAGGCTCGAAAAGGTTCTTCGCATCGACGCGTGAGACGCCTGGGCCGTGGTCGGACACGAGTACCGCGATGCGTGAGCCGCGCCGCTCCGCGTACACGTGAACCCGGGTGTCCTCCGCGCCTCGCGCGTACTTGCACGCGTTGTCCACGAGGTTGAAGAGCACCTGTTCCGCTGCGGAGGGCTCCACGTATACCCGCGCGGCCTCGAGCGCCTCATCGAGCTCCAGGACGAGCGACATCCCCGCTTCCCCTGTCCGCTCCTCGGAGCGACGCAGGTTGTCCTGGAGGAATGCGCCGAGCTCCACCGACTCCGCTGCCTTCGGCGCCCGCTTGCGCTCCAACCTCGCATACGCGAGCACGTTCTCCACGAGGTGCGCCAGCCGGTTCGACTCTCGCTGCAGCGTCTCGTAGTAGCCCCGGCGCTGCGCCTCATCCGTCACCATGCCCTCCGCCAGCATCTCGGCGTACATCCGGAAGGTGGTGAGCGGGGTGCGCAGCTCGTGCGTCACGGCGGAGACGAAGGCGGCCCGGCGCTCACTTAGCGAGACGGCGCCGAACAGCAGCAATCCCACCGCCACGAGCGCGAGCACCACCGCGCCCCAGGCCGCGGCGAGGCTCCACGCCACGGGCGTGCTTCCTCCCACCTCGACCTGAACAGTTCCAGGCACGAGCCGCACCGGAAGCGAGGCCAGTCGGCGTTCCAGGAGGTCTCCCGTTCCAGGCACCACCCGTTCGAGCGAGGCGCCGGGCAGCAGGTCCTTCACCTCTTCCAGGAGCAGGGAACGCACCCGCGGCCAGTCCAACCACGCGCCCTGAATCTCCACCTCCCCGGACTCCCGAACGACCCGGCGAACCAGCAGGAGCTCGTCCCCCATCCACACCGGCGCCATGGGCGAGACCTGCACCTCGTGCGCGTCCGCGGTCAGCACCGTGACCTTCTCTTGGGTGGGAGCCGCTTCCTGAGGCACGTTGAGGTAGGCCGCGTTTCCAAAGGCCTGCATCTGGCGACGGCTGTACTCGACGACGTTCTGCTGCTGCGTCAACTCCGGCGCGGGGTCTGCCCGCTGAGCCACGGGCTGCGGGACCTGACGTACCGCGACGACCACCTCAGGAGAGGGAGTCCCCGGATCGAGCTCTAGCAGCGCCTTGCGATCCATTCTCGCCTCCAGCTCGGAGAGGAGCGCGCCATACCGCGTGAGCTGCTCGCGCGTGGTTCCCGCGGAGGAGGCCAGCGGGCGCTGCTCGGGTGCGGGAACCTGGGGCGAGCGCAGCGGACCACTCCCATTGAACGCGAAGTGCAGCCGCACGTCCTCGGTCGTCCCGTACAGCAGCGCGGAGGCGATCCGGGTCGTCGAGGGCTCTCGTGCCTTTCCCGCCTGATCGAACGCGTGGGCGGGGACGTAGAACGACTCCCATGCACTCACGGAACGAGTGCTCTCCTGGGCCAGGAGTCTCGCGAGCCGGCCATCCATGCGCCACAGCGCCAGGCGGACACGCTCCTCCACAAGGGCCTCCGCGCGGGCCCGTACCTCCGCGCGTTCGAGCCGCATCGTCGTGACGCTCAACCACGCCAACGCGCCACAGGCGAGCGTGACGCACGCGGCCAGCGCGATCCAGGTGGGCAGCGTCCGCTTCACCCCGGTCCTCCGCCCGCGAACCGGTAGCCCTTGCCTCGCACCGTGAGGAGGATCCGCGGCTCCTCCGCGTCATCGCGCAGCTTGTCGCGCAACCGCGCCACGTGCATGTCCACCGTCCTTGTCCGCCCAAGGCTCGACGGCAGGCGCCACACCCGCTGGAGCAGCTCATCCCGAGACACCACCCGCTCCCGGTTGAGCGAGAGGTAGCGCAGCAGCTCGATCTCCCGCTCCGACAGCAGCTCCGTTGCTCCATCCGCGAAGCGCAGCTCGCACTTGCGCAGGTCCACCACGCCTCCCTCGAACCGGATCTCCTCTACGTCCAGCGGCCGCTCGGCGCTCCGCCGGAGCACCGCTTCCACCCGGGCGAGTAGCTCCTTCACGCTGAACGGCTTCACTACGTAGTCGTCCGCGCCCAGCTGGAGCCCTCGCACCCGGTCCTCCTCCTGGCCCCGCGCCGTGAGGATGATGACTGGCAACGTGGGCCGGGATTTGCGCGCCTCGGCGAGAAGGTCCAGGCCATCTCCGCCCGGGAGCACCAGATCGAGCAGGAGCAGCTCGAAGCTATCCCGCGTGGCGCTGGCGAGCGCGTCCTTGAACGTCCCCGCCTCCAGCGGCACGTAGCCCTGGAAGCGCAGCGCGTCCACCACGCCCCGGCGGATGGCCGGGTCGTCCTCCACCACGAGTACGCGACGGGCGGGCATGGTGCCTCCATTATCTCCCGGCTAATCCCCTTCAGGTAAGTGCGTGAAGACCCAGTTCCCGAGAGAGGACCGCCTCCTCTCGTGTGCATCGCCGCTCAGACGCTTCCGCCAGGTGCTGAAAGCTGCGCAGCGGAAAGTTGGCTCCGGGTCTTGCATTAGAGGCCGCCCCGGCGGCGCTTCCTCCCAAACCTGTCTGATGTCTGACAGGTTTGTTCAGCCCCCGCCCTGGACAGGCGCTCAAGTCCTGATCGCGCTGCCTCCACGGAAACGGTGGCCATCGCTCAGCAGCTTCGGCAACTTTGTTGAACGGGGTTAACGCCAGAAGCCGACCTCGTAGGTGAGGGTGCGGCGCTCGCCCGGCTCCAGCGTGAGCGTCCACTCCACCTCGCTGTGGTTGTTGACCGCCGCCAGGTCGCTGTCTCCCCAGTCCTCGAAGCGGAAGTCGTCCACCTTCGTCCGGCCCCCACCCGACACCTGCTCCACCTTGCCTCCCGTGGACAGACGGATCCGCAGCGGCGTGCGCTCGGCCCTCGGGTTCGACAGGGTGAGCGTCCCCTTCTTGCGGATGAGCGCGTAGCGGCCCCCCTTGCTCTGAAGCGCGTCCTGTTTGCGCTCCACTTCGACTTCCTCGTGCAGTGCCCGCACGTCCGTGGCGACCGTGAGCGGGACCAGCGTGTTGCCGCCTCGCATCGTGTAGGTGAGCAGTTCCTGGGCCTGAGGAATGTGTCCACGCATCACGAGCACCGGGCCCGTGGTCCACGGGTACTTCGTCTCATTCTTCAGCTCGAGCTGATGCCACACCTCCGCCCGCGCGAGCCGCAGCGGAGAGGCGCTCCCCATCGAGGACATCGAGCTTCCGTACTGGACCGTGTCCGAGTTGCGCGAGTCGCGGCGGACCTGCACGTCGAGCGTGTAGAGGTCACGCGTCGGGATTTCAGCACTCCACAGCGGGACGACGGCGCGCGAACCCTTCGGCAGATCCATCGCCGCCAGGGGGTGAATGAAGAAGTCGGGCGACTCGGAGGCTCCGCCAAAGTCAGGGATGTTCGGAGGGGTGCTCACCTCTTCCTGCTCGCCGCCTCCGCGCCACTCTCCCGCGCGCTGCGTGAACATGGCGTTGCTGAGGTTGTTCATCCTCCCCATGAGCGAGGGCGCTGCCTGGGCCAGCGCATTGCGCACCATGCCCTCCAGGCTCAAGGGCGAGGCGACCTCGCGGAAGCGGAAGTTCGGCACGCCCACGACGAGATCGAAGGGTGCCCCACGGATGTCTTCGAGCTCGTTCACCAGCTCCGCTTGGAGCGCGAGCGCACCCTTCTCCCCTTTCTTCCCTTCGAGCCGGTAGGTGGGAATCCAGCGAATGCCGGGCGTGAAGTAGACGATCCGCACCGAGATGCTCTTTCCAGCGGCTTCTGGACCGAAGTCGAGGATGAGGCGCTTGCTCTTCTCCACGGCGCGCACCTTCCGCTTGCAGTCGAGCGAGAGGTCCGCGCCGGAGACACGGCGGATATCCTTTCCCGCGAGCACCACCGTTCCCCGCTCCGGCACCGCGAGGGCGATGACCTGGCCGAGCGCGGCGACCCCAGGCAGGGCGGTGTAATCGAAGGAAGCAGAGCGTGCGGAGGGAGGCGGCGAAGCAGAGGACGCCTTCGCGGGAATCGGGAGGACTGTGCCCGTGAGGGACGCGTTCTCGAGCTCGACGGTGACTCGCTTGCCCGGGTTGATCTCCAGGATGGAGGCCGGATCCGTACACAGGCCGCGCTCTTCTCGCTCCACTTCCTGCTCCAGCCACTGAGCGCGCATGGCGCGCAGCGCGGGCCCGCGCTCCGTCCACGCCCAGAACGTGCCCAGCACGGCGCTCTCGGGCACTTCGTCCGTGTATGTGGCCCCTCGCGCGTCCGCGACGGCCTCCGCCTGCTTCACCAGCAGCGCGTGCCCGTCCTTGAAGACCACGACCCGCTCGGTCGCTAGCGCGAGCGCGCCGGAGCGCCCCTCTCGCTTCGGCTCCGCGCCCTCCGCCGCACAGGCGCTCAGCAGCAAGGCCCACAGGATGTTCTGACGCATGGTGCTCCCTCCGTCTCGATGAGACGAACAGTACGAACGGGAGCAGTATGGGTGGGTAACCCGATGGTAACGAGCCTGGGTCTCAGGCCTTGGGAACCTGGAAGAGCACCTCGGGTGGCTCGAACAGCGCCTCGGGGTGGGAGGGATCTGGCCCATCGAGGAGCGGCGCGGGCCTGTCACGCAGGTGCCGGTCGAAGAAGGCCAGCAGGTAGTCACTCAGCACTCGCCACATCCGGTGCCCTTCGATGGAGCCCAGGCTCTGCCGAGCAAACGAGCCAGACCTGAGCGGCAAGAGCCCACAGTCCGTGAAGCTGGCATGCCCCGCCCCACGCACCTGGATGCTGTAGCCCGGCTGCGCGCTGGCATACAGCCGCTGCCATCCCGTCACGGCGAAGGCCCGGTGCTCCTGGCAGTACTCCTCGGAGGAGAAGGCCTTCTGGCGCACCGAGTCGGCACAGGGCCGCAGGTACTCCGGGTGCTCGGCGAACAGCATCAGGAAGGGCCGGGGGATTCCCTCCTGAGAAACCTCGCTCCACAGGCCGCCATCCAGGTCCACCACGGCCCGGCATCGGCGATCCCTCCGGCAGAACTCCGCCGCCGCGTTGCCTCCCAATGAGTGGCCCAGGGCCCCCAGCCGATCGAGATCCAGCCTGCCTGCCAGCAATCCGGTGCCCGCATTGAGCCGCTCGAGCTGGTCGACCACGAAGCTCAGGTCCTCGGCCTTTACGCCCACCACCCTCGCCCGCTTGCGGACATCCTCCTCGTGCGGGATCCGCGAGACCTGGAGCGCGTTTCCCACGCTGGCGGGACGGAAGAGCCGGACCCGGCCGTCCGCGAACACGGAGACAGGGAGCATCTCGTACGTATGGCTCAAGGCGACGACGACATAGCCATGGCTCGCCAGCTCCTCGAAGAGGGCTGTGTAGTAGTGCGGCGCGAAGGCAGCAGGCGAGAAGACGAGCACGGGGAACCGCTCCTGCCCCCGCGCCACGGGAGCCCTGGAGACAGCGTGGGCTCGAACCCGTGAGGCCTGGAAGCCCCAGAGCAGACTGGTGAGTCGCCAGCGTCCCGGCAGGTACTCCCCTGCCTGGGCGCCCGGGTTGACCTCGGCCGGGTACCAGATCCAGACGGACAGCTCGCGGCGGCGCCTCTTCCCGGGGGCATAGGGCTCCTTCCGGGCAGGGTCCAGCCAGTCGAAGGCGAGCCGGCCCACCTGGAACGGGCCAGTGGGTGCTGGCAGTTCCACTCGGTGGCGTTTCGTGCGGAGCCTCCGGAACACCCACGAGGCGGCAACGGCGACGAGCGCCAGCTGGGTCCAGTTTCGCTCGATGAACCGGATTGGCCTTCTCATGTGTACCTCCCCTGCAATGGTGGCTACGCCTGTGGCGACTCCGACAACGTCATGGCCACCAGCAGGAGCAGGAAGGCGAGCCCCGACGACGCGGCTCGCACCCCGCTGAACAGCCCGGTGCTGAGGACGCCTACGGCCAGGGCGATCGTGAAGCCACTCATGACATGAGTGAAGGTGCTCACGCGCGACCCTGCTCCCAGCGTTCGTACACTGAGGCGGGCGCGGTCTGGCCCGGCGAGCATCCGAGGGATGAGGGCCCTGCCTCAGCGAGTGCGCGGGCGGGAGCTTCCGTAGATGCGAAGCGAGAGTCCGTGGAGCGTCCAGTCGCGCTCAAATGACTCGCCTACTTGCTCGGCGACACGGATGGAGGCAGCGTTGTCGGGGTGGATGACGCTGATGACATGGTCCACCTCGAGCATCCGGAATGCCGCGTCGATCGAGGCACGGCCTGCTTCCGTCGCGAGGCCGCGTCCCCAGTAGGCGCGGTGGATCATCCAGCCCACTTCGAGGTCCGGCCAGCCCTCGGGTTTCCAGAGTCCCACTCGGCCAATCATTCGCCCGGTGGCCTTCTCTTCGACGGCCCACATGCCGTACCCCCGGAGCTGCCAGTGCCCAAGGTGGGTGGCCATCGATCTCCAGGCATTCGCCCGATCCATCGGCTTGAACTCGCCGACGTAACGCATGACCTCTGGGTCCCCGCAGATCTCCGCATATGCGTCGAGGTCCGACTCCTGGAACTGCCGGAGGATGAGGCGCTCCGTCTCGAGGCGTGCATCCATCTCGCGTCCCCCTTGGCTTTGCAGGTATCTCTCGGGCAAGGAACCTGAGAGATGACCTCCCTCTATATGATCCAGCAAGGTCGGGCACCTGGCGTGTTCCCACACGATGCTCCATTGGGGACTGAGCAACTCCACTGGATTGGAGGCCGTCCGGGAGTCGACCTTGGGGATCGGTGGATCTTCACCCTCTCGCGTGGCGGTGAGCCACTCTGGCAGGCCGCAGTGCTCTTCGACGCGGGCGGTCCCTTTGTAGAGTCCCTCGTCTGGGAAAAAGCCGAAGTGGTCCTCCTGGGGGGTGGAGCCACGTTCTTCGCGCTGGATCTGGTCCGTGGCGTCGAACGTCTCCACCGGCAGGTGGATATGTACTTCGGCCACTTCGAACTCGATCCAGAGTGGAACTCTCTGTACGTGCTGGGCGGAGAGAACATCCAGAAGTTCGACCCAGGACTGAATTGGATGTGGACGAGCGAGCGCATCGCTGTCGATGGCATCGTCGCCACAGGCTTCTCGGGACAGCACCTGCACGTGTCGGCGGAGATGGATCCGCCAGGCGGTTGGATGCCTGTCACGCTCGATGTGCTCACCGGTCAACGGGTCACAGGCACCGCCCCCTGACTCCGATCTCAGCCTCCCGTCGCCGCGGCCATTACCGTCTGGCCCTTCGGGAGCTCCACGTCGAAGCGCGCCCCGCCCAGTTCCGAGCGCCCCGCGGTGATTCGCCCGCCATGCCGCTCCACGATGCCTCGCGCGATCGCTAGCCCCAACCCTGTCCCCGGCCTCCGTCCCTCGCGCTTTCGCCCCGTGACGAAGGGCTGGAACAGGCGCGGCAGCAACTCGGGTGGAATCCCTGGCCCTGTGTCCTCCACCACCACGCGCACCTGCTCACTCTCCCCCGTACACGTCACTCGCAGCTTCGGAGCCTGTGCCTCCCTCAACGCCAACAGCCCGTTCTCGAAGAGCACCACGAAGATCTGCGAGAGCTGGGCCTGATCCGCCTCCAACTCCAGGCCCTCCCCTTCTGTCTCCTCGAACGTCACCTCCGGTGCCAGCGCGCCCAGTCCCTGTTTCGCCGTGGAGTACGCCAGCGCCACCGTGGCCCGTAGATCCACCCGCCGCAGCTCCAGCGGTCTCGGGCGCCCGTAGCGGAGCAGCTCGTCCACGAAGTGGCCCGCTCGGTCGATCTGCTCTCGCATCGCCGCCAGCAGCTCCGGGTCGGTCCCCTTGCGCTCCAGGAGCTTCAGGTGCGCTCCGAGCACTCCCAGCGGATTGCGCACCTCGTGGGCCACCGCCGACGTGAACTGGCCCAGCTCCGCCAGCCGCGCCGCCTGGTCCGCCCGCGCCTCCTGCTTCACCAGCTCCTCGGCCAGCTCGCTTGCCGCCGCGCGTCCCTTCAACAGCCGTCGGCCCAGCCACTCCTGGAACCCCTGACGCACCGGCTCGAACGCCAGCGCCGCCAGTGCCAGCAGGAAGAACGCTCCCACCCGGTACTCCAGCAGGTACGGCTGCCCGCTGCCCGCCATCAGTGACAGCACCCCGAACAGGAACCCCGCCGACAGCACCGCCGCCAGCGCCGAGTACAACAGGCTGCGCTCCAACAACCGGCGATCGCTCTCCGCCTGAAGCCCGCCGATGACCTGCGAGAGCACCAGCAGCCCGCCCAGCACCAGGTACATGCCGAACGGCAGCGCGTACCCGCCCGAGAGCAGCAGCGCGTTCCCGATACCGCCCGAGTAGGTCAACACCCCGGCGATGCCCACACCTCTCAAGAGTGGCCGCCGCTCGGCCGGCGCCAGCCGGTACGCGCGCACCAGATGCACCAGCGGCACCGTCGCCGCCACCACCGCCAGCACCATCGCCGGCCAGAAGAGGGGGCCCCGGGTCATCCCGAGCGGTCCATAGAGGACGTTGGGCTCCACCACCCCGAGTCCCGTCAGCCCCAGCGCCACGAGGTAGGCGAACACCACCAGCCCATACGAGCGCTGCCCCGTCACGTTGTA
Source organism: Hyalangium ruber (assembly GCF_034259325.1). Taxonomy (NCBI): domain Bacteria; kingdom Pseudomonadati; phylum Myxococcota; class Myxococcia; order Myxococcales; family Archangiaceae; genus Hyalangium; species Hyalangium rubrum. Next base: position 55,388 of record NZ_JAXIVS010000009.1, on the reverse strand, counting down.
GGCCGCGTGGAGGAAGCCCGCGGCGGTGAAGGTCCCTATCGACACGAGACGCTCTCCCAGCCACACCGTGCGAGGCAGGCACAACATGAGCAACGCACCGCTCCACATCGCCACCGTCAGGCAGTAGAGCGCCAAGCCCCGTGCGTCCCGGGCGCGCAGGGTGGCGGTGAAGCACAGCAGCAGTGCCACCGAGAGCACCGGCACGAGGCTATAGGCGAAGAGAGGCCCCATGGCCGGCCACTTTGGCAGAAACCTGAGCCGTTCAGCTCGCCGCCAGCAATCCCTCCGTCACCTCCTCCACGCTGGAGGCCACCGACTGGAGCAGCTCCACCAGCTCCGCGTCCGGCCGACCCGCGAACTTCAGCAGTTGCAGCCGTGAGCCCATCTCCTCCAGTTGCAGCACCACCCGCTCCAGGTCCGCCGCCGTGCGCTCGCGCATCGCGCCCAGCCGCTCCATGTTGCGCAGTCGCGCGTGGACGCTCTGTACCCGGGGGTCCTCCGGCAACAGTCCGCGTTGAGACAGCGCCTCCAGCTGCGCGCTCGCGGCGGTCCGGTTGAACTCGGGCGTGGCCAACAGCGCGTCCATCTCCGCCACACGCGCCTCCATCTTGCCTACCGCGTCCACCAATCCCCGCAGCCGCGCTACCTCGGGGCGGAGCACGTCCGCCGCGAGCCCCTCCACCTGCCCCAGCGCCGCCCTCAGCCGAGCCTGTGCCGCCTGGGCCGGCTGTGACGTGGGCGCATCCTTTATAGGGGACAGCAGAAACGGGGCGAACACCGGCCAGAAGAAGAGGCCCGCCACGAAGGTGACCACCCGTGCGCCCCGCCCCCGTCCTTCCGCGCGGAGCACCAGCGCCACCGCGATGACACCGCCCAACAACAGATAGAGGATGCAGGTCTCGACGACGCCCATGGAAAGCTCCTCCTCGGTTACAGGCGGGGACCGAGCGCCTCGCCCAGGCGGTAGAGCGCCACGGGCGCGATGACGGTGTAGACAGCGCCCCAGCACAGCACCAGCCGCCGCAGGAAGTTGCCCCGGCGCTGGTGGGTGATGGGCAGGTGCTCGGCCAGATCACAGAAGCCGCGATACACCGCCCGGATGCCCAGCAAGCCCACCGCGAAGGGCAGGCACATGCCCGCGAAGAGCGCCGTCCCCGGCGCGTCGAACACCCCCACCACCGTCCCCAGCAACCACGCCGTGTAGAACGGGAGCACGCCCAACAGCAGCACGGACATGGTCGCCTGTGCGCGCAGCGCCTGCGCCGTCACCAGCCGGAACGAGGCGTCCAGCCCCGACAGCTGCGTGTAGAAGTAGAAGGACGGCAGGCAGATGCAGAGCGCCCCGAGGAAGGCCGCGATGAAGGCCAGCGGCATCCACACCACCGGATGGCCCGTCTGGTACCAGCCCAGCGCATGGCTCGGCGCGAACAGCTCCGCGGCCAGCCCCAGCACCACCCCGTGGATGGTGAGCCCCAGCACCGAGAGCGCGAGGAACTTCTGGATGACCTCCGGCAGGCCCGCCTCATCCCGCAGCAGGCGGTGCAGGCGCATCTCTCCGCGCAGGATGAGGTCGAACATGCCCGGCACCGGGCTCGGCGGGGCCTCGGGAGTTGGCAGAACGGGAGAGTCGAGAGTCGGAGCAGCGTCCATGGCAGCCTCCAAGGGTCACGCGTCGAAGCGGAAGAGGGAGAACAGCGTCATCAACTCCGCGCCGATGACGCCCACCAGCGCCAGCCACAGCAGGGCGTAGGCGCGGCTGCGCTCGGGCTCCAGCGCCTTCATGGTCCGCAGGAACACGTCCACCATGCACACGCCCACCCCCGCGAAGACGGTGAGGTTCACCGCCAGCCGCACGAAGCCGTACGGCAGCGCCAGCCCGAAGAACCAGGTGATGGGAACGCTCGCCAGCAGCGCCAGCGAGCCGAAGCTCACCGTGGTGAGCGCCGCCAGCAGCGTCGTGGAGGCGTCCAGCTTCGAGCCCAACGCCGAGTTGAGGATGTAGAGCGCCGGCAGCGCGATGGTCCACGCCAACCCCGCCGCCACCGGCGCCTTGAGCAGTCCGCCCAACATGCCTCCCCAGCCCTCGTGCAGCCGCATCACCAGGCCGTACGCGGCGATGCCCAGCACCGCGTTCGCCAGGAGCACGGGGAAGATGAGCGGGCGCGGACCGGCGGTGAGCCGGCGGTCCCTCCAGCGGGTGGTGAACTCCTCGGGGCGTCTCAGCGCCACGCCGACATCGACGATGGCGGAGCGCAGGTCACGGGTCAGGTTCATCGGGTGTGTCCCTCCTCTGCCCCAACCCTGGAGCACCCTCCGTGCCATCGTTCTTCGCGCCTCTTCTCGCGGGGTTGGCACGGGCGCTGTCACCGGCGTTGACGGTCACTGACGACGCCCTTGGCGCCTGCCCGCCCTCCCACCGACAGAGAGGCGACACCCTGCCCCCAAGGGCATCCCCGTTCACATCTCCCCGCGCTGATCTACGCTGCGCGCCTCCGGGGCGGAGTGCCCCGGCCTTCAGGAGTTCACGTGCGGTACTTCGCCATGGTCGCGGCTGGAGCCACCCTTTGGGGCTGCTGGCCGCTCTTCCTTCGGCAAGCGGGACTCACGGGCGCGCAGAACGCCCTGCTCGCCCTGCTCATCATGTCTCTGCCCGCGCCCTTCCTGCTTCGGCGCGAGGCCCTGCGGGATCGCCGCGCCCTGATAGCACTCGTGGCCATGGGGGTGGCCGACGCCATCAACGTGGCCCTCTTCTTCGCGGCCGTGAGGCGGGGCCCCGTCGCCGTGGCCGTCCTCACCCACTACCTCGCGCCCCTGCTGGTGGCCCTGGCCGCGCCGTGGGTCATGCGGGAGCGGCGCTCGATGCGAGCCCTGCTCGGCACTCCCCTCACCCTGATCGGCCTGGGACTGCTCATCTGGAAGCCCGGAGAGGACTTCTCCGGGTGGACGGCGGCGCTCGGTGGCGCGAGCGCCATCTTCTTCGCCATCACCGTCTTCGGCGCCAAGGAGGCCGCGCGCGTCTGGTCTCCCCTGGGCGTCACCTCGGTTCACGCCGCCATCGCCGTCGCCACGCTGCTGCTCTTCTTCGGCCGCAGCGCTCTGCCGCCGCTCGAATTGCCCGTGCTCTGGGTCGTCGCCGGTGGCGTGCTGTCCGGCCTGATCGGCAACATCCTCTTCAACTCCGGCCTGCGACGAATCCCCACCGCCGCCGCCAGCGCGCTCACCTACCTGGAGCCACTCACCGCCTCCCTCGTCGGCTGGGTATTCTTCAGCGAGGCGCTCGGCTCATGGGGCCTGCTCGGAGGCGCCCTCGTGCTCGGCGTCGGTGTCTGGGTCGCCGCGGAATCTCGCGTCCCAGAAGATTCCCCTCTAGCCCCAATTTCCAGTACTTCTTGAATAACTCATGTATCATGATTAAATCGCTATTCAAGGAGCCCCTCTCTCCGCCCCGCCGTATGGAACCCTCTGTCGACAGCCGCGACTACCGCGTCATCTTCTTCTGCCCGGCCTCGCATGCGCGCGCGGAGCGCCTCGAGTCCCCGGTGCGTCGACTGCTCAGTCGCATCCAGGCGCCTCCCGCGGAGCTCACCCCGCTGGAGGAGGCAGGGCCCTTGAGCCAGGCGGGGTGGAAGATCTTCATGGTGCGCTCGCTCTCGGAGCGCTCGGCCGCGCACGCCCTGGCCGCGTACGTGAGCGAGGCCACCTGCTCGCTGGCGGCGGAGCTGAACGCCGAGGTGCTCGGGCTCTACGTGGATGTGACGGGGGACTCGGCGCGCATCTGCCGGTGCGGCCCAGAGGATGGGCCAGAGACGTTCGCCGGCCGCCGCCAGGTGGCGCTGAGCCGCACCGCCGAGTGGCTCGAGGTGACTCCGGGCAGCCTCGCGGCCCTCTTCCAGCTCGACACGCAAGAGGACTACGAGCCGGATGCGGATGATCGCTTCGTCGAGGAGAAGCTGCGCGAGGCCCGGACGTTGATGGAGCAGTACCGGCGCCAGAACAAGCTCGGCACATGAGGTCTCGCACCCCGGAGGACCTCGCCGGCCGCTGTCCGCGGTGCTACCTCCCCACGCGCTTGTGCTTGTGCGCGGAGGTGCCCCGCATCGACACGCGCACTGAGTTCCTCGTCATCCGCCATAACAAGGAGAAGGAGAAGTCCACCAACACGGCTCGCATGGCCGCGCTCGCCCTATCTCGCTGCCAGGTGCTCACGTATGGCGCTCCGGGCGAGCGGTTCGATGCCTCGGTGCTGGAGCAGCCCGACACCTGGCTGTTGTTCCCAGGTGCTCCGGCCCCGGCGCCGGATGCGTCACTGCCGAAGCGGCTGGTGGTGCTCGATGGGAACTGGGGGCAGGCCCGCCGCATGGTCCAGCGCGTGCCTGCCTTACGAAGGTTGCCAGGGCTCACACTGCCTCCACCAGCCCCCGACACACGCCGGCTGCGCCGCCCGCCCCACCCCGAGGGCATGTCGACGTTGGAGGCCATGGCCGGCGCGCTGGCATTCCTCGAGGGCGAGGAGAAAGCCCAGCAGCTCTACGCGCTGCACGAGCTGATGATCGACAGAGTCCTCGAAAGTCGAGGGCGGCTCGGCACGTAGGCACCACGGAAGCGAGCTGACAGCGCGAGCTTCTCAGTGCCGTGGCTCCGCGCCGCAGACTCGCAGCGCCTCCTCCCACCCCATCCGGGAGCACCGCTCCACGAACCGCGCCAGGACCTCCTGCCCGGCTCGCTCAGCCGACGCCACTTGGGCGGCCTTCACGAGCAATGCGTCGAAGCGCTCGCGCGCCTCGGAGGCCAGCTTCTTCACGTCCACGGGGCTGGCAAGGTACGCCGCCGCCAGCCCTCCCGGGCGAGTCAGCGCCTCATAAGCCCCACGCACCCGCTGGAACTCCTTTGGATCCTGGTGGGGTGGGTGCCGAGCCAACGCGGCGAAGTAGGCGCGCTTGACGAGCGACAGATCCAGCGTGGGCGTCATGCTCAATACGGCGAAAGGCTCGTCGGGCAGCGTCATCCTGGGCCTCCTTCTCCCTCACCCTTGGGAGCCTTCTTCCGAGTCGTGCGTCGGCGCGAGGAGGCGCGGGCCATAGGGTCCTTCGTGTCAGCCTTCTTCTTCCCGGAGGCCCCGCGCTTGCGCAACCGAACCTGATGCCCACGAGCCAGCTCCTGTGCCTGTTTCATCGCCCCGGAGAGCACGGAGGGAGCCTGCTCCTCCAGGGCCCGCAGGAAGGCCTCCAACACCTTGTGGCTGTACTTGCAGGGGGTGCCCATCTGCTCGGAGGCCACGGCCGCCTCCGCCAGCGCCTGCACGTTGTTCGCGCGTCGCTCCAGCCACAGAGCCAGGACACGCTTCGCGAGCGCCCCGTGCTCGAACACCTCCAGCGTGCGCAGCACCTCGAGATGCCCCGTGTCCCCGGGACGCGCCGCCAGATACCGCTCGACGGCCTCCCACATCTCGGTATCCGAAGCGGCCTGGCGCACCGCCTCCTCCAGGAACTCCGCCCGGTAGGACAGCACCCGGGGAGCAAAGCGGCGCCAGATGCGCAGGCCCTCTGGAGAGAGCCGCATGAGCGTATGAACCTCCTCCAGTGCCCCTTCCACATCCATCAACACGCGCGCCACGTCATCCAGGTCTCGCGCGCCGTGCAGCACCTGCTCCAGCCCCCGTCCCCCTTTCTTGGAGCGGCTGCGGTCCAGCAGGATGGAGATGGCCTCGCTCAACTCGCGTCGCAGCGCTTCGTCAGCCTCCTCCCAGCACGCCTCCACCCAGGACTCCACCAGGCTCACCGCGCAGGTGGAGGCCACACATTCGATCAGCTCCGCACGGTCCGAGGGCGACGCCCCCCTCAGCCAAGCCAACAGGGCGGACGCCTGCGTCGCGAGCAGCTGGCGCAAGCCCTCCTGGAGCCACTTGGGCGCGCTGTACGCCTCGGGCTCCTGCTGGCACCAGGACAGGAAGGCCCGCCCCCAGAGCGTCGCGTCCGGGCCAAGGGCCAGCAGCGTCTCATAGAGGCGAAGCGCTCGGGGAAGGGCCGCCTCCGAGAACCGAACCCCGGACACCGCCTGAACCACCCAGGGCCGGGCCTCCGGGAAGAGTGCCGCCGCCTGGGCCAGGGCACACCATGCCTCTGCCTCCTCCGTGTGACAGAGGCCTGCCTCGCGCAGGCGCGTGGTCACCACCCGTAGCGCCTGGAGCGTCGGAGTCTCCAGCGCCTGGACGGCCCCCCCCTCACGCACTGCCCGGGCCAGCAGCAAGGACGGCTCCCGCAGCACCGCTCCGCCCTTGCCCGCCGCCGCCCGAAGCCACAGCTCTCGCGCCGCCAGTTGCCCCGCCAGTTCCCACACCGCCGAAACCACATCGGCCGGCGCCTCCCGTGCCCAAGTCTCGGCACGGCCGGCGAAAACAGGGAAGGGCTCGAGCGCGCACAGGACGAGGAGCGCACCTTCCACCTCCGCCACGGAGCGGGGAGGCGGCGGGGAGGCGTGCTGACGCGAGGGCTCGACACCGAGGCGCGGATCCACGGGAGGCAAGCAAGCGAGGGCGGGCGCCAACGCCTCGGAGGAGGGAGCGCCCTGAGCGGAGAGCCAGGAGTCCACCGCCCCGGCCAGCACGGGCGCGTGCGCTCGCGCCACGCCAGAGAGAGGTTGCCACAGCCGCTGGGCACGGGCCCACTCCCGAGCCCGAGCCGCCGCCCACATCAACGGCCAGAACGTGGCCCGAGCCTCCCCTGCCTCCACGCCTCGCTCCACCAGGCCCGGTTCGGCTTCCGCCCGCGCGGCCAGGGTGCTGAGCGTGCCCCAGGCCCCCCGATGGTGCTGCTCGTGGACCCCCTTCCGAAAGAGGGCAGCACCGCGAGGGAGCACTTCTTCCCGCAGCGGCGTGGGCAACCGGAGCAACACCGGCAACGCGCTGTCCAGATCTCCCCGCCCCAGGTGCTTCCGGGCATCCTCCAACCACCTGCGGTGCTGAAGCTCTTCGCTCTTGGGCCTCGCCATGGCTCAGGGCTCCCGATGTTCGGCCTCGTACTCGAGGAAGAAGTCCAGCAGCGCCTCCTCGGCTCGCTCGCGAGAAGCGCCCTCCGCCGCCGTGTACTGGTCGAGCAGTCGCTCCAGTTCGACGCGTAGCGTGGGTGGCAGGCGCGCCGCCAAAGCCCGCGCCTTGCGTTCCACGGCGCTCTGGGCCGCCAGACTCTGGGTGGCCTTGCCCGCATCCGCTAGCGCGAGGGCGACTGTCTTGGCGTTCTTCGTGCCGGGCTGGCTGACCGAGACCTTCACCACCCCATTGAGATCGTAGGCGAACTCCATCCGGACCGGAGAGTTCTCCGGCCGAGGATCGAGCGGGAAGTCGAAGGCCCCTACCCGCGTGTTCTCCGAGGCCCGGTGCGATTCGCCCTGAAACACCTCGACCTCGATGAGCTTCTGCTCGGGCACCAGGGTGTAGAACTCCTCCACCTTCACGGCCGGAAGCACCGTGTTCCGGCGCAGGACGGGCGCGAAGGTGTCTGGCTCGGCGCGCAGCACATCGTCCTGGCCGAGCGCCCGCACCCCCAGGGTGTGAGAGGCCACGTCCACCAGGATGCGCTCCACGGGCTCACCCGAGAGCAGGCCCGCCTGGATGGCCGCGCCCAGCCCCACCGCCAGATCCGGATCCACCTCCTCGTGGATGTCCGCTCCGAACGCCTCCTCGAGGAGCTCGCGCACCTTGGGAATGCGCGTCGAGCCGCCTACCAGGCACACCCGCGAGAGGGACTGCCCCTCGAGCCGCGCGTCCGCCAGCGCCTGACGGGCCAGGGCCACGGTGGACTCGAGCAGCGGCTCGATGAGCTCCTCGAAGGTGCGCCTGCGCACTTCCATCTCGAGGTGAACGGGCTTGCCCTGGGCCTGGGTGAGGAACTCCTCGCGCACATGCACCGCGATATCCGACGAGAGGCGGATCTTCGTCTCCTCTGCCAGGCGGCGCAGACGCGCCATGGCCCGGAGGTCCTCGCGCGGATCTACGGCCTGGGTGCGCTTGAGCTCATCGAGGAAGAGCTGCATCAGCTTTTCATCGAAGTCGTCGCCGCCCAGGTGGGTGTTGCCCGTGGTGGCGCGCACCTCACGCACCCCGTGGAAGACCTCGAGCACCGAGACGTCGAACGTGCCGCCTCCCAGATCGTAGACGAGGAGGATCTCGGACTCCCCCCCGCTCACGGACTCCGGCTCGAGCAGCCGGTCATAGACAAGCGAAGCGCTGGTGGGCTCGTTGAGCAACCGCAGCACGTGGAGCCCCGCGCGCTCGCCGGCCTCCAGGGTCGCGCGACGCTGGGCGTCATCGAAATAGGCGGGCACGGTGATGACTACCTCCCGCACGGGGCCGCCCGTGGCCTTCTCCGCTCCGCGCTTGAGCGCCGAGAGGATGTCGGCGGAGACCTGCTCGGGAGTCAGCTCACGCCCAGTGAGGGCGTAGCGGTGCGCGGTTCCCATCTTGCGCTTCACCGAGCGAATGCACCGCTCGGGCAGTTGCAGTTCGAGGTTGCGCGCCTCGCGCCCCACCACGACACGCTCGTCCGTGTAGAGCACCACCGAAGGGACGATGGGGCTGCCGTCGATGGGGATCGCCACCGGGCGCCCGTCGACGAGATGGGCGATGACCGAGTTGGTGGTGCCCAGGTCAATGCCGAATGCATGGCTCATGGCAGCTTCCTCACGGTGATGGCCTCGCCCTCACGAACGAGGTATTCGCCTCGAAGGACGGCCGCGCGCACGACGCGGGCGATGGCGCCCTCGGGGAGACTGTCGTGGGGCTGAGTGCCCACGACACGGAACAGACGCCCGTCGGGCGGATGCCCCAGCGGGACCAGGCGCGTCAGCCCTGACTGCCCCAGGAACCGCTCGAGCCGAGCCGCCACCCCTGTCAGCCCCGGCGCGAGAGCCGGGTCCGCGACCTGGGCCGCCTCGTCGAGCAGATCCAGCGCATCCAACACCGCGTCCCAGCGAAGGCTGGAATCCGGCGCTCCCCCCGTCGCGGCGCTCTTCCAGGAAGAGAGCGAGTTCCTCACCTCGGCGAATCCGCCTTCCAGCTTCCGGTCCAGATCCTCGACCTGGAGCGTCAAACGGGCCTGCGCACGCGAAGACTTCTGGACGGCCTCCAGCAGCGTCATGGCCCAGGGGGGAGGAACCTCCGGAGGGAGTGCTTCCCCAGGAAGGCTGGGCGCCTGGGGGCGCGCCGCGAAGAGGCGGCGAAACCAGATGAACATGGCCCGTCCCTACCACACACGCCACGCGCATGTAACCTGGTAAGTAGGGTGCGGTTCATCCTACCTGACACTGAAGGTCCATGAAGAGCCTCCAAACTTTGCGGGGTGCAAAACTTGCGAGGCGCAGCCCGTTGCGCGCCCCGCCCTCCATCTCTGTGTTTTCGCTGACTTGGTAGCGCGTCGGAGATGGGGCGTCCCTTGCAGAGCGCACGGGCAAGCGAGGAGGGCCCGGGCCTCCTCGCCCTACCGCGCCGCATCCAAGGAGAAGCCCCATGAAGCGCTGGAGTCCCTTCACCCCTCGCCTCTGTCTCGGCCTCATGCTGATCGGTACCGCGGGCGCTGCCTCCGCGCAGACCGTAGCGCCCCCCAACATCCACTTCCTGATCGACACCTCCGGCTCGATGCGGGAGCTGCCCCAAGTCACCGGCGGCAACCACGTGGAGTTCTTCGACACCACCACGGGAGGATGCTTCAACCCACGGCTGGACGCGGACCAGGTCAGCCGCGGCTGGAACTCGCAGACGGCCTACCCCGTCCCGGACCTGGGCACGGGACTGGGCTCGGACACGGGCTTCCCCAACCTGTTCCAGGACAGCAAGTTCTACGGGTACATGTACTGGGGTGAGAGCACCGACCCCACCCCGCAGTGGACCTCGAAGGAGCAGGCCTGCGAGGCGCAGGTACCCAACTGGTCCAGCACCGGGGCCGCTGACTACACCCAGTGCCTCAGCTGCCTGCACATCAAGGGCTACTACAAGGTGCCGGGTGCCCAGGGGACCAATAGCGGCAACATGGCCAACCCCAACTTCATCTTCTGGGGCCGCTATCTCAACTTCAACCCACCCAAGTACGTCACCGTCAAGGCGGCGATCAAGAAGGCCATCAAGGACTTGAGCGGCATGCGCGCCGGGTTCAGCTACTTCGCCAACTCCACACTCGGCACGCAGATGGGGCAGTCGCAGAACCCGTCGTGCTTGCAGATCCGCGCCGACTCATCCGCCTTCGACAACAACCGCGCCAGCTACATCAACTCCATCAACGGGCTGTCCTTCACCACCGGGACGCCGCTGGGCCGCTCGCTGCTCAACGTAGGCTTCTACTTCACCTCGGGCGACGACGTGTACCGCGACAACTTTGGCTTCGGGACGGCCTACAGCTACCCGAGCGGGTTCCGCAACACCCTGCTCACCTCGCAGGGGCGCAGCTGGTGCTGGGGCTGCCAGCACTCCGCCATCATCCTCATCTCAGACGGCGAGCCCACCTCGGACAGCCTCCCGGCCACCATCGTCAGCCAGTTGCGCATCCTCAATGGCGGCCCCGTGTACTGCTCGGACTCGAAGCCCTGCGGGCCCTACAACATGCGCGACAAGGGCAACAGCCCCAGCAGCTACATCGATGACAACCCCAACTACTATCTGGACGATGTGGCCAAGCTGCTGGCCAACCAGGATCTGCAGCAAGCCACGCCCGCCGTGATTGGGGACTTCGATACCTCCGGCTCTCAGAGCCTGAGGATCCACACCATCGGCTACGGCATCCAGAGCAACCTGCTCGAGAACACAGCCCAGGTGGGCGGCGGCCTCTCCTTCACCGCCTCCGATGCCAGCAGCCTCGAGGCCGCGTTGACGGAGATCCTCAACGACGTGCAGACGCAAGCCGCGACCTGCACCCTCACGCCGTAACGAAACAGCACGCGGGACCGGCGCACATCCCTGACGGCGGTGTGCGCCCCTAGCGAACCTTCTTGAGCTCCACGGTGAACGGCTGCGGCTCCAGGAAGCCGGTGACGCGCGGATCCTTGAGCATCTCTCCAGTGGACGAGATGAAGGCCACCGTGGGCAGGCCCTCCACGCCGAAGCGCTCCATCACCACGTCGAGCGCATCCTCGCTGTTCGTCGCGTCGATCTTGATGTTCAGGAAGCGGCCCGACTCGCCAATGACCTCAGGCGACGGGTACGTCTCGCGGTCCAGCTCCTTGCAGGCCGCGCACCACTCCGCGAAGAAGTCGATCATCACCGGCCGGCCCTCGGCCCGAGCGCTGGCGAGCACCTTCTCGAACTCCTCGGCCGAGAACGTGGCCTGCTTCGCCGGCATGACGTGGTGCCACGTGAAGGTGGGCGCCTTGGGCGGCTCGGCCCAGCCGAGCTTCACCCAGAGCTGGCCCGTGGCGCCCGCGTCCAGCACGCCGCCGCGCACCACCAGCGCGAACACCACCAGCGCCACGCCCAGCGCCTTGAAGGCGAACTGTCGCGGGCCCTCCTTGAAGGACAGGTGGACCGCGCCCACGAGCACGCCCACCACGGCGAGCACCGAGGCGATGAGCGCTCCCGGCACGCTGCCCAGCTGCGAGGCCACGCCCTTCACCGTCTCACGCGCCCAGGGAAACGCGTCCTTCAGGTACGAGAAGGCCAGCGCCACCAGGATGATGCCCAGCACGCTCTTGACCCACTCCATCCACACGCCGCCTCGCGGCAGCCGCACGGTGAACACGCCAATGAGGAAGAACGGCACGCCGATGCCCAGCGCGTAGATGAAGAGCAGTCCCGCCCCCAGCCCCGTGTTCGCCGTCTTCGCCACGAAGGCCAGCAGGCCCGTGAGTACCGGCCCCGTGCAGGGCGCCGCCAGGAAGCCCGAGACGCTGCCCATGAGGAACGCGCCCGCCAGGCCCGCGCCGCCCACCGAGGTCAGCCGCTGCTGCATGCTGGCGGGCAGCGCCAGCTCGAACGCCCCGAACATCGAGGTGGCCAGCACCAGCAGGAACACCGCAAGCCCCGTCACCACCCCCGGGTGCCCCAACATCGCCCCGAACGCCTGCCCCGTCTTCGCCGCCAGCACCCCGAGCGCGCTGAAGACCACACCCATACCGACGATGTACGAAGAGGTGAGCATGAGCGCCTTGCCCCGCCCCTCCGCCTTCCGGGCTCCGAAGACGGAGACCGTGATGGGGATGAGCGGGTAGACGCACGGCGTCATCGCCGTGAGCAGGCCGCCGGCGAACACCACCGCGGCGCCCACGGCGAGGCTGCCAGACTCCAGGAACCGGGCCGCGTCCAAGCCGGCGCTAGGGCCGGTGGGTAGGAGCCAGGGAACGACCGCCACGGCAAGGCCGCACACCGCGGCGAGAATCCCGACCTTCTTCACGGCTTCTTCCTCCTGTTGCCACCCCGCTCCCTTTATATACGCCCGACCGGGCGCCGGTTACTGGGGCTGCTGAGCGGGGTTGGGGATCTTCAGGCCCGCAGAACGCGCGAGCCCCATCACCCCTTCCACAGCCGCTGCGATGTATCCGAACGGGTTGGCCCCATCCACCGCCGTGACGTGAACCTCGCCCATCTTCTGTTGGAAGGCGGCGGCCACCTGGGGCAACTGCTGCGCCAGCGTCATTTGGATGACCTCCGGGCTCAGCGTGTTCTCGATGGCGCGCATCTCCTTGGCGCGGCCCAGCTCCAGCTCCTGCGCCACGCGCTCCTTCTTCACCTCCAGCTCGGCGATGGCCAGCTCCGCCTCGGCGATGGCCCGGCGCGCCTGGGCCACCTGCACCTGGGCCTTGATGCGCTCCACCTCCTGCATCGTCGCCTCGAGCTGCGCCTCGTGCCGCGCCGAGGCCGCCTCCTGCTCGTGGCGGATGCGGTCCAGCTCGGCCTCCGCCCGGGCCCCCGCCATGGCGCGCTCGTGGGCGATCTGCGCCTCGGCCACCGCTCGCTCGTGGGCCAGGCGGGCGTCCGCCAGGCGCGCCTCTCCGGCGAGCTGCTCCAGCTTGCCCTTCTCCTCGGCCTCCAGTTTGCGCTGGCGCAGCTCCAGGTCCGCGTTGAGCTTGTTGAGCGCCAGCTCGCGCTCGGCCGCCGCCTGGGCCTGCTTGAGCGTGCGATCCTGCGCCAGCTTGGACTCCGCCACACGCGCCTCGGTGGCCAGTTGCTCCAGTCGGGCCGCCTCATCCGCCTGCTGCTTGCGCTGGCGGACCTCAGCCTCCGCGTTCAGCTTGGCCAGCGTCACCTCGCGCTCGGTGGCCGCCTCCCCCTGCTTCAGCGTGCGCTCCTGCGCCAGCCGTGCCCCGGAGACGCGCTCCTCACTGGCCAGTTCCTCCAGCCGCGCCTGCTCCTCCGTCTCCTGCCGCTTGTGGCGCACCTCCTCGTCGGCCGCCAGCTTCGTCAGGGCGATGGCACGCTCGGCCTCCGCCTCCTCGCGCCGCAGGAAGCGCTCCTTGGCCAGCTCCGCCTCACGAGCCTGCCGCTCCTGCTCCCGGCGGTAGCGCGCCTGCATGTTCTCGAAGACGGTGGAGGAGAGCACCCGCACGTCCTGGATCTCGATGGTGTCGAGGACGACGCCCCACCCCGAGTCCGTCTTGTCATCCAGCCGGCCTCGGCCCGACACCACCGGCGCGATTTCGCGCATCAGCTCCTCGGCGATGCCCTCCTTGCGCCGGGTGAGGCACTCCTCCACCGAGAGGTTGGCCACCAGCCGCCGCGCGGCGCCCACGAACATCTCCCGCAGCAGTTCCTGCAGCTTCTCGCTGGCCCGCTCGGGGAACGAGAAGTTCAGCATCCGGAACGCCACCAGCGGATCGACGATCCGGTACACCGCCAGGCCCGTCACCTGCACGCCGACCTTCTCGCTCGTCACCTGGTCGGCGGTGAACTGCAGCCGCTGCACGCTGGTGGGGACAATGGCCACCGCGTCGCCCGGCAGCTTGAAGCAGCTGGCGCCCTGGCCGGACACCTCGCGCACCCGCCCGCGTCGCATGTGGATCAGGAACTCGCTGGGCCGCGCGGTGATCAGGCCCCACTTCTTCATCTTCTCGGGGTCCTCCTCGGGCTTGCCCGCCCGCCAGCCCGCGTCGTAGCGCTGCCCGCTCGCCCCCCCGTCCACCTTCACCAGTTGCACGCGCGTGTCGGTGCCATTTCCCGCGGGGGTGGTGCCATTCATCCGGATCTGCTTCTCGTTGGCGCTCATGCGTTCGCCCTCCGGGAGAAACGCAGTGCAGAGAAGCGGCCAAGTCTCGCTTTACGTGTTTCCAGGCACTTACTGGAAACGGGCGCGCCATTCCGGAGCGAGCGCTCCGGAACGGGGCAGGCGGACTGCCCCAAGTCAGCGCGCCGCCGAGGGGGAAGGCCCCGCTTTGGCGCGGGATGGGGCTGTCCCCTCCTTATGTTCCCTTGACCGGAAGGCACCTGTTTTTATATTTGACCGTCCTGGTCCACATTGGTGGGTAGATGTACGACCTACTACGTGCGGCTTGGGCCCCCGGTGTCGGGAAAGCAATGCGCCGGGTCCTCCGGGAAGGTTCTGACGAGATGAAGCTGCCGATCTACATGGACAACCACGCCACCACCCCGCTGGACCCGCGGGTGCTGGAGGCGATGCTGCCGTACCTGCGCGAGGACTTCGGCAATGCCGCCTCGCGCAACCACGCCTTTGGCTGGAAGGCCGAGGCGGCGGTGGAGAAGGCCCGCAAGCAGGTGGCGGAGCTCATCGGCGCGTCCGACAAGGAGATCGTCTTCACCTCGGGTGCCACCGAGTCGGACAACCTCGCCATCAAGGGCGTCATCGAGTTCTACAAGGCCAAGGGTGACCACATCATCACCCTGAAGACCGAGCACAAGGCGGTGCTGGACACCTGCAAGCGCCTGGAGCGCGTGCGCCAGGAGCGGCTGGACGAGCTGAAGATGCTCCGCCTGTCGCAGCTGGCCGAGCGGGACGTGGCCCCCGAGGACGTGCCGGAGCTGGCCGCGAAGTACCGGATTGAAGAGGACGCCCAGTACCAGAAGTGGGCCGCGCTCCCCACGGGCGGCGCGCGCGTCACCTACCTGGACGTGGAGAAGGACGGCCAGGTGAGCCTGGAGAAGCTGGCCGCCGCCATGACCGACAAGACGGTGCTGGTGTCGGTGATGTTCGCCAACAACGAGATTGGCACCGTGCAGCCCATCGCGGAGATCGGCAAGCTGTGCCGCCAGCGCGGCGTGCTGTTCCACTGCGACGCGGTGCAGGGCCTGGGCAAGCTCCCGTTCAACGTGGACGAGATGAGTGTGGACCTGGTCTCCATCACCTCTCACAAGATGTACGGCCCCAAGGGCGTGGGCGCGCTGTACGTGCGCCGCAAGCCGCGCGTGCGCATCGCCCCGCTGATGGACGGCGGCGGACATGAGCGCGGCATGCGCTCGGGCACGCTGAACGTGGCGGCCATCGTTGGCTTCGGCAAGGCGGCCGAGCTGGCCCGCGAGGAGATGGCCGAGGAGTCAGCCCGCATCTTCCGCCTGCGCGAGAAGCTGCGCACCGGCCTGATGAACCAGCTGGACATGGTCATCGTGAACGGCTCCCTGGAGCACAGGCTGCCAGGCAACCTCAACGTCTCCTTCTCGTACGTCGAGGGAGAGGCGCTGATGATGGCCATCAAGGACGTGGCCGTCTCTTCCGGCTCCGCGTGTACCTCGGCCTCGCTCGAGCCCTCGTACGTCTTGCGAGCGTGCGGCGTCGAGGAGGACATGGCGCACAGCTCCATCCGCTTCGGCATCGGAAGGTTCAATACCGAGGAAGAGGTGGACTACGTCATCCGCCTCATGGTGGAGAAGGTCCGCAAGCTCCGGGACATGAGCCCGCTCTACGAAATGGCGAAGGAAGGCATCGACCTGAAGAGCATCGAGTGGACGGCGCACTAGCAGCCCGGTTGCCGGCACCCCAGGTCGGTTCAAAGATTTGGTAAGGAGTCCCCATGGCTTACAGCGACAAGGTCATTGAGCACTACGAGAACCCCCGCAATGTCGGGACGTTGGACAAAAACGACCCGAACGTGGGCACCGGCCTGGTGGGCGCGCCCGCCTGCGGCGACGTGATGCGGCTGCAGCTGCGCATCACCGACGAGGGCATCATCGAGGACGCCAAGTTCAAGACGTTCGGCTGCGGCTCGGCCATCGCCTCCAGCTCGCTCGTCACCGAGTGGGTGAAGGGCAAGACGGTCGACCAGGCGATGACCCTGTCGAACAAGGACGTGGCGCGCGAGCTGTCGCTGCCTCCGGTGAAGATCCACTGCTCGGTGCTGGCCGAGGACGCCATCAAGGCCGCCATCGAGGACTTCAAGAAGAAGCGCGAGGCGCGCTCGGTCAAGCCGACCGCGTCCTGAGTCGAAGCGTGGAAGCAGAGGCCAGGAGAGGTGCCGTGATGAGCGAGCAGACGACGAGCCCACAGACCCAGCTGCCCCAGGCGGCGTCTGCCCCCTTGCCTACCGGTAAGCCGGCGGGCAAGGGCGTTCTCCTGCACGATAGCGCCGTGAGCCGTCTGCGCGCCCTGCTGGAGCAGCGGCAGACGCCGGAGGCCGGGCTGCGCATCGCCGTGAAGGGCGGTGGGTGCTCGGGCCTGCAGTACGCCATGGAGTGGGCGGAGAAGCCGCGCGAGCGCGACAAGATCTTCGAGCGCGAGGGCGTGCGCGTCTTCGTCGACCCCAAGAGCTACCTGTACCTCATGGGCACCGAGCTGGTGTTCGAGGAGGGGCTGATGGCCTCGGGCTTCAAGCTCCAGAATCCGAACGTGAAGACCGCCTGCGGCTGCGGGGAGAGCTTCACCGTCTGAGGTGAGCAAGGCCCCCGAGAGCGCGTGGTACGTGAATTTCTGGGGGCTCGGCGGGTAGCCGAGCCCTTTTCATTTTTGCCCGAGGAGTCCACCGTGAAGTGTTGGAACTGTGAGAAGGAGACGGGCGGGCGCCCCTTCTGTCCCAGCTGTGGGAAGATCGCCGCGCGAGAGCCGGGGGCCACGCTGTTCGACGTGTTCGAGCTGCCGTCGACCTACGACATCGACATCCCCGGCATGGAGAAGCGCTTCCGCGACCTGTCGCTCAAGCTCCACCCGGACCGCTTCGCCCAGGCGGACGCCAAGGAGCGGCGCCTGTCGCTGGAGCAGACCACCTCCCTCAACGAGGCCTACAAGACGCTCAAGGATCCGTCGCGCCGGGCCTTCTACCTGCTGAAGCTGCACGGGGTGGATCTGGACCGCGAGGACGCGGGCGCGCAGAAGGACATGCCCGCCGAGTTCCTCGAAGAGGTGATCGAGCTGCGCGAGGAGCTGGAAGGGGCCATGGCGTCCCGAGACCTGACGCGGGCCCAGGCCATGGCGGTGGACGTGACGGCGCGCCAGCGCGAGGCGCTCACCGAGGCCGCCGAGGCCCTGCGCGCCCTGCAGGACACCTCGGATGACACCGCGCTGGTGAAAAAGGCATCGCACGCCCTGGGACGGGTGCGCTACTTCACGCGCTTCCTCGAGCAGGTAGAGGAGTTCGAGGAGGAGGTGGTCACGTGAGCAAGAACGGCTATCTGCAGATCCACGATCCGCTCAAGCCCAAGGGGTACGCGGTCGGCATCGATCTGGGCACGACGAACTCGCTGGTGGCCTCGGTCATCCAGGGCAAGCCCCAGTGCCTGGCGGCGGACGACGACGACGCCATGCTGCTGCCCTCGGTGGTGCATTACGCCCAGGACGGAGGCGTGGTGGTGGGCGCGCGCGCCCGGAAGCTGGCCTCGGAGCACCCCACCGACACCATCAGCTCCGTGAAGCGCTTCATGGGCCGCAGCCCGGAGGACGCCGAGACGAAGAAGCTGGGCCACTACAAGTTCTCGGAAGGGCCCGGCCGGGTGGTGCGCTTCGCGGTGTCGGGCGGCCAGCCCGTCACCCCCATCGAGGTGTCGGGAGAGATTCTGCGGGCGCTCAAGCGCCGCGCCGAGTCCCACTTCGCGGGCAAGGTGGAGCAGGCCGTCATCACCGTGCCGGCGTACTTCGACGACGCCCAGCGCCAGGCCACCAAGGACGCGGGCCGGCTGGCGGGGCTGGAGGTGCTGCGGCTGCTCAACGAGCCCACCGCCGCGGCGCTGGCCTACGGCCTGGACAAGGGCAGCCAGGGCACCTTCGCGGTGTATGACCTCGGAGGCGGCACCTTCGACGTCTCCATCCTCAAGCTGGTGGAGGGCATCTTCGAGGTGAAGTCCACCGGCGGCGACTCGGCGCTGGGCGGCGACGACTTCGACCGCGCCATCGCCCAGCGGGTGCTCCAGGCCATGGGCCAGAGCGTCCCCTCCCCTTCCCTGGTGGCCGAGGTGCTCGCCGCCTCCCGCCGGGCCAAGGAGGCCCTCACCGACGCGCCCGAGGTGGAGCTCACGGTGGGCGACCACCGCCAGGTCCTCCGGCGCGAGGACTTCGAGGGCTGGATCCAGCCGCTCGTGCAGAAGACGGGCCTCGTGTGCCGGCGCGCGCTCAAGGACGCGGGGGTGGCGGCTGCGGAGCTGGACGGAGTGATCCTCGTGGGCGGCGCCACGCGCGTGCCCGCCGTGCGCCGCTATGTGGCGGAGCTGTTCGGCCGGGAGCCCCTGGGCGACATTGATCCGGACCAGGTGGTGGCGCTGGGCGCGGCCGTGCAGGCGGACCTGCTCACCAACGTGAACCGCCAGGACGAGGTGCTGCTGCTGGACGTCATCCCCCTGTCCTTGGGCCTGGAGACGATGGGCGGAATCGTGGAGAAGCTGATTCAGCGCAACTCCACCATCCCCACCGCCGCGGCCCAGGTCTTCACCACCTTCAAGGACGGGCAGACGGGGTTGGACGTACACGTGCTCCAGGGCGAGCGCGAGCTGGTGGAGGACTGCCGCAGCCTGTCGCGCTTCCGGCTCTCCGGCATTCCGCCCATGCCCGCGGGCATGGGCCGGGTGGAGGTGCGCTTCCAGGTGGACGCCGACGGCATCCTCTCGGTCACCGCCAAGGAGCAGAGCACCGGCGTCGCCCAGACCATCACCGTCAAGCCGAGCCACGGCCTGACGGACGAGGAGATCGAGCAGATGCTGCTCGACTCCATCGACCACGCGGAGGACGACATCCAGGCCCGCCAGGTGCGCGAGCAGCGGGTGGAGGCCGAACGGGTGCTGATGGACGCCACGAAGCAGCTCGGGGAGCACGGCGCCCTGCTCCAGGACGGGGAGCGGGCAACCATCGAGGCGGCCATGGACAAGGTCCGCGAGCTGGCGAAGGGGCAGGACGCCCACGCCCTCAAGGAGGCCATCCACGCGCTGGATGAGGTGTCCCGACCCTTCGTGGAGCGGGTGATGAACCAGGCGATCCGCCAGGTGGTCGCCGGCCACTCGGTGGAGGAGTACTGACGTGCCGAAGGTCCACTTCAAGAGCCCGCTGGACGACGCCTCGGTGGAGGTGAAGCCGGGCACCACCCTGCTGGAGGCCGCCGAGCAGTGCGGCGCCCACGTGGGACATAGCTGTGGCGGGGTGTGCGGGTGCTCCACCTGCCATGTGTGGATTCGCAGGGGGCTGGATTCACTCTCCGAGCAGTCGGACGCGGAGATGGACCGCCTGGACATGGGCTTCGACGTGCGGCCCTACTCCCGGCTCAGCTGCCAGACAGAGGTAGGCCCGGAGGACATCCAGGTGGAGATCACCGAGGAGTCCCTGACGGCCTATATGGACGAAAACCCCGTCCTCCGGCGCCAGTTGGAGGCCGAGGGGAAATGGCCGCTGAAGAAGTGATGTTGTAGTGGTCGGTTGTGCTTGACGGGGGCGCGGCGGTTCCCTATATGTCCGCCCCCACAGCGGCACCCCACCTGCCCAGGTGGTGGAATTGGTAGACACACTAGATTCAGGGTCTAGCGCCTGCAAGGGCATGGAGGTTCGAGTCCTCTCCTGGGCACTGAAGAAGGGCCCCGGCCAAAAGCCGGGGCCCTTTTTCTTTTTCCGCCTCCCGCGTGCAGCTTCTGCGGTGTGCGCACGCGCGGTGCAGATTCTGCGGCCCCTGCTGGCGGTGTTCCCGGTCGCGCCCAGGGCCCACGTCCCTGGCGCGGTGATTGCTTTGGTGTCCCCCTGGAACCTGAACGAAGGGGGTCCCCGCCATGCAACGCACCATGAAGGCCGCGGTCGTCCGGAGCTTTGGCCAGCCGCTCTCGATTGAAGAGGTCCCCACCCCCACCCCGGGCCCGGGACAGGTCCTGGTGCGAATCATCGCCAGCGGCGTCTGCCACACCGACCTGCACGCGGCGCAGGGGGACTGGCCGGTCAAGCCGAAGCTCCCCTTCATCCCCGGGCACGAGGGCACGGGCTACGTGGCGGCCCTGGGCCCCGGCGTCACCTCGCTCAAGGAGGGGGACCGCGTCGGCATCCCCTGGCTCCACAGCGCCTGCGGGGCGTGCGAGCACTGCATCACCGGCTGGGAGACGCTCTGCGGCTCGCAGCAGAACACCGGCTACTCGGTCAACGGAGGCTTCGCCCAGTACGCGCTCGCGCAGGCCTCCCACGTGGGGCACATCCCCGACGCCGTGAGCTTCGCCGACGCCGCGCCCATCCTCTGTGCGGGCGTCACCACCTACAAGGGCCTGAAGGAGACCGAGGTCCGCCCCGGGCAGTGGGTCGTCATCTCCGGCATCGGCGGCCTGGGGCACATGGCGGTGCAGTACGCCAAGGCCATGGGCATGCGGGTGGCCGCCGTCGATATCGGCGAGGAGAAGCTCGCCCTGGCCCGCTCGCTCGGCGCGGAGATCGCCGTGGATGCGCGCCAGAACGCGGCCGGTGAGCTTCAACGACTCGTAGGCGGCGCCCATGGCGTGCTGGTGACGGCCGTGTCGCCCGAGGCCTTCCGCCAGTCCATCGGGATGCTACGCCCGCACGGCACCTGCGCTCTGGTGGGGCTGCCTCCGGGCGACTTCGCCACCCCCATCTTCGAGGTAGTCCTCAAGCGCCTCACCATCCGCGGCTCGATCGTGGGCACCCGCATGGACCTGCAGGAGTCCCTCGAGCTCGCGGCGGGAGGCCGGGTGAAGCCGACGGTCGAGAGCCAGCCGCTGGAGGCCATCAACGACGTGTTCCAGCGCATGCGCAAGGGCGCCATCAACGGCCGGATCGTCCTGTCGATCGGCGACTGAGGCCGGTCCCTCAGGACTTCCGGAAGTCCATGAGCACGGCGCTGAGGACGGTCAGGCTACCGATGATGAAGGGAACTGGCTCGGCGGGCCCGTGCCTGAGCGTCAACAGGCCCAACGCGAGCCAGATCAGGCCGACCAGGGTGAGCCAGGCCTTCCCCAAGGTTCGGAGGCCCCGTCCGCTCGGGTGACTGCCGAGCTCCATGAGCCAGGCGGGGATGACGGTGGTGAAGGCAATCAGGACGAGGGCCGACACCGATGGGGTTCCGGACGTATGGCTGTCGGGATACCCATCGGGGAGATAGGGATCGGGTTGGGGGTAGCGCCAGAAGTAGAGCAGCAGGAGCAGTTCCGCGAGGCCGATGAGCACGATGAGGGCCAGCCCCACCTTCCCCGTACCCGTGTCGAAGAGGCTGGGCAGGCTCTCCTTGCTCCGAGCCCCGGCCCTCCCCTCTTTCTGCTCCAACGCCTCGGGAGGCACCTCGAGGGCGTAGGGATAACCCAACGCCACCAGGGCCTCGATGGCGACGGCACGCACCGTGCGACCATCACTGCCGGTGAAAGTCCCCAGGTGATTGTCTTGAATGAGGGCCAGCAGCAGGTCCGCGTGCTGGCGCGGGGTGTGCTCCGAGGGCGGGGGCTGAGACAGCCCCGCGAGCAGCGCATCCACCTCGACGCGGGAGACACTGGCCCCCCGGACCGCCTGGAGCAACACGCTCAGCGGCGGCGGCCCTCCTTCCGGCAGAGAGGCGACGTTGGCTTCAGCCGACATGAGGCGGGTGCGTTGCAAGATGAGCCGGAGTCTAACGTCCCAGCCCGAGCGCGCACACCCACCCCACCGGAGCCTAGTGTCGCTTGACGTTGAAGGGCCCGAAGCCCTGATCCGCGGGCATGACCTCGACCACGTTGATGTTCACGTGGGCCGGGCGTGTCACGCTGAACAACACGATGTCCGCGATGTCCGCGGGCGAGAGGGGCTGCATGCCCTCGTACACCTTGCGCGCGCGCTCGGCGTCCCCCCGGAAGCGCACCAACGAGAAGTCGGTCTCCACCATGCCGGGCTGCACGTCCGTGACGCGCACGCGCGTGCCCACGAGGTCCGCCTTCAGGTTGTGCGAGAACTGATGCACGAAGGCCTTGGTCGCGCCGTAGACGTTGCCCCCCGGGTAGGGGAACGTCCCGGCCACCGAGCCCAGGTTCACCACGTGTCCCCGGTTGCGCTGCACCATGCCGGGCAGCAGCACACGCGCCACATAGACGAGCCCCTTGCAGTTGGTGTCGATCATCGCTTCCCAGTCATCGAGCGACGCCGACTGGGCGGGTTCGAGGCCGAGGCCGAGGCCCGCGTTGTTGACGAGGATGTCCACCTCGGCGAACGGGGCGGGCAACGCGCCGAGCGCGGCTTCGACTTCACTCCGCGAGCGAACATCCAGCTCGAGGACATGCGAGGGCGTACGAAGCTTCGCCGCCAGTGCCTCCAGCCGATCGCGGCGGCGCCCCGCCAGCACGAGCTGCGCTCCAGCCCCAGACAACGCGAGGGCGCACGCCTCGCCAATCCCCGCGCTGGCCCCGGTGATGAGGGCCGTCCATCCCTTGAGAGGTTCCATGGGGCGCGGACTCTAACAAGCTCCGCTGGGAAGCGGTGTCACGGCGACACCGGTTCCACCGACTCGTGCGCCACGTGCTGCGCCGCCTCGCGCGCCAGGTTGCCCCCCCGCCGCAGATCCTTCATGCGCAGCTTGCGCTGATGCACGGAGATGGCCCCCAGCGTCACCTGGCTGAGCACGGTGCCCAGGTGCGTGAGCGTGGAGAAGGCCGCCGCGTCCGCCTCCGAGGCGCCCAGGCTGCGCGCGGCCCAGCTGGTGACGAAGTAGTAGAGCCCCATCCCCGCGGGCACGCCCGGCAGCGCCTGTCCCAGAGCGATGGCGCCCAGGACGACCGCGCCGGCGAACAGCCCCCCGGAGATGCCCAGTCCCCGCAGGGCCAGCCCATAGGCCAGGGCGGGCGCCAGCACGGGCCCCACGGAGAAGAAGAGCGCCACGGCCATGCCCCGGAAGCTGCGGGCCGTGCCCAGCCCGTCACTCACGTGCTCGAGCAGGTTGCGCGCGCGCGGCAGCCGGTGCCGACGGTGGAGCGCCCGGGCAAGCGGCTGGGCGTAGTGGGCCAGCAGCACCACCAGGGCCACGAGGCCAATGCACAGCGACACCGCCACCTTCAGCGGGCGCTCGAAGTGGGACATCGTCTCCGCGAAGGGGCCCAGGAAGGACACGGCCACCAGCAGCATCAGCGCGGCGAACTCCAAGAGCTTGCACACCGCCACCGAGCCCAGGCATTGCAGGAAGGGCAGCCGCTGGGTGCGCGCCATCAAGAAGGAGCGAATGATGTCGCCCAGCTTCCCGGGCAGCGCGTTGTGCGTGAAGGCGCCGATGGCCACCAGGTGGTAGCGCTCCTTGAAGGGCACCGGCTTCTGGAGCGTGCATTGCCACTGGAGCGCCCGCAGCGGCAGCACGGCGGCCGACAGCAGCAGGAACGGGATGAACCACACCATGTGCCCGGGCAGCTCGCGGAAGAACTCTCCTAGCGGGAAGCGGGGCACGAGCAGCGGCCCCCGCTCCCCGAAGTTCCAGCGAAAGAAGGCCGTGGAGATCAGCCCTACCGAGAGCACGACGCCCACCACGCCCGCCAGCACCTTGAGGAGCGTCCGCCCCCCCTGTCGCGCCGGATTGCCTGCCTCAGGCACGGTAGG
Organism: Hyalangium ruber; assembly: GCF_034259325.1. Lineage (NCBI taxonomy): Bacteria > Pseudomonadati > Myxococcota > Myxococcia > Myxococcales > Archangiaceae > Hyalangium > Hyalangium rubrum. Next base: position 31,527 of record NZ_JAXIVS010000009.1, on the reverse strand, counting down.
CCCCCGCCAGTCGCTGGTGCAGGCGCACACAGTGGCTCAGGCCCGAGAGGTCCACCGGAGCGTTGCTCGGCCAGCACACCGTGCTGCGCGTCTCCGTGAGGGTGAGCCCTCCGTGGGAGCCGAATTCCCAGGCGAAGCCCACCGTGGTTCCGGGCCGCACCGCCTCGCCAAAGAGGACCAGATCCCCCGCCGTGCGCAGGTGCGGCAGCTCGCGCAGGAAGTCGGCCACCGCGCGCTTGGAGAACTCACTGGCGAGCGGCGCGTGGACCACCTCATCCGGTCCGTACACCCCACCCTTCACCAGCGCCACCGCCCCGCCGCCCCGCCGCAGCGCCACGATTCCAATGTCCGAGTGCCGCGAGGCCCGCGCCACCACGTCCCGGTACTCCGAGAGCAGCTCCAGGGCCTCCAGCGGCTCGCGATCCCGGGTGAGGTAGACGTGCGCGAAATTGCCCGACTCGACGATGACGGGCGCGTCCGTGCCCCGAGGCGCCCGCACCGGCAGCGGCGAGCGGCCATCCAGCAGCCCACGCTCGACATCCGCCGACAGGGGCACGGGCGCCCCCCGCAGCAGCATCTCCTCCAGGTGGTGTCCCTGACGCTGCTCGAAGGGCAGGCTGTCCACGTGGCCATGGTCCGTAACGAAGACGATGTCGTACGGGTTGTCGACGACGCGGGCCATCGCATACAGCTCGGCCAGGTACGCATCCACCCGGTGCAGCTCGGCGATGGCCTGCTCCGAGAGCGGCCCTCGCCGGTGCGCCACCTCGTCGTAGTTGCCGAACACCAGGTAGATGGCCGGCACCCCGCGCACCATGTCCACCAGCGCCTTGGTGTGCGCGAAGCTCCAGCCCAGCCGCTGCAGCATCACCTTGCTGAGCAGGAAGGCGCGCTCGTGGCGCCAGTCTCCCAGCGCGCGCGCCCAGCGCCACACCTCGCCCACCGCCCGGCACGTGTCCCCCGCGAACGAGCGCAGGTACTGCCCCGGGTTCTCCGAGCGCGCCACGACGATGCCCTTCATCTCCGAGGACAACGAGCGCGCCATCACCTTCAAGCTCGCCAGCGTGCTCATGCACAGCCGGTTGTTGGCGCCCGCCTGGAACAGCGAGAAGTACGTGTGCCCGCCGTCCGCCAGCAGGCTCGTGTCGCTGCGCCGGCCCAGCCGCTGCTCGATGGCGTGCGCGTCCTTGGGCGTGTTCATCTGCACCTTCCGCCCCAGCTCACGGTCGAACCACGAGTAGGCCGGAAGGTTCGGGTGCTCGAGGCCATACAGCAGCCCTGCCTGGAAGAAGGGCGTGGAGGCGGGCGAGCCCCAGAAGGCATCCTCCAAGTGGTACGCCCCCGAGCGCACCAGTTGAGAGAAGAACGGCATCCGCCCGGTGCGGACGGCCTCCTCCAACAGGACCTTGGGAACCCCGTCAAGATGGACGACGAGCAACCTCCGCCCCTTGGCCGTCGATAGTGGCGGAACTTTCCGGCCGATGCGCCGTGCCAGCGCACATGCCCACGGCTGCAACTCTAAGGTGAGATCTCTGCTCACGTTGACGGCCCCCGGCTTTGGAGAGCCAAAATGGGCATGCAGGGGGACAGGAGCCGGAAACGCGAGCGAGCCCTCTCGCAGGGCAAGCGAGCAAGCCTCACCGACTCCTCCAGCTGGCTGGATGGCCTTGCCCCTCGGGGCGTCACGGAGACCTTGCATGCTCCTCCCCGTCCTCCTCCTCTCCGTGGTGAGCGCCGCGCCGGCCGTGCAGGCTCCGACGCCTCCCACGCAGAAGGGAGGCGTGGATGCCATCGCGCTGCCGCTGGCGTGCTTCAACTCGGACCTCGGCTTCACCTACGGCGCGGTGGGCGGCATGTACCTCTATGGGGACGGCCGCGCGCCCTACCAGCATTCCCTGGGCGCGCAGGTGCTCTTCAGCAGCCGCGGCCTGCAGAACCACTACGTGCGCTACGACGGCCCCCGGCTCCTGGGCTCGGTGCGCGTGGAGGCCCGCTTCGAATACAAGCGCGAGGCCCAGAGCCCCTTCTACGGCGCGGGCAACCGCTCGGCACCGGAGCTCCAGAGCACCCCGGAGGCGGAGTCAGACGAGGACAAGGACCGCTACAACTACAACCGGGGCTCACCGGGCGGGTGGGTGCGGCTGCGCGTCAATCCGTTCGGCGAGCAGCACCCGCTGCAGACCTACGTGGGCTATGCGCTGCGTTACACGAGCGTGTCGCCGTACGAGGCCTCCATGCTGGCGGAGATGAAGCCGCTGGGCATTGAAGGCGGCACCACGAGCCAGCTCCTCTTCGGCGCGCTGTGGGACACCCGGGACAACGAGTCGGATCCCACCACGGGCGGCGTGGAGGAGCTGAGCCTGCGCGGCTCCGGCTACAGCACCGGCAGCCGCTACCAGTACGCGGGCGTCACCCTGAGCGAGCGGCGCTACTTTCGGCTGGGCTCACGGGTGGTGCTGGCCCAGCGGCTGATGCTGGACATGCTCTTCGGCGAGGTGCCCTTCTTCGAGTGGAGCGCCACGGGGGGCATGAACACGACCGAGGGCGTGGGCGGAATGAGCAGCGTTCGCGGCGTCGAGCGCAGCCGCTTCGCCGGCAACGTCAAGGCGTTCTCCAACACCGAGGTGCGCGTCCACGCGGCGGAGCTGATGGCCTTCGGCCAGCCCATGCGGCTGGGGGCCCTGGCATTCCTCGACGTGGGGCGGGTGTGGCACCCGGGCGTCACGGACGGGGCCTGGCACGAGTGGCACCCGGGTGTGGGCCTGGGTGTGCGGGTGGCGCGGCGCGCGGCGGTGGTGCGCATGGACTACGCGCTCTCCACCGAGACGGGCGACCACCGCTTCTACGTGAACTTCGGCCAGATGTTCTGACGCAAACTCCCTTCCCAGCCGCGGCGCGTCAATCTCAGCCATTTTTGGCAGCGCTTTCAAAATTGTCTTTACTCTCCGAGTAATCGGCTCTACATATGATTTTAAAGGTGCCAGCGCTTCGATCCGCGTCTGGGCCTTTCTGACGCAACGCAAAGCACACCTAAAGCCACATCGAACGCAGGCGCTTCAGGAAGTCCTGGAGCCGGTCGGGATGCGTGTGTCTATCGGAGGAATTGCAATGATTCGAAAGATGGCATCCACGCTTTCCGCACTGGCTACCGCGGCAAGCGTATGCGCCGCCGCCTATCCGACTGTCGCCGCCGCCGTGCCGGTCTCCGAGGCGAACACGACAATCTTCGGGCCCAACGTCTACGTCTTCGACCCGACGATGCCGGTGGGCGACATCAACACCCTGGCCACCAACATCTTCAACACGATGGCGGCCAATGAGTTCGGCAGCCAGCGCCATGCGCTGCTCTTCAAGCCGGGCACGTACAACGTCAACTTCAACGTCGGCTTCTATACGCACGTCGCCGGCCTGGGCCAGAGCCCTGGCAACGTGACGATCAACGGCGGCGTGAACGTGAACGCCGACTGGGACAATGGCAACGCCACCCGCAACTTCTGGCGTGCCCTCGAGAACTTCACGGTCGTCCCGAGCACCGGCCAGACGCAGATCGCCGTCTCCCAGGCCGCGCCCCTGCGCCGCCTGCACATCAAGGGCGAGCTGCACCTGTTCGACTTCGACTCGAACTGGAACGCCGGCTGGGCCAGCGGCGGGTTCCTCGCCGACTCCAAGGTGGATGGGCTCGTCGTCCCCGCCTCGCAGCAGCAGTGGCTGTCGCGAAACAGCACGTGGGGCGGCTGGAACAACGCCGTGTGGAACATGGTCTTCGTGGGCTCGGCCAACGCGCCGGCGGACTCGTTCCCCGAGCCGCCCTACACGACGATCGACCGGACGCCCATCATCCGGGAGAAGCCCTACCTCTACATCAACAACACGGGCCAGTATCAGGTCTTCGTCCCGGCGCTCCAGACGAACACCCAGGGCATCAGCTGGGCCAATGGCACCACGCCGGGCACGTCCATCTCCATCGACCAGTTCTACATTGCCCGCCCGGAGACGGCCACCGCCGCGGCCATCAACACCGCGCTGGGCCAGGGCAAGCACGTGCTCTTCACCCCGGGCATCTTCCACCTGAATGACACGATCCGGGTCAACAACCCCAACACCGTGGTGCTCGGCATCGGCCTCGCCACGCTGATTCCGGACACCGGCAAGGTGGCCATCGCGGTCGCCGACGTGGCCGGCGTGAAGATCGCGGGACTGACCCTGGATGGCGGTCCGGTCAACTCGCCCACCATGCTTGAGGTCGGCCCCACGGGTAGCTCGGCGAACAACTCGGCCAACCCCATCTCGCTCCACGACATCACCGTCCGGACCGGCGGCGCCACCAACGGTCGGTATGACGTGGGCGTCAAGATCAACAGCAACTACGTCATCGGCGACCACTTCTGGCTGTGGCGCGCGGACCACGGTGCGGGCGCGGCGTGGACCTCCAACGTCTCCAAGAACGGCCTCGTCGTGAACGGCACCAACGTCACGATCTACGGCCTCTTCAACGAGCACCACAACGAGTACCAGACGGTGTGGAATGGCAACGGCGGCCGCGTCTACTTCTACCAGTCCGAGATCCCCTACGACGTCCCCAACCAGCCGGTGTGGATGAGCAAGAACGGCACGGTGAACGGCTGGGCCTCGTACAAGGTCGCCGACAACGTGACGACTCACGAGGCCTGGGGCCTGGGCATCTACTCCTACTTCCGCGATGCGGCGGTGAAGCTGCACAGCGCGATCGAGGCTCCCAACGTCTCGGGTGTGAAGTTCCACCACATGACGACCATCTGGCTGAACGGAACGGCTGGCAGCGAGATCACCCACGTCATCAACAACCTCGGTGGCAGGGTCTACGCGAACACTCCGGCCGAGGCCATGCGTCAGACCTATACCGAGTACGCGGGGACCGGCGCGGGCGACACCCAGGCGCCGAGCACCCCGGCGAACCTGACGGCGACCGCCCCCTCGAGCAGCCAGGTCAACCTGACCTGGACGGCCTCCACGGACAACGTGGGCGTCAGCGGCTATGACATCTCCCGCTTCGGCATCGTCATCGCCTCTTCGACGACGAACTCGTTCAGCGACACGGGGCTGTCGCCCTCCACGGTGTACAGCTACACGGTGCGGGCGAAGGACGCGGCCGGCAACGTCTCGGCCTTCAGCAACACCGCCAGCATCACCACGCCGCCGGCGGGCGGCACGGGCACGGCGCTGTCGCGGACCGGCTGGACGGCCACCTCGTCGCCGACGAGCGGCGAGCCCGCCTCGAACCTGCTGGACGGCAACATGGGCACGCGCTGGACCACGGGCGTCCCCATGGCCTCCGGCCAGACGCTGACGGTGGACATGCAGGCGGTGCGGAACTTCAACAAGATCGTGATGGACTCCACCGGCAGCGATCTGGACTACGCCCGCGGCTACCAGGTGTTCGTCTCGAATGACGGGACGAACTGGGGCAGCGCGATCGCCACCGGCACGGGCACGGGTCCGGTCATCACGGTGACCTTCACGACGAAGAGCGCCCGCTACATCCGGGTGACGCAGACCGGCTCCAACTCGTCCTGGTGGTCGATGCGAGAGTTCAACGTCTACTACTGACGCAGGAGTAGACGGCTGCGCCTGCCCTCGCCTCTGGGGGCAGGCGCAGTTTTTTTTTGGGGCGAGCCACTGAAGAGAGGGCTTTGAAATGAAAAGGCTTGGGATCTTCTTCCTGCTGTTGACCGCGTTCCACACCGCTCAAGCGCAGACCAAGAGCCCCAAGCGAGGCCTCGGCTACGGCTACCACTCGGCGCAGGACATGCTCGCCCTCTCCACGGGAATGAGCTGGTGGTACAACTGGTCTCCCACGCCCGAAGCAGGAGCCTCCGGGGTCTACCAGTCCGCGGGCGTTGCCTTCGTCCCCATGGTCTGGGGAGGCACGCCCAACGCCGACCAGGTGGCCGCCGCCATTCCCGCGGGCGCCCAATACCTGCTGGGCTTCAATGAGCCCAACTTCCGCAGCCAGGCCAACATGACGCCGAGCCGGGCCGCGTCCTTGTGGCCCATCCTGGAAGAGGTGGCGCGTCGCAAGAACCTGAAGCTGGTGTCGCCGGCGGTGAACTACTGCGGTGACTGCGTCTCGGAAGGAGGCGTGAGCTACTCGGATCCCGTCACCTATCTGGACGCGTTCTTCGCCGCCTGCACGAACTGCAAGGTCGATTACATCGCGGTCCACTGGTACGCCTGCGACCTGGGCGCGCTGCAGTGGTACATCGGGCGCTTCAAGAAATACAACAAGCCCATCTGGCTGACCGAGTTCGCTTGCGGAGACATGCCGCACGATCAGATCACCCTGGCCATCCAGAAGCAGTACATGACGGCCGCGGTCAACTACCTGGAGAGCGAGCCCGCCGTCTTCCGCTACGCCTGGTTCTCCGGCCGCAACAACGAGATTCCTCACATCAACCTGCTGGGAAACTCGGGGCAGCTCACGGAGCTGGGGCAGCTCTATGTCAGCCTGCCCTTCAATGGCTCGGGTGGCCGCCTTACGCCTGTCACGGCGCTCTCATCCTCCAGTGAGAACAACGGCACGCTGGCGGGCATGGCCGTTGACGGGAACATGAGCACGCGCTGGAGCAGCGCCTTCTCGGACCCGCAGTACCTGCTGCTGGATTTCGGCTCCAGCAAGAGCTTCTCGCGGGTGAAGATCTCCTGGGAGGCCGCCTACGGGAAGGACTACCAGGTCCAGACCTCCAATGACCTCTCCACCTGGACCCCCATCGCCTCGGTGGTCTCCGGGGATGGGGGCGTGGATGAGTTCACCGGGCTGTCCGGCTCGGGCCGCTACTTGAGGATCTACGGAACCCGCCGTGCCACCGGCTACGGCTACTCCATCTACGAGGTGGAGGTGTACGGCGGTCCGTAGTCCCTACTGAACCTGCGAGAGGATGTCGTTGAGCATCTGCTCGCTGAACTTGCCCTCGGAGAAGGCGATCAGCTTGTAGACCGGCATGTCGTGGACGAACACCAACGTCGACGCCTCGGCCTTCTTCCGGGCGCGCTCCTCCTGCGGCGTGCGCTTCACGGTGTCTGGCGTTCCGTACGACTCGCCCATGATGACCTTTGCCAGCCGCATGTAGAACGCCTGCCCCTTGGGGTGGTTCTTGAACTCCTTCACCGTGGAGTCGCGCGTCAGGGTGGGGACGTGTACCTCGGACGCCTCCACCTGGACCTGCTTGCTCAAGGGCAGGTTCCGGGATGAACCCCCGACCAGGATGTCGAACCGGCCCGGGTTGACGGTCCAGCGGTGGAGCGCGACGTTGTAGTAGGCGAAGTCACGCTGCTTCAGCGTGAAGCTCACCGTCTTCTCCTGGCCGGGCTCGAGCGCCACCTTGGCGAAGGCCTTGAGCTCCTTCTCCGGACGGCTGACCGCGGGCTTGTCCTCGCGGACGTAGAGCTGAACGACTTCCTTGCCCGCCACCTTCCCCGTGTTCTTGACCTTCAGTTGAACCGTCAGGCTCTCGGTGTCCTTGATGGACGACGCGCCGAGGGTCAGGTCCGAGTAGGCGAAGGTGGTGTAGCTCAGGCCAAAGCCAAACGGGAACAGCGGCGTGATGGCCTTCTTGTCGTAATACCGATAGCCAATGAAGACGCCCTCGCCGTAGTGGGCCTGCTGGTTCAGTCCGGGGAACTCCGTGGCGGTTGGCGTGTCTTCCAGCCGCATCGGGAAGGTCTCCGACAGCTTCGCCGAGGGATTCACCCTGCCGGTCAGGACATCGGCGATGGCCCCTCCGCCCGCTTGTCCCGTCAGCCATCCCTCCAGGATGGCCCTTACCCGGCCCATCCAAGGCATGGTGATTGCCGAGCCATTCATCAGCACTACCACCGTGTTGGGCTGGACCTGGGTCACCGCGTTGATGAGCCGGTTATGCCCCTCGGGCATCTCCAGGGAGGCGCGATCGAAGCCCTCGGACTCGTGGCTGTCCGGCAGCCCAGCAAAGACGATGGCCACGTCCGCGCTCACCGCCTGATGCCGTGCCTCTTCGATCAACGCGGAGGTGGTGACGCCCTCCGTGTCGTAGCCGCTCGCGTAACCGATGCGCTCGCTCCCGCCCAGGAGCGCCACCAGCTCGTCATACGCATTGGAGATGCGGGTCGGATTCACCTGCGAGCTTCCGGCGCCCTGGTAGCGGGGCTCCTTGGCGAACGCGCCAATCAGGGCGATCTTCTTCTTGCCTCCCACGTCGAGCGGCAGGAGGTTTCCCTCATTCTTCAGCAAGATGATGCTCTCGCCCGCCACCTGCCTCGCCAGGGCATGGTGCCGGTCGGCGTCGAAGGCAGCCCCGGTCCGGCGGTTCTCGACGGCCTTGAGGACCACGGCGACCAGCGAGGCCACCACCTCGTCCAGCCGAGAGACCGGCAGTTGGCCCGCGTTGACGGCCTCGATGATCTTCTTGCGGTTCACGTCGCCGCTGCCGGGCATCTCCAGGTTCAGCCCGGCCAGGACGCCCTTGGCGCGATCGTGGACGGCGCCCCAATCCGAAACCACGAACCCCTCGAAGCCCCACTCCTTCCGCAGAATGTCCTCCAGCAGGAGGCGATTCTCGGAGGCATAGACCCCGTTCACCTTGTTGTAGGCGCACATCACCGACCACGGCTGGGCCTGGGTGATCGCGATCTCGAACGCCGGCAGGTAGATCTCCCGCAGGGTTCGCTCATCCAGGTTCGAGCTGCTCACCATCCGCTCGTGCTCCTGGTTGTTCACAGCGAAGTGCTTCAGGGAGGTGCCGACGCCCTCGCTCTGGACCCCCTGGATGTAGGCCGCCGCCATGTGCCCGGCCAGGACAGGATCCTCGGAGAAGTACTCGAAGTTGCGCCCGCCCTGAGGGGAGCGCTTCATGTTGATACCCGGCCCCAGCAGGATTTGAACGTCACTGGCCTGGCTCTCCCGGGCCAGCGCGGCGCCGACCTGCTGGATGAGCTCCGGATCCCAGGACGAGGCCAGAGCGGAGGCCGTGGGAAAGCAGGTCGCGGGAACGCTCTCCGCGATGTTCTGCCCCAGCGCCTTGCGGAGCCCATGCGGGCCATCCGTCATGAAGATGGAAGGGATTCCCAGCCGATCGATCTTGTGGGTCGTCCACGCGCTACCGCCAGACAAGAGGAGGGCCTTCTCCTCCAACGTCATCTGGGACACCAGTTCCTGCGCTCTTGCCTTGAAGTGCTTGGATTGCTCGGACATGTCAGGGGTCCTCATCGAAAGACACGGGCGGGGTTCAGGGAACTTGAACCGCGTTCTCCGCGATGACGCTCCGGTACCAGAGCGCGCTGTCCTTGGGGATGCGCTGCTGGGTCTTGTAGTCCACCCAGACGATCCCGAAGCGTTGCGAGTAGCCGCGGTCCCACTCGAAGTTGTCCATGAGCGACCACACGAAATAGCCGGCCACCGGCACGCCCGCCTCCATCGCGCGCCAGGCCGCGACGAAGTGGTCGCGCAGGAAGACGAGCCGCTTTTCGTCCCGCACCCGCCCATCCGCGCCGGGCGGCGTCGAGTAGCTCGCGCCGTTCTCCGTCACGTAGATCTTGCGCGGCCGGTAGTCGAGGTGGACGCGCAGCAGGATGTCCCGGAGGCCGTCGGGGTAGACCTCCCAGCCCATCTCGGTCCAATCCTTCTCGGGCGCGACGAACACCTTGCGAGGCTCATTCTGAGCCTCCGGGACCTTGTCGCTCCGGAGGACGGCGCGGTTGTAGTAGTTGACGCCCAGGAAATCGCACTTCACCGCGATCGCCTCGAGGTCCCCGGGCTTGACCACGGTGAAGCCCTCGGGCGGCAGGTGCCCAGCCGCGATGTGGTCGGCGACCATGTCGGCCGGGTAGTGGTGGCCGAACAGGGGATCGAGGAACCAGCGGTTGAAGTAGCCGTCGAACCGCCGGGTCGCTTCGTGGTCCGCCGCGCTCGGCGAGGCGGGCTCGCAGGGCATCAGGTTCAGGGTGATGCCGACCTCGGCCCCGTGGCTCGCCGCGCGAATGACGGGGACAGCGAGCCCGTGGGACAAGAGCAGGTGATGGCTCGCGGCGAGCGCAGCGCGGTAGTCCTTCAAGCCCGGCGCGTGGCGCCCCTCGTAGTGGCTGAGCATGCTCGCGCACCAGGGCTCGTTGTGGGTGATCCACTTCTTCACCCGATCGCCCAGGGCGCGCGCGACGACACCCGCGTATTCGGCGAACGCCTCCGCGGTCGAGCGGCGCGTCCAGCCACCCTCATCCTGCAGCACCTGGGGCAGGTCCCAGTGGTACAGCGTCACGAAGGGCTCGATCCCCGCCTCGAGCAACGCATCCACCAGCCGGCCATAGAAGTCCAGGCCCGGCTGATTCACCCGCCCCCGCCCCGTGGGGAGGATGCGCGGCCACGCCACGGAGAAGCGGTAGTGCTTGAGTCCAAGGCTCTTCATCAGCGCGATGTCTTCGCGGAAGCGGTGGTAGTGATCACAGGCGACGTCGCCGCTCGTCCCGTCTTCCACCTTGCCGGGCGTCTTCGAGAACCGATCCCAGATCGACTCCCCTCGCCCGTCCTCGTTCGCCGCGCCTTCGATCTGGTAGGAGGAAGTGGCGACGCCCCAGGCGAACTCTTTGGGAAAGCGGATGCTTGTCATGGGTCAGCGAGCCTTCTCAAGACGCTACGCTTTCAGTGAGCGCACTCCTCGGTTCGGCGGTGCCCAACTCCTTTGGCGAGCCCACCTTCCCGATCGAAGCGCCCTGTCCGAACAGATGGCATCGCACCCAGCGATCCTGCGCGAGCTGGGTCGTCCCCGGCATCTCCTGGCGGCACACCGCCATAACGTTCGGGCACCGGTCGGCGAACGGACAGCCGGGCGGCGGATCGATCAGCTTGGGCGCACCTGACTTCGCCTTCAGCTCGCTCTTCATCGAGCCGTTGGGGTCCGGCACCGCGGAGAGCAGAAGCTGCGTGTAGGGGTGCGCGGGCTGCTGCATCAACTCCTCGCTCGGCGCGCCCTCCACGATGTGCCCCGCGTACATCACCATCGTCCGGTCCGCGAAGTAGCGCGCGCTGGCGATGTCATGCGTGATGTACAGATACGAGATGCCTCGCTCCTCCTTGAGGCGCTCCATCAGGTTCAACACGCCTACGCGAATCGACACGTCGAGCATGGAGATCGGCTCGTCGGCCAGAATCACCGAGGGCCCCGGTGCCAGCGCTCGCGCGATCGCCACGCGCTGCCGCTGTCCGCCCGACAGTTGATGCGGGTGCCGGGACGCGATCTCCGCCGCGGGCCGCAGGTCGACCGTCTCGAGCAGTTCGTTCACCCGATCCTTGAGCTCACCGGCGCCTTTCGCCTTTCCGTGGAGCAGGAGCGGCCGCTCCAGGTGGTTGCCAATCGTATGGACCGGGTTCAGCGACCCGAACGGGTCCTGGAAGATCATCTGCACCTGCGCCCGGTAGTCGAGCGAGGCCTGCCGAGGCTCTTCCTGGAGGATGTCCTTGCCCCGAAAGAAGATCTTCCCGGACGACGGGTCCATCAGCCGCACGAGCAGCCGAGCGATGGTGCTCTTGCCGCTGCCGGACTCGCCGACGAGCGCGACGACCTGACGGTGCCCCAGTGCGAAGGAGACCTCATGGAGGGCCCGAAGCTGCTTCGGCCTGAAGCCTCCCCCCACCTGGAAGTATTTGCCGAGGCCCTTCGCCTCGAGGATCGCCTGGCTGTCCCGATCGATGGTCGTCATGGTGCATCCAGGTGGCAGGCATCGATGTGGTTGGGCCCCAGCTCACGCAACACGGGCATGTCACCCCGGCAGCGGTCTACCGCGGAGGGGCAGCGCGGGTGGAAGCGGCACCCCGTGGGAAGCTTCCGCATGTCCGGGGGCGAGCCCGGGATGCCCACGAGCTTCCGGCGCGGCCCTCGAACCGAGGGGACCGAGCCCAGCAGCCCCTTCGTGTACGGGTGTCGGGGCGCGTGGAAGAGCTGCTGCGCGGGCGCCATCTCCATGAGCTTGCCCGCGTAGAGGACCGCGATGCGCGTGGAGAACTCGAGGATCAGCGAGAGGTCGTGCGTGATGAACAGGATCGAGAACCCGAGCTTGTCCTTGAGCTCGGCGACTTGGTGCAGAATTTCCTTCTGCACCACCACGTCGAGCGCCGTCGTCGGCTCATCCATGAGCATCAGCGGCGGCTCGAGCGCGAGCGCGATGGCGATCACCACGCGCTGCCGCATGCCGCCCGAGAGCTGGTGCGGGTAGCTCGTGAGCCGCGAGCTGTCGATCCCCACGAGCTTCAGCAGATAGACGGCCCTGTCGATGGCATCCGAGCGCTTCACCTTCTGGTGCGCCTCGATGGCATCCACGATCTGCTCACCGATCGTGAGAATGGGGTTGAGCGAGTTCATCGCGCTCTGGAAGACGAGCGACACCTTGCGCCAGCGCAGCTCCCGCAGCCGCGCCTCGTTCATCGCCAGGATGTCCTCGCCCTCGAAAAGCACCTGCCCGCCTGTGATGACCGCGGGCGGACGGAGGATGCGCAGGATGGCCTGCGCCACGGTCGACTTGCCGCTACCGGACTCCCCAGCGAGCCCGAGCACCTCGCCTCGCCCGATGTCGAACGAGACACCGTCCACCGCGCACACGGGCCCCGTGGGCGTCAGGTACTCGACCCGGAGATCCCGCACCGAGAGCAACGTCGAGGGCTTAGTTTCCACTGGGCCTCACCACGGGCGTCGAGAGCCCCTCTTCCAGGTCGTGGCGCTTGCGCAGCTTCGCCCAGGTCCGCTCCGATCGCAGGCGGGGGTTGGTGATCTCATCGATGGCGAAGTTGACGAGCACGAGCGCGAACCCGATGAGCGCGACGCACAGGCCCGTGGGGACGACGGTCCACCACGCCCCCGTCAGCAGGGCCGCGTCGTTCGCGGCCCAGTATAGGTTCGTGCCCCAGGTGACGACGCTGAGGTCTCCGATGCCCAGGAACTCGAGCCCCACCTGCGCGCCGATCGCGTAGACCGTCGCCGAGATGAAGCCGCTCATCAGCAGCGACGTCATGTTGGGGAGGATCTCCCGGAAGATGATCCGGAAGCGCCCCTCGCCGCTCACGATCGCGGCCAGGACGAAGTCCTTCTCTCGCAACGAGAGGATCTGCGAGCGGAGCATGCGGGCATTCCACGCCCAGCCCGTGATGACCAGCACGAGCCCGATGGTGACGGGGCCCGGCTTCAGGTACGCCGCGATCACCACGGCCAGGGGCAACCCGGGCATGATCAGGAACACGTTGGTGATGAACGACAGGACGCTGTCGATCCACCCGCCGAAGAACCCGGCGGCCATCCCGACGAGCGCGCCAATCGCCATGACGGCGAAGCCGGTGAGGAACCCCACCAGGAGCGAGGTGCGCGCCCCCGCGACCACCTGGGCGAACACGTCCTGCCCCTGCCCCGTGGTGCCCAGCAGATACTCGGACGAGGGCGGCTGGTGCGGCGGGCCCACGAAGTCGGACGGGTCACGCCGCAAGAGCACCGGTCCGAGCAGCCCGAGCAGCACGAAGAAGAGGATCAGCGCCGCCCCGACCGAGGCCTTGCGATTCTCGAGGAGCTGCCAGATGAACCCCGAGCGGTCCTTGCTTGCCTGGTTCGTGGATGCCATTCCACGCTCCTTCCAACCCGTCAGTTGGTCCGTGCCCGGGGATCGAGCCAGACGTAAAGGATGTCCACGAGCAGGTTCGCCCCCAGCACGGCCAGCGTGATGGTCAGGAAGATGCCCTGCATGAGGGGGTAGTCCTGGTTTCGCACCGCCTGGATGAGCAGGTAGCCCTGCCCCGGGTACGAGAAGACGATCTCGGTCAGCAGCGAGCCCGAGAGGACGAATCCCAGCGCCATGCCGAAGCCCGTGACGTTCGGCAGCAGCGCGTTGCGAGCGGCGTAGTGGAACATGATCCGCTTCTGGGACAGGCCCTTGGCGTTCGCCATGGTGATGTAGTCCTCGGCGAGCACGCCCACCATGGCGCTGCGCATGCTGAGCATCCAACCTCCGAGCGTGGCGATGACGATCGCCGACGCCGGGAGCACCATGTGCTGCACCACGCTGAAGATGAACTCGCCACTGAAGGCGGGCGCCAGCGTGTCGCTGTAGGCATGCCGGACGGGGAAGGCGCCGAGGATGAAGCCGAACCCGTAGAGCAGCACCATCGCGAGCCAGAAATAGGGAAACGCGCCCAGGAAGACCAGCACCGGGGGCATCACCGAGTCCAGCCAGCCGCCGCGCTTCCACGTGGCGATCACCCCGAGCCCCGTGCCGAGCACGAAGCTGATGATGACCGCCACGCCCGAGAGCAGCAGCGTCCAGCCCAGCCCGGTGGCGATCACATCCGTCACCTTCGCGGGGAAGTACGAGACGGACAGGCCGAGATCACCCTGGAACAGGTGGCCCACGTAAGTGAAGTACTGCTCGTGGAGCGGCGCGTCGGTGAAGCCGAACGCCTCGCGCAGGGCCGCGATGGCCTCGGGCTGAAGCTCTCCCCGGAACCGCGCGAACATGGTCGAGGCGGGATCGCCCGGCATGAGGCGCGGAATCAGGAAGTTGAGCGTGAGCGAGGCCCAGGCGGCAACCGCGTACAGGCCCAGATTTCTCAGGAGGTGTCGCACGGGGTTGCCTGGGCCTTTCTACAGCGCGCTCATCACTTGGGTTTCACTTCCACCAGGACGAACAGGTTCTCGGGCGGGCTGTTGGGCGTCAGCTTCGAGTAGGGGTTGTCCTTGTTCGGGAAGTTCGTGAAACGGCGCGTGCTGAACTCACCCCAGGACGGGCCCGGGAAGAGCGGAATGGCCGGCGCGTTCTGCACGAAGAGCATCTGCATCTGCCCGGCGAGCTTCTTCTGCTCCTCGAGGTTGCTGGTGCCCTCGAACGCGCGCAGCAGCGCGTCGGCGTCCTTGTTCGCGAAGCGGTGCCAGTTGCGGGCCGACACCTCTCCCACGGGCCGGAGCGTCTCGCTGCTCATCAGGTCGCGGTAGAAGTGGTACGGCGTCGGCTCATCCGACGTCCACCCCATGCTCATGTCGAACTCGCCCTTCTGGAGCCGCTCGAAGTAGGGGCTGAAGTCGTAGGTCTTCAGGGTGGCGTCCACGCCGATGGCCTTGAGGTTCTGCGCGATGATCTGCACCGCGCGCACCCAGTCCGACCAGCCCGTGACGACGTTGATCTCGAAGCGCAGGGGCTTCTTGTCCGGCCCGACGCGCACGCCGTCCTCGCCCTTCTTGTAGCCGGCCTCGTCGAGCAGCGCGTTCGCCTTGGCCACATCCAGCTTCGTCCAGTCGCCCGCCTGCACGGCCTCGGGGTTGCGCCACTGGTTGTGCGCGTCACTGAGCGCCGTCGCATCCGAGGGCCGCGTATAGCCATACATCGCCACGCGGACGATCTGGTCGCGGTCGATGCCCATGCTGATCGCCTTGCGTACGCGGGGATCATCGAAGGGCTTCTTGGTGGTGTTCACATAGAGCGTCGTCGTGTTGCCCACGAGCGGGAACCAGTAGTGGTTGTTCTCCTTGTCCTTGCTGACGAAGACGCGCTCGATGTCCGGCACGAAGCTGCCCGCCCAGTCCAGCTCGCCGGTGAGCAGCGCGAGGTTCGCCTGATCATTGCCCGGGTACGCCGGGAAGCGCAGGCTCTCGACGGCGGGCTTGCCCTGCTGCCAGTAGTGCGGGTTGCGCCCCAGCTCGAAGATCTGGTTCTGGAAGACCTTCACCTCGGTGAACGGGCCCGTCGCCACGGGCGTCTCGTTCTTGTAGGTGACAGGGTCCTCGACGCCCTTCCACTTGTGCTCCGGAACGATGGGCTGATGGACGATGTAGACGAGGCCCGGAACGTAGGGGCGCGACAGGGTGAACTCGACCGTCGCGTCATCCTTGGCGGAAACTCCCTCGACGAATCCCCACACCGCCGCGAAGTCCAGCGCCTTGTGCTTCTTGAGGAGCTCGAAGGTGAACGCCACATCCTTCGCCGTGAAGGGCTGGCCATCCGACCACTTCACGCCGGGGCGCAGGGACAAGGTGAGCGTCTTGTTGTCCGCGCTCCACTCGTGCTTGGCGGCCAGCCACGGCACGAACTCGCCCTTGAGCGTGTTGAAGATCATCAGCGGCTCGTAGACGCCGGCGCGGGTGGGCCAGCGCGCGGTGCCCGGGGCGATCAACGGATTGAAGTTCCGGATCCAGGAGGCCTGCTGCTCCTGCGTGACCGTGAGCGCGGTGCTCTTCACAGCGGCTGCGGCGGTCGGCGCCGCCGCGGGAGCAGGCTGCGCGCTCTCCTGAGAGCTCTTCGAGCAGTGAACCAGGCCCCCAAGCGACAGCAGGGACATGCACATCATCAGCAGACGGCGTGACATGATTGAGCACCCTCCGTGAAGAGTGCTCCATATACGCTATTCAACCAGGCGCGAGGAGCTTCATTGAAAGCGCTACCAAACGACGCACGGCGTCACATCAACGCAATGTGTCATCACGACGCAAAGCGTTATCAAGCGTGCGCGTCGAGCCAGGCGCGAAGCCTCGGGTCCGCCTGGCCCTCGCCGCGCAGCCCTGGTTCTACCTCGAGCGTCATCGCGTGGAAGCCTCGGGCCTCCAGGCCCTTCATCAACTCGGCGCGGGCCTCCACGCTCGGGGCGAAGAGGATGCACCCATCCCCTCCTCCGGCGCCGGACTGCTTCCCCGCGCAACCATAGGCCGAGGCGATGGCCAGGATCCGCCGCATCGCCTCCGTCTCGGTCGGCCCCAGCTCCTGCAACAGCGCCTGCTGCGCCGTCACCGCCTCCGAGAAGGCGCGGAAGTCTCCACCGCCCAGCCCTGCTTCGATGTCATGGCCCAGCGCGTCCGAGCGCGCCACGAAGGCCTGACGGGCCGCCTCGTCCCGGCGCGACTCCACCTGAGCGATGAGCACCTTCGTGGAGGCGCTCTCTCCCGTGAAAGCGTATGCCAACGCCACCTTCGGCGCGGGCAGCCGCCACACGTCCACCGGTGGAGCCTCCATCAGCGCCGCCCGGAAGCCTCCCGCGCTGGAGGCCGCCATCAGCACCGAGACGTCGTAACGCCGGTAGCGCAGCACTCCACCCGCGAAGCTCGCCGCCACGTCCCCGCCGCTGCCCTTCCCGCCCTGTCCCAGCGTGTGCGCCACCAGCGCCAGCTTCAGCGCGTCGAAGCGATCCTCCAGGATAAAGCGCGTGGCGTCCGCCGCCAGCACCGTCGCGCACGCGCTGCCGCCCATGCCCAGCTTGAGGCCTCCGGGCCCCACCGCCGACGGCGCCACTGCCAGTTCGAAGCCCACGCTCTGCCGGCCATGCGCCCGCAGCGCCTCGTCCAACGTCCGCGCCACGAAGGCGAAGCCGGGCGGTACCTCCCGCTCCCAGCGCACGCCCTTGGGCGTCGTCGTCCCCGCCAGCGCACCCTCCTCCAGACACACGTGGACTCGTGCGTCCGCCCGCTGCCGCACGAGGGCCGTCGTCCGAGGCGCCACCGCCGCCACCCGCGCCACCCCGCCCCACAGCACGGCGTATTCCCCGGAGAGGAACAGCTTCCCAGGCGCGGAGAAGGCCCGTTCCATCAGAACAGGTGCTCGCTCTTCAGCGTCGCGTCTCCGCCCGGCACGCAGCGCACCACGTCCACCGCCCCGCACGCCCGCGCCAGCGCCTCAGCCGCCACTTCGTGCGCCGCGTCCGTCAGCAGCACCGGGTTCGGCCCCGCGTCCAGCGTGAACCACACCGGGATGCCCTTCTTGCGCTGCTCCCGCAGGTGCTGGATCAGCCCCAGCGTGTTCGGGTGCATGTAACAAAGCGGAGGATTCGCCGCGAACGCCGTGGCGTGCATGCGCCAGGCGTTGCGCTCCGAGAGTTCCCCGAGCGCCTCCAGATCCTTGCGCTGGATGATCTCCACCGCCCGGGGCACCTCCACCTCCGCGTCCCTCGCCCACGCCTCGTAGTAGGGGCTGGTGTCCACCGTGTGCTTCATCCCGTCCCGCGACTTCACTTCCTTCTCGTCGCGGTTGAGGATCGCCACCACCATGCGCAGCTCCGGCCAGTGCTTCTCATCGAAGCGCTGCACCGCGTAGCTGTCCGCGCCGTCCGCGCGCTCGCCCCGGCGCCACTCGCAGAAGCCGCCCTGCACGCTTCGGCACGCCGAGCCGCTGCCCCGCCGCGCCAGCACGCTGGCCGCCTTCGGGTCCGCCGGCAGCCCCGCCGCCGCCCGCGCCGCCACCGCCAGCGCCGCGAAGCCCGCCGCACTGCTGGCCAACCCCGCCGAGGCCGGGAAGTCGCCGCGCGACACCATGCGCGCCGGGCCCAGCTTGCCGCCGGCCTCCGCGCGCACCGTCTCCAGCGCGCGCAGCACCCGCTCGCGCTCGCTGCCCTTGGCGGTATGGCCGTTGAGCTCCACCTGGTCCGAGCTCACGCCGAACTCCACCGTCGTGGTGACCGACAGCGGCGACAGCGTCAGGGACAGACTGGATTGATGAGGAAGGATGAGCGCCTCGTCCCGCTTCCCCCAGTACTTCACCAGGGCGATGTTGGGATGCGCCAGGGCAGTCGCTTTCATTCAAGCCCTCACAGCGCTCGCGGTCCCGCGAGCTGGCTGCTGAAGCACCGCACCCCGAGCTGCAGCAGCTTCGCCACCGCCTGCTCGGGTTCTAGAAACAGGCCGATGACGGCTCCTCCGTCTCCTCCGGCCCCCGTCAGCTTCGCGCCCAGTGCTCCCAGGCCGCGCAGCCGATACACCATGTCCTCCAACGGCGGCGAGGACAGCCCCAGCGCCGACAGCAGGCCCTGGTTGACGTTCATCGCGTCTCCCAGCGCCTCCAGGTCCCCCGCCTCCACCGCCTTGGCGCCCTCCGTGGCCACCGTGCCGATCTGCTGGAACAGGCGCGTGTAGCGCGCCGACCAGCGGGCCTGGCGCTCCCGCAGCGCACCCACCGTCTTCTTCGTCGGGCTGCGCTCGCCCACCAGCGCCACCAGCACCTTCAGCGGCCGAGGGCTCTTCACCGCCCGCGCCCGCCCCGCCGACTGCCCCGGTGCGCGCTTGTAGAGGATCAGCCGCTCCTCGGCGCTCGTGGTGTGGTCCACCCCAGACGGCGTGCCGTGGAACTCCTGCTCCATCTCCAGTGCCAGCCGCGCCACCTCGGCCGGAACGTCCTTGCGCCCCGCCGCCTTCAGCAGCACTCGCACGCACGCAACCGAGAGCGCCGCCGAGCTGCCCAGCCCCATCGACAGCGGCAGCTCGGACTCCAGCGACACCTTCACCCCAGGGCTGCCGCACTGCCGCGCCGCCCGCTGAAAGGCGCCCGTGAGCAACGCCCGCTGGGCACGGCTCAGCGTGTCCGGCAGCGCCAGCTGGCTCTTCTTCGCCTTGGAGCCCCGCGCCGTCACGCCGTAGGAGAGTGGCCCCGCGAGCGCCGGGTGCCCGTACACCACGCTGTGTTCGCCGAGCAGGATGACCTTGCCAGCACCGAAGCCCACCAGCGGGGCCGTCTGTGAGTCCATAAGAGGTTCTTGGGCGGAGTGAGGCCTAGCCCGTGGTCCCCGTGGCAGCGGCGGCCTCGGCGGGCGACAGCGCGGCGATGAGCTCCCGCGCCTTCTCCACCTTCACGTGTCCCGCCTTCACCAGCTCGTTGGCGATCTTCTCCACCCAGTCCCCGCGCGCCCCCGCCGTCACCGCCACGCACCGCGCGTGCAGCGCCATGTGCCCCTTCTGGATGCCCACGCTGCCCAGCGCCCGGAGCGCCGCGAAGTTCTGCGCCAGCCCCACCGCCGCGAACACCATCGACATCTCGCGCACCGAGTTCACCCGCATCACCTTCAACGCCGCCTGCACCCCGGGGTGGACCTTGATCGGCCCGCCCACCGTGCCCAGCGCCAGCGGCAGCTCGATGCGGCCCACCAGGTGCCCCTCCTCCAGGAACCAGTTCGACAGCGGCCGATACTGGCCCTCGCGGCACGCGAAGGCATGCGCCCCCGCCTCGATCGCCCGCCAGTCCTGCCCCGTGGCGATGGCCACCGAGTCGATGCCGTTCATCACGCCCTTGTTGTGCGTGGCCGCCCGGTACGGGTCCGCCTGCGCGAACCGGCTCGCCTGGGCGATTCCCTCGGCGATCTCCTCGCCCGCCATCTCGAAGTCCGCCAGCATCGGCACCGGAATGCGGCACATGGCCCGCGACAGCCGCCGGTCCGCCAGGTTCGAGAGGATGCGCAGGTACACCTTGCCGCCCGTCACCTGCTCGATGAGCGGCGCCACTCCCTCGGCCATGGTGTTGATGAGGTTGGCCCCCATCGCCTCCTGGCAGTCGATGACCAGGTGGACGATGAGCAGCGGCTCGCCGCGCGGGCCCTCGGGGGCCGGCAGCACGCGAACCTCGACCTCTTTCGCCCCACCGCCCCGGCTCACCATGGACGGGTGGAAGCTGTTGGCCAGCGCCAGGATCTGATCCTTCACGTCGAGGATCTTCTGCGAGGCCTCGGTCGCATCACCGAAGCGCGTCAGCTGCACCTGGCCGATCATCATCGACGGGTCGGCCTCGGCGATGAAGCCGCCCGACTCGCGGACGATCTTCGCGGCGAACGACACCGCGGCCACCACCGAGGGCTCCTCGACGGCCATGGGCACGATGTAGTCGCGCCCGTTCACCATCATGTTCAGCCCCAGCCCCAGCGGCAGCGAGAACGTGCCCACCGCGTTCTCGATCATCTGGTTGGCCAGGGTGGGCTGCAGCGCCCCTACCCCGTGCAGCATGTTCAGTTCCTCAGGGGCGAGACGGAACATCCGTCCCAGCTGCGCGAGACGCTCCTCCATCGGCAGCTTGTGGAACCCTGAGAGCCTGGACGTCACGGTGTCAGACATGTCTTTACCTTTTGAACCAATCAACACGGAGCGTGCGCCCCTCTACAGTGCAGCCAGCCAGTCCTTCAACTCCCCCATCATCACCACTGGCTTCCGTCTCAGTTCAGCACAGCTTCGACTCCCCGTAAGAACGAAGGCCTGCTTCAGCCCGGCGAGGATGAGCTGAAGGGCCTTCTCCGCGCCCTCGAGCCCCCCTGCCTGCTGCGCCCGGAACAACGGCAGGGCCATGCCCCCCAGGTCCGCGCCCAGCGCGAGCACCTTGGCCACCTCCAAACCCGTCCGGACGCCGCCGGATGCCACCAGCTTTACTTCCGACCCCACGGCCCGCCGCACGGTCACCGTCGCAGCGGCGGTGGGGATGCCCCAGCTGGAGTACTCGCTGCCCAGCTCCGCGAGCTGTCCCGAGGCGCGAAGCTGCTCCACCCGCACCCACGAGGTGCCGCCCAGCCCGGACACGTCCAGGTTGCGCACCCCCAGTTCCTTGAGCCGGCGCGCCACCTCCGGGCCGATGCCGCAGCCCGTCTCCTTCACCATCAAGCGCTCGCCGAAGGCGCGCACCAGGCCCTCCACCACCGCGTAGCCACCCCGGAAGTCGCGATCGCCCTCGGGCTGGGTGAGCTCCTGGCCGGCGTTGAGGTGCAGCGCCATGGCATCCGCGCCGATCGCCTCCGCCAGCCTGCGCACCCCGTCCACGCCCATCTGCGCCGCCTGGTAGAGGCCGATGTTGCCCAGCAGCGCCATCGTGGGGGCCACGTCCCGCACCTGGAACGTGGAGGCGCGCTCGGGGGCCTCGCCCATGGCGCGCTGGCTGCCCACGCCGAAGGCCAGTCCATGCCGCTCGGCCAATGTCGCCAAGTCGCGATTTACCTGAGCAGCCCGCTCCGTGCCGCCCGTCATGCCGGTAATCAGCAGCGGCGCGCGCAGGCGCTTTCCCAGGAAATCCGTGGAGAGATCCACATCCTCCACCGCCATCTCCGGCATGGCGCAATGCACCAGCTTCACGCACTCCAGGAGCGTACTGTTCTGCCCTGGCTCAACATCTCCCGTGGCGCAGAGATCGAGATGAGCGTCCTTGCGCTTCGCTGTCGTCTCTTCGCCCATGGTGCGCGAGCCCTTCGTCCAGGAAGGCGGGTGTGTGGCTAAGTGCCTGAATGGTCGGGGGATTTTGTAGCAAGTGGAGAGCCCTGGACGCAAGCCAAAGGGGGGTGAGCGGTCCTAGGAACACGCCGAATGGACGGCATGGGGGGGCGAGCGGTAAGGAGCCCCTGTGAGCCCAACGTCTCCCAAGGTGGTCGTCTTCCTACACAGTGGGGACTACGACCGCGTCCACCAGGGCCTGTCCATCGCGGCGGCGGCGGTGGCCTCCGGTCGCCGGGCCGAGGTGTACCTCTTCTGGTGGGCCTTGGAGCGGTTTCTCCAGGATCGCCTGGATGAACCGGATTTCCAGCCTCCGCGCGAGGACGTGGCGGACCGCTTCGAGACGCGCCGGATGCCCACCCTGCGCGCCCTGCTGGAGCACCTGCGCGAGTCGGGGCTCTGCACGGTGCAGGGCTGCACGGGCTCGCTCGCGGCGCTTGGCAGCGAGGCGGAAGCAGACAAGGGGACGATCGACGGCTGGGTCGGCTGGACGGCCATCCTCCAGCGGACGGCGGGCGTCGTCGATCGCTTCTACCTCTGAGCGCCGCCCGCTTGGATTGACGCCCCCCCGTGCCTGTTTACGTTCTGTTGGACAGCACAAGGAGGAGGCACAAGAGCACCATGTCCTACTACAGCAACACCTATGACACGTCGCCCCGGAGGAGCACGCCCTTGCGCGGTGGCGGCTGGCACCGGCTGGGCAACGCGCTCAAGACGACCGTGTTGCTGGCGGGCCTCACGGCGCTCGTCCTGCTCATCGGACAGCGGCTCGGCGGCGCGCGCGGGCTCGCCTTCGCGGGCTTCTTCGTGGTGGTGATGAACTTCGCCTCGTACTGGTTCAGCGACAAGATCGCCCTGGCCATGCACGGGGCGCAGCCGCTGGCGCGCCACCAGGCGCCCTGGCTGCACGACATGGTCGAGCGGCTGGCGGCGCGCGCCGGCATGCCCACGCCCCGGCTCTACCTGCTGCCCACGGCCACGCCCAACGCGTTCGCCACGGGCCGCAGCCCCAAGCACGCGGCGGTGGCCGTTACCACGGGCCTGATGGAGCTCCTCGATCGGCGCGAGCTGGAGGGTGTGCTGGCCCACGAGCTGGCGCACGTGCGCAACCGCGACACGCTCATCGGCACGGTGGCCGCCACGCTGGCGGGCGTCATCAGCTACGCGGCGCAGATGCTCTTCTGGTTCGGCGGCTCGATGCTCAGCCGCGGTGACGACGAGGAGGGCGGTGGCCTCGGCGGCGCGCTCTCGCAGCTGGGCCTGCTGCTGGTGGCGCCCATCGCCGCCACGCTGCTGCAGCTGGCGGTGAGTCGCTCGCGCGAGTACGGCGCGGACGCCACGGGCGCCGAGCTGTGCGGCGATCCGGACGCGCTGGCCAATGCCCTGCTGAAGCTGGAGCGCGGCGCGGAGATGATGCCGTACGACCGGGCGCCGGCCACCTCGCACCTCTTCATCGTCAACCCGCTGTCGGGTGGCGGGGTGATGAAGCTGTTCTCCACGCACCCGCCGATCCCCGAGCGGGTGCGGCGCCTGCGTGAGATGGGCGGCGGCCGGGCCTGGTAGCCGGGCCGGGCGCCCTACCCCGCGGCCTTGATCGGCGGGCTCTCCGCCGACGAGGCCTCGGGGAGCGACTCCAGCGGGTCGAACATCTCGAACGGGTTCTCCAGCAGCTCGCGCAGGGTGGTGGAGAGCACACCCGCGTGGAACCCGTCGATGAAGCGGTGATCGAACGAGGCGTTCACGTTCATCACCTTGCCCACGACAATCTTGCCGTCCTCCACCACCGGGGCCTCCTTCACCGCGCCGGGCGACAGGAAGATGGGCACGCGCGTGTAGGGCACCAGCGGCACGTACGCGGTGTCCAGGCCCAGCGAGCCCACGTTGGTGATGATGACGGAGCCGAACGCGTCCTTCGGCATGCCGAACCGGCTCATGTCCAGGTTCAGCGTGTACATGAGGAAGCCCAGCAGCCAGGTGAAGGTGTTCAGGAGCAGGTAGGGGATCTTCTGGATCGTCCCCTTGCCCTTCTCCAGCGCCGCGTCTCGGCGCTCGCGTACCCGGCGGATCGCCTCCTCCATCTCCTGGGCGATGCCGTGCAGGCTCTTGATGTCCGCGTCGTCGATCTTCGCCGTGGTGAGGTCCACCTTCCCGCCGTCGGTCTGCACCACCAGCGCGGAGATGGTCACCCGCTTGCGCAGGTAGATCCGGTTGAAGCGCATGATGGCGTTGGCGTCCGGGCAGCGGCGCAGCGCCTCGCCCATGGCCTTGACCATCAGGTGCGTCACCGTGAGCCGCACACCGGTGCGCTGCCGGAAGGCCTCGATGTAGGCCAGGGCCTTGTCCATGCGCACCGTCAGCGTGCCGTAGACGGTCGGATCGTACGTCGTCTTCCAGCTGCCGATGGCCAGCTTGCGAAAACTCGAGAGGTCCGTCTTGGGGGTGAGCTCCAGGTGTGCCATGTCGCCAGGCCCTTGTCGCGGAGGGGAAGTCCCCAGCATCGCCCGTTTTGCGGGAGCACCGGAAGCCCCTGGCCACCCGGCGGGTCAGGTGGCCTGCCCGCCCTCCACCCGACCAGCACCTGCGCGCGGCTATTGACGTGCCAATGGCGGACGTTAGGCTGCGGCGCTTTTTGCAGACCCGTGGAGGTCGTTCTCGTGCTGGTTGCTGCCCTTATCTTCGTATCCATCGGCTTTGCCATCACGCTTGGCATGCTGTTCTTCGGCCCGAACCGGGCCGCCGTCCCCGCCGCCCCCTCTGTGAAGGGAGAGTTGCCGGAGGACGCGTCCAAGGCGCGCGCCCGCGCCGAGTCGGAGCTGCAGCGCAAGCAGAAGGAGCTCGACGAGCAGCGCTCCCAGGTCCAGGACCTGAAGGAGCAGCTGAAGCAGACCAAGCGCAAGCTGTACGAGCAGAAGGAGGGCGAGAAGGGCGATCGCGAGCTGACCAAGGCGCGCGCCGAGGTGGAGCGCCAGGCCTCCCTGCAGCTCGAGGTGGTGCGCGGCGATCTGTCCAACGCGCTGGCCGAGCTCGAGCGGCTGCGTGGTGAGCAGGGCGGCAGCAAGTCCCGGCGCGCGGTGGCTCCGGCTGGGGCTCCGGCGGCGACGTCCACCGCGGCTCCCGTGGCGACGGCCGCGGCTCCGGCCACCGGGCAGCTGACGGCGCCTCCCCAGGAGGGTGAGCGGGTGGTGACGGCGGCGGTGCAGGTGACGCCGGCCGCCGAGGCCGCTCCCGCCGCCGCGCAGCCCGCGCCGGCCGTGGAGAAGACTCGGGGCGAGCGTCGCTACCGCGACCTGAACGACGCCGACCGGGAGAAGATGGAGCGGCTGGAGCAGAGCGCCAAGAAGGAGCGCGACCGGGCGGTAGAGCTGGAGCGCGAGCTGCGCCGGGTGAAGGGCGGCAAGGAGACGCAGCAGCGCGTCTACAACGCCACCAAGAGCGAGCTGGACCTGGTGAAGGACAAGTACAAGGCGCTGGAGAAGCGGATGAACCGCACGCTCCTGGAGCGCGACCTGCTTCGCCGGGCCATCAAGGACCTGGAGAAGAAGACGGGCATGGTGGCCGAGCGCACGGAGCTGACGCCGGACGAGGTGGCCGCCAGCGACCAGAAGACCGAGGAGGTGGCGCGGGAGCGCGCCGCCGCCGAGGCCCAGCGTGCCGCGCAGGAGGCCCAGGCCGCGAAGGCCGCCGAGGCCGCCGCCCCCAGCGAGGCTCCCGCCACGGGCGACGCCTCGAGCCCCGCCGCTTCGGCTGAGGGCGATAAGAGCTCCTCGCCGAGCGCCTGAGCCAGCGCTGACGGTGGGTTCACCGGGCCCCTCTTCCCATCGGGATGAGGGGCCTTCGCGTTTCTGAGGAGAGTGTTGTCTGCCGTGCCAAGCCCGCCCAGGGTGTCTGGTGGGCGGAGGCGCCATCGAGCACGATGTCCGAGAAGCTCTCGATGGGGGGACATGGAATGCCGTACCGAATCCTGGCAATGGATGGAGCCTCCGTCTCAGGCGGCAATGGCTACGTCGCGGTGGGCATGCTGCGGGCGCTCCGGCGGATGCTGGATTCTCGCTCGGAGCACCGGGCATTGTTGGGCCAGGTCGACTTGTTCGTGGGCTCGTCGGCGGGTGCTGTCAACGCGGCGCTCTTCGCCCGCGAGGAGCACCCAGACGCTGCCCTGGGCAGGATCATCGATTTCTGGGGCGAGCTCCTCGCCATGAACAAGGACGGCCTGTCTATTCGGCGCTCCCTGCTCACACTGGCCGGCATCAGCGCGCTGGTCGACTCGGCCTCCGTTCGGGATTTCCTCTCCAACCACTTCGGAAACAGGAGACTCGGGGACCTTCGCAAGAAGGTGGTGATCCCAACCTTCCAGTTGGATGGAAAGCGCAACGGGCTCCGGACCTGGAAAGCGAAGGTCTTTCACAACACCGGGAGCACCGATGATCCCGACCTGAACGAGCGAGTGGTCGACGTGTTGATGCGGAGCAGCTCGCCTCCCGTCGTCTACCCCATCTACCAAGGCATCAAGGAGCGAGGGAGCGGGTACGTGGATGGAGGGCTGTACGCCAACAACCCGTCCATGGTGGGTCTGGCGCAGGCGCTTCATCAGGTGCTCCAGAGCCCGAGCACGCAGCAGACGGAGGCACCTCATGAGTCCGGGCCGGCTGACATGAGAGGTCTTCTGTTGCTGTCATTGGGAAACGGCTTTACGTCGACGTACGTCTCACCGAGCTTCCGAGACGGTCTCGCCAACTGGGGCTTCGCCCGGTGGCTGCTGGACCTCCGCAATCCCCTGCTCCTGGTGAAGATGATGCTCGAGTCGGGAGGGGATGCCGTGGACTACCAGTGCCGCACGATTCTCCGGAAGGAGTACCTCCGACTGAATCCAGTCGTGGAGAAGCGCCTCGTGGCCTACAACCGATGGCAGGTAGAATTGGCCCTCGAGAAGGTGTTGGAAATGCAGTCCACCCAAGAGTCGCTGGAGTCCACGCTGCAGTGGCTCATGAGCTCGGGCTGGCTGGGGGACTCTGCTTCCCAAAGCCAGTTCGAGCCAGAAGCAGCCTAACCACACAGCAAGTCAATCTGCCGGCCAAGGCTGCACCGGCAGAAGGCCAGCATGCTGGCCCTCTCAAGGTCGAGACGGCGGGAATCGAACCCGCGTCAAGCCGGAAGCAAAACCCCAAGCAGGTCGCGCTGTTACCAGCTAACGCCTTGATCTCACCCTGGATCGTTCCCCCGCTCCATCCCGTCTCGTCCCGTCTCGTCCCGTTCAACTCCCCGCTGGAGGGTCACACTGGGGGCACATGCAGTGCCCTACATGCCTCACCGGCTGCGCATCAAGGCGGGCTTGTGGGGCTCGTGGAACTGCGCAAGCGTCAAATCTCGCCTGTGGGCTCCGTGGGAACTCCTCTCGTCGAGGGTGACCTGCTGGACCAGAGGAATGCGAGCGTCATACGAGAAGCCCCTCAACTGTCTCCGCGTTGTGCTATCGCCATCTGCAATTCAGGATCGCGGACAGCGGTGAAAAGCGAAGAACTGTCAAGGCTGCTGCGATTTGCATCCAGTGCATTGGCAAGCTCGCTGACGCCCTCGGCGACAAAGTAGGCTTCGTGAGACTTGAATGGGCCAGCCGCATCTACTGCACGGAGGATTGCTGCCTCGGTGCCGGACGAAAGCAGTCCATCGCGAGCCAAAAATGCGGCGCTATCCAACGTGAACTTCAAAGCTCGTTCACCGCGCGCAGCGTCGAAGAGCATCACTAAGAGCGGTTCAAGAGTGCGCCGAATTTCTGGATGCTCCTGTGTGCTCTTCCGCAGTCCGAATGCAACTTGGCCGCAGAGTTCCGGCTCTCCGCTCAGAAGCTTCTTTAGGCGCTCGCGAAGGCGCGCATCATCGAAGCTTGGCGCTATTCCAGGATCGGACGAGCGAAGGAATGCAAAGTAAATCACAAATCGAGCGAAGACCTCGTCGGACTCCCAGTCGCGTCCGTACTGAAGCACGTCTATCACGTGCTCAACTTCCACTTCGGTAAGGTCATAAACCCGATCAAGTGTATGCCTCGCAGCGTCCGTCAATCCGTTGGCGCTGGCACTGTCGATGTATTCGAGCCAAATGCGTTTGATCGCAAGCCGTAGTTCCTCCTGGAGCAGAGGCTGCTTGTTTTTGTGGCAATCGCGCCAATGCATCAGTGCCATTAGCGCATGGCCTGCGAGCCTTCGGACTCCTAGGTTTGCATCAGCAGAAAGGCTGCGCGCGATCTCTAGAAATTTGGCAAGTTCTCCAACGGGAGCGGCGGAGACAATCCTATACAAAAGAAAAGCGGCAGTGCCCCGAACCGTTGTGATGGCATCCTTGTGTATTGGCTTCTCAGCCGATGGATCTGGATCTGTGTAAAGCTCATGCAGAATCCATACAGCATCATCATGCCGATTCTGATCAATCAACTTGGTTCCGTGATGCCCGAGTGCCTCCCGTGCCTGAACGCTTAAAAAGCCGAGAGATCCTTTTGACTCCCGAAGCGCTCGCACCAACTCAAACGTGCCTTCACGATTGTCGCCCAGACGCGCGCGAAACCATAGGTCGATCAATGCAGTATGGTCGGTCGGAAACGGAGTTCGACCAGCAAAGTAGTCTCGGACAGCGCGTGCGTAGACGGCGGAAACCTCGTCTCCAATAGGAACGTTGAGCACAAGATCTGAGTGGTGGAGTCGGTCCAGATCCTTGCGCAGAGACAACTCACGGGCAATCTCGTTGGCGTTCAGTTCAATTCCAGACGGAACAGCAGCCAAGATCCTCTCAGTTGCTGGCAACGCAAGCTGTGCATCCTTGTCTTCAAGAACTTCCAGGATGCCTGCGGCACCGCCAGCCATGTCTATCCAGTGCGCCCCGCCGCTTGCGTAAGCTCCGATGCCTTCCAACTCGGGAGCACGACGGAAGCGAAACCCATCGACGTTGAAGTCTACCGCGTGTGGGTTGCTTCTAAGGATCTTGGCTACGGCATCAGCCACCTTTGGCGCCAACATACCTCTGATATCCCTTGGGGGGGTGTCTAGATTCCAGGGAGTCTGCACCATGTACCCAGAGATCCCACGCTTTGAGAATTCAATCTTCAGTGCGTCCCAGAGGATAGATCTCCACCGCTCCTGTTCCACGGATGCAGGCGCATCTACGAGCCGGACGATTTCGACGGCAATAGTGGCTGATCCATCTACGAGGGCGAGCAGGTAGTCGCAATTCTTATTCCCTACTGGCACATGTTCGGCGGCAATCCGATACTCGACGCCACGCGTAGTCTGCAGATAAGAGCACACCTGCTCAATCGCGTCCTTTTCGTAGGAATGGCGGTTCGACATTTTGCGGCTCCGATGAGTCCAAGACGCTTGAGTATAGATGGGATGAGAGTTGCAGACCACCGACCCCTACGCCACGCTTCCTTGGGAGGCCCACTGCGCCGAGGTGGCGGAATTCTAGTTACAACGCCACGAGAGTGGCCAACTCGTCCGGCTGCCCCTCGCGGCCTCGGACGAGAAAGCCCCGAAACACCTGATAGCGCTCGGGGCCTTACTGCCTGGATGCGATGGGAATCGAACCCGCAACAAGGCGGAAGCAAAACCCCAAGCAGGTCGCGCTGTTACCGGCTAACGCCTTGATCTCACAGTGGCTCGTTCCTCCGCTCCGTCCCGTCTCGTCCCGTCTCGTCCCGTTCAATTCCCCGATGGAGGGGCCCACTGGGGGCACATGCGGCCCAACAGGGGCAATCTGATTGGAGGCAAGCGGCCTGAGTTCCCCGGTCTCCCAGGGCTCACGAGAACCCCGTGGGAGGCGGACAGGAGCGTGTGCCCTGGAAAGGTGTGGCAGGGGAGGAGCGGGTGGAGGAGCGCGGGTGGGCGTACCGGCGGAGGCAGCCGGAGGGGACGGTGCTGTACGAGGCGGTGAAGGACACCCTGGCCACGCTGCTGGCGGAGGCAAGCGAGGTGGGGCGCGGCCAGACGACGGGCGCGTCCTTCTCCTGGCGCGAAGGCGCGGACGGAGGCGTCCCTCTCCCGGTGCTTGGGCGGTGCTCTCGGGCTCGCGCGGCTTCGCAGTCTCGGGCATGCGTCGTCCTCCGCAGAGGCAAAGCCGCCGACTTCGCGCGGAGGGGACACGTCACGTCGCCTGTGGTAACGTGGCGACTCACGGAGGCCCGGTCCTGTGCAGTTCGACGAGGCGCTGAAACTGGTCGTGGATAAGGTCCCGACTGAGTACCCGAAGCACATGCTCCACTACTTCGCTGCGAACGCGGCGCGCGGCGTGGTGCTGCCGTTCACCGTAGGCCTCTGCAGAACGCTCGCCGAGATCGACTCAGCGACTCCGGGATACGCCGCCGAGATGGTCGACCGACTTGCAGGGATCGCGGGCACTGGGGAGGAACAGTACGAGGCGGTCCTCCAGATCCTCGCCGAGGTCTACGTCACGCAGGGCGTCGTTGCTGCCGCCTCACGAGAGGGGTTAGCGCCGCAAGTTGTCCATGAACCAGGCCCGGCCGGGAAGAAGAACCCGGAATGCGAAGCCCTCATCGCGGGCAGGTGGTGCGCGATCGAGGTGAAGACGCCCAAGCTCATCGCGCATGCGCGGCAGCGCTCGTCGAACCCCTTGCAGGTCACGGCACGCGTTCCTCGAGAGACGACGAAGGACTTCCAACTCACGCCCCCTCGGGACAACCCGGTGAAGGACTTCCTGGTGTCAGCGGAGGCGAAGTTCACGGTTTACAAGGCGCATCGTGCGGACGCGCTTCGGCTGCTCTTCATCGTCTGGGACGACTTCTGCAACGAACCCATCTCGGCCCTGCTGAGCCCGGTGTCGGGCCTCCTCACGAACCAGTCGTTCCATCGCACCGCAGACGGCACGGCTGTCGCCTATCCCCATGTCGATGGGATCGCGGTGGTTCGCCACCAGCACCAGTTCCTCCGGGCCACGCGGGAGAAGCCCTTGGCCGATGGGGTAGTGGACGCGATGCGCTTTCACCACGACGGGTTCCCCCCAAAAGCGTTCATCGAGATGCCTGGTGGTCGCCCCGTGCCTCGCGACGTCCTCGACGCTCTCAACCTGGCACCGCTCCACGCGTGTCTCGGCGCCGAGTACATCCCCGGCGAGATCATCATGTGGTCCGGTGGGTAGTTCAAACAACCGCGAGCGTCGTGGTTCGACAGAGCCCGTGGTACGGCGGGAAGCCGATGCCGACCTTGTTCAGCGCGAAGTCGCTGGTGAGTACGCGGAACTCGCCGCAGTCATCACGGGTGCTCCCTCAAGCAGGGGCGGAGCCGGGGCTGGAGGAGGAGAGCCCCGCCTTTGCCGCGACGGTGGAGGAGCCGAGGAAGGAGCGCACACCCCGTTTGGACTGGGCCGGGCTGCTCAAGCAGGACGTTCGCCCTGGATGTGTTCGCGTGCTTGAGGTGTGGAGGCAGGCTTAAGAGGCACCCCTTTCAAGGTGTAGGTAGCGGTCGCCTCCATGCAGAGTAGAGGAGAGAGCGAACCGTGGAGGAGGAGCGAGGTGTTCCGGATGCACCGAGCTGTAGAGCCGGGGCTGCTGGGGACAGGTCAT